>DATHFB010000036.1:0-19502 GCA_035318305.1 Steroidobacteraceae bacterium | reverse complement strand
GCCAGGACTGCTGCCGCGCCGCCTCCTGCAACATCCGGCGCGATGAATCCAAGGCGACAATCTGAGCTTTGGGGTAGCGGCGCCTGAGCGCGCGGCTGGCATGACCGGTACCGGCGCCGGCGTCGAGAACGACGCGGGGTTCGAGCGTCGTCAACTGCAGCCGCTGCAACAAATTCTCGCGAACTTCCGTGTGCAGTACGGCAGCTGCATCATAGGTTTTGGCGGCCCGGTCGAAAGAGCGCCTCACCCAGCGCGGTTCGAGGGCGTACGCACCGATGTCATCGCTCATAACCCATTACGATGCCACAGAAACTCCCGCAGCGTGGGGCAAGGATTGCGGCGCGGGGCCGATCGCGGGGCCGATCGATTCCGCGGAGTGAGTCGGCGATTCGGCAACGATTTTCAGGCGCTGAAACAGGCGTCGATCGTGTTCGGTATCGGGATTGCCCGTGGTGAGGAGCTTTTCGCCATAAAAAATTGAATTCGCGCCGGCCATGAAACACAGGGCCTGCAACTCATCGCTCATCTGCGCCCGGCCCGCCGACAGGCGCACGTGACTCAAGGGCATGAGAATGCGCGCCACGGCAATCATGCGCACGAAATCGAAGGGATCGAGCGGCGTCGAGTCCGCCAGCGGTGTTCCCTTGACCCGCACCAACTGGTTGATGGGAACGCTTTGCGGATGTTCCGGCAAGGTGGCAAGCGTGTGCAGCAGCGCAACGCGGTCCTGCGGATCCTCGCCCATGCCGACAATGCCGCCGCAACAGACATTGATGCCGGCGTCCCTCACCGCCTGCAACGTTTCCAGCCGATCCTGGTAGGTGCGGGTGCTGATGATTTTTTCGTAGTACTGCGCCGAGGTGTCGAGATTGTGGTTGTAGTAATCCAGACCCGCTGTTTTAAGTTCCTGAGCCTGGTCTTGAGTCAACATCCCCAAGGTGGCGCAGGTTTCCAATCCCAAGGCCTTGACCTCGCTGATCATGGCGATGACCTTGCGCAAATCCTTTTGTTTGGGCGATCGATAAGCCGCGCCCATGCAAAAGCGCGTGGCGCCTGAAGTTTTGGCGGCTCGAGCGCGGGCGGCGACGGCTTCGATTTCCATCAGTTCCGACACCTCAAGACCGGTATCGAAACGCACGCTCTGCGGGCAGTAGGCGCAGTCCTCGGGACAGGCACCCGTTTTGATGCTGAGCAGCGTGCTGATCTGCACGGTATTCGGCGTTTGAAATTCACGGTGGACCTGGTGCGCTCTGAACACTAAGTCCATGAAAGGTAAGTCAAAAAGTTCGCCTACTTCGGCGAGAGTCCAATCGTTGCGCGGCACCGGCACCTCCGTTGATGCCGGCCAGTATTCGGTGGCCGCGTTCACTAGTCAACCCACATGTCAGTTGTCGGTTTACGAGGGCAGCCGGGCGAATTGATACTCGAGCGCCAGCCCAATGAACACGGACATGCCGAAGAAATTGTTGTTGAGAAAGGCGCGGAAGCAGCCATCCCGGTCCCGCTCCCGGATCAGCCATAGCTGATAGACAAAGAACACGGCGCCGGCCATCAGTCCGGTGTTGTACCAGCCACCTGCGCGCAGGATTTTTCCCACCAGATACAGAGACGCCAGCGTCATGATCATGAGCACGGCGATGATATGGCGATCCGAATCGCCGAACAGAATGGCTGTCGATCTCACGCCGATCTTCACGTCGTCGTTGCGATCCACCATGGCGTACATGGTGTCGTACACCGTAACCCACAGCACGTTGGCCAGCAGCAGCAGCCACGCGACCCGCGGCACCGTTTCAATTTGCGCAGCGAAAGCCATGGGGATCCCCGCGCCAAAGGCTAACCCCAAGTACATTTGCGGCACCGATAAGAACCGTTTGACGAATGGGTAGGTGACGGCGATGAACGCGCCGCCTACCGCATACAACAGAGTCAGTCGATTGAGCTGCAGCGCGAGCAAGAGCGCCGACAGCGACAGCAGCGCAAACAGCACCAAAGCTTCGAGAGTCGACAAGCGTCCGGCGGCCAGCGGCCGGTCCCGGGTGCGCTCTACCTGGGGGTCGAAGCTGCGGTCGGCGTAATCATTGATGGCGCAGCCGGCGGAGCGCATGAGCACCGTCCCGGCCACAAAGATAATGAAAATGACCGGCTTGGGTTGGCCGCGGCTGCCGATCCACAACGCCCACAGCGTCGGCCACAGCAGCAGCCAAATGCCGATCGGGCGGTCCAAGCGCGTGAGGCGGATATAGTCATGCATCGTGCCGAGAATTTTCGGCAGCTCTTCGGTCGTCCAGGGATGAAAGCGAATGCGGTAGGCGTACCAGCGCAACCGCGCCATGATCATCTGGGCTAATTCATCGCCGTTGCGTGGCAGTGGCACTAGGAGCCTGTCTGAGTATGCCGTGTCTAAACGCGGCCCATGGAGGGCAGAAACAATTCTTGAGTCAACAGGGGCGTGCTGCGCAGGGTAATTCGAGCGCGGCGCGCCCACAGCCCCGCGGGTTTGATCTCGGCATTGCGCAGCGCGCGCGCCGTCACGGCTTCCTCGATCGGCAACCACGCGTACTCATAGGAGCTGCGCTCGACGCCGGATAAATCGCTCAAGGTTTCGCCGAGGGCGGAATCGCCCAGCTCAGCAAGCCAGGGATGCGCGCACAGCGTCGAGTCCGGCACGATGGTCTGGCCGAACACCCAAACACTGTCGCCGCAGCACATTTCAACATCGCGAAACAAACCCGCATTGTCTTCGGTTCGCAGCAACGATCTATGCGACGCGCTCAACAGGCCGCTCCACTGATCCACCAGCCGCAAGGCAAAGCGGTTGCGGCAAGCCTCCTTCAGACGCAGCGTCAGCAGCCCCTTGCCGATGAGCCAGGGACGCAATCGCGCATCCACGGACAATTGCCCGAGGCGCTCCGCGGGTTGCCACTGAATGGATTCGATCGGACGTGCGTTGCCTCGAGTCATTCGCGCGATTCTACCCCACGCGACCGTATTGCTCTGCATGTCCCACCCAGCGTCGTACGAGCGGCGCCACATGCGACGGCCAATCGCGCAGCAGGGATTCAGCCGCGATCTGCACTCGCGGCAACAAGTCCGCATCGCGTAACAAATCGGCAACACGCATTTGCGCAAGCCCCGTCTGGCGTGTGCCCAAGAGTTCTCCCGGCCCGCGTAGTTCCAGATCGCGGCGCGCCACCTCGAATCCATCATTGGTATCGCGCATCACGCCGAGACGCAGGCGCGCCATCGACGACAGCGGCGCGCGGTACAGCAATAAGCAGGAGCTTGAATGTTGTCCGCGGCCGACGCGTCCACGCAGTTGATGCAGCTGCGCCAATCCCAGTCGTTCCGCGTTCTCGATCACCATGAGCGTTGCGTTCGGCACGTCCACGCCGACTTCGATCACGGTTGTCGCCACCAATAATTGAATCTGGCCTTCCTTGAAACGCCGCATGGTGCCTTCCTTGGCCTGCGGCGGCATGCGGCCATGAACCAGCCCCACTTCAAGTTCCGGCAGCGCCGCGGCCAGCGCGGCGGCGGTCTCTTCCGCGGCCTGGTAGGGCATCTCGTCGGACTCATCGATGAGCGGGCAGACCCAGTAAGCCTGCCGTCCTTCCAGACAGGCCGTGCGAATTCGCTGCACCACCTCGTCGCGGCGCGTTTCGGCCAGCACCACGGTTTTTACCGGCGTGCGCCCGGGCGGCAACTCATCGATCACCGACACGTCCAAGTCAGCGTACGCCGTCATGGCCAGCGTGCGGGGGATCGGCGTCGCGGTCATGATCAATTGATGCGGTTGATGGCCGTCGACCGCGCCCTTTTCGCGCAGGCTCAGGCGTTGATGCACGCCGAAGCGATGCTGTTCATCGACCACGACCAGCGCGAGCGAGGCGAACTCGACGTTTTCTTGGAACAGCGCGTGCGTGCCGATCACGATGGGCGCGTGGCCCAAACGAATTCCATCGAGCACGGCGCTGCGCGCTTTGCCGGTCTGGCGTCCGCTCAAAAGCGCAACGGCGACGCCGAGGGGCTCGAACCAGCGGCGAAAATTCTGCGCGTGCTGATCCGCCAGCAGTTCAGTGGGGGCCATCAACGCCACTTGGCGGCCCATTTGAATCGCTCTGATCGCCGCCACTGCGGCGACCAGCGTTTTGCCGCAGCCCACATCTCCCTGCACCAAGCGCAACATCGGCTTGGGGTGCCGCAAATCGCCTTCAATTTCGAGGAGCACGCGCTGTTGTGCCGCCGTGAGCGAAAAGGGCAGCGCAGCCAGAAAGTCGGCCTTGAGGTTCCCCGCCGATGTCAGCGGCCAGCCCGGATCACTTTGTATGCGCTGCCGCAGCAGCTTGAGCGACAGCTGATGTGCCAGCAATTCCTCGAAGGCCAAGCGGCGCTGCGCCGGATGCCGATAGCTCATCAATAAATCCACCGGCGCGTCCGTGGGGGGGCGATGCACGTAGCGCAAGGCTTCGCGCAAGCTCGGCAGGCGCGAATCCGCGAGCACCGCCGGCGGCAGCCAATCCTTGGGATCTTCGGGACCGGTCTGATCGAGCGCCAGGCCGACGAGCAGGCGCAGACGCCCCTGGGTCACGCCTTCCGTACCGGGATATATCGGCGTGAGATGATCTTCCGGCGCTTGAGGAGCATGCGGATCGACACGCCGATATTCCGGATGCACGAACTCCAATCCCTTGGGGCCGCGGCGCGCCTCGCCGAAACAACGCACCCGCGCGCCGCGCGCGAGGCCGTGCTGCTGCTGCGCCGTAAAATGAAAAAAACGCAGCGTCAAAAATCCCGAGCCATCGGCGATCTTGCACAGCATCTGGCGCCGCCCGCGAAATGCCACCTCGGTGAGCAGGACCTCGCCCTCGACCGAGGCGCGCTGCCCGGGACGAAGCTCGCCCAGAGGAACGATGCGCGTGCGATCCTCGTAACGCAGCGGCAATAGGAACAGCAGGTCCTGAGTCGTCTCGACGCCCAACGTGCGCAGCCGCGCGGCGAGCGAATCGCCCACGCCGCGCAATACCGTGACCGGCTTCAAGTCGATCACAGAGCGACGATGCACTCCGCTTCGACCTGCGCGCCGCGCGGCAGTGAAGCCACGCCGACCGCGGCGCGAGCCGGGTACGGCTCGCGAAAATATTCAGCCATGACTTTGTTGACGAGCGCGAAATGCGACAGATCGACCAAGAAAACCGACACCTTGACCACATCGTCGAGGCTGGCGCCGCTCGCGATCACGATGGCTTTGATGTTCTCGAATACCCGGCGCACCTGCGCCTCCATGTCGCCCTTGACCAATTCCTTGGTCTTGGGATCCAAAGGGATTTGTCCCGAAACCCAAATGGTATTGGCCACCCGGGTGGCCTGCGAGTAGGTGCCGATCGCCGCCGGCGCATCGGTCGTCGAAATGATTTGTTTGCTCATGGCCTTGATCGTGAATGGGTGTGAATGAAAAGGGTGTGAATGAAAAGGGATTCGGCCCGCCAGGCCGCTAAGCCAGCGTTCGCGCTACCCGCTGTACATCCGGCATGCGCCTGACGGTTCTGATGACGCGGGCGAGATGCTTGCGGTCGCGAACCTGGACTTGAAATTTGAGAGACGAACTATTCACGTCGCGTTCTTCCAACGACACCTGATCGATGTTGGTTTCGGTTCCAGCGATGCTCGAAGCCACCGCTGCCAGCACGCCCACCCGATTGTTGATTTCCAATTGGATCTCGGAACTGAACAAGCGGCCGCGCGTCGCCTCCCAGGCCACGGACAACCACTTGTCCGGCTGTTTGCGGTATTCGGCGAGATTACCGCAATTCTGACGATGAATCATGACGCCGCGCCCGGCGCTCAAATAGGCCATGATGGGATCGTTGGGAATGGGGAAGCAGCAGCGGGCATATGTCACCAACAGCCCTTCGGTTCCCGCGATCATCAACGGACCGCCGCCGTTGGCAGCGCCGCTTTGACCGCCGTCGGGCTGCAATCGCCGCGCGACCAGCGGCGCCAGGCGCTCGCCCAAGCCTATTTTCTCGAACAACTCGTCGGCGTCGCGCAGATTGAGTTCCTTGACCACCGCGTCCATGTCCGCTGCGGGAATCTTTTTCAAGTTCAGCGAAAATTCTTCGAGCGCAAGCCCCAGCAAGCGGCGCCCCAGCTCGAGCGCGTCGCCCTTCTTGAGATTCTTCAAGTATTGCCTGATGGCGGCCCGTGCTTTCGCCGTCACCAGGAAGCTGGACCAGGAAGGATTCGGCTTGGCGCCCTTGGCGGTGATGATCTCGACGGTTTGGCCGTTGCGCAAAGGCGTTCGCAGAGGCACCAACCGGCGATCCACTTTCGCCGCGACGCAGCGATTGCCGACATCCGTGTGGATGGCGTAGGCAAAGTCCACGGTGGTGGCGCCGGTGGGCAGGCGCAGAATCTTGCCCTTCGGCGTGAACACGTAAACCTTGTCCGGAAACAGATCGACTTTGACGCTCTCCAGGAACTCCTCGGAGCTGCCGCCTTCCTGAATTTGCACCAGGCTTGCGAGCCATTCGCGCGCGCGGTCATGCTCGACGCCGCCGAAGGTGTCGCCGCCGGATTTGTACTTCCAGTGCGCGGCAATGCCGGACTCCGCAACGCGATGCATTTGCTCGGAGCGGATCTGCACTTCGATGGGCACGCCATTGGGTCCAAAGAGCGTGGTATGCAGCGACTGATAGCCGTTGACGCGCGGAATCGCGATGTAATCCTTGAAGCGTCCCGGCATGGGCTTGTAAACACTGTGCACCAAGCCCAACACGCGATAGCACACATCCGCGTTGTCGACGATGATGCGAAATCCGTACACATCCACCATTTCGTTGATGGATATCTTTTTGTTCTGCATCTTTTTGTAGATGCTGTACAAATGCTTCTCGCGGCCCTCCACCGTGCCGACGATGGCGGCCTTCTTCAGCGAGCCTTTGAAGGTCTCGGCAATCTTGGCGATGAATTCTTTTTGATTGCCGCGCGCCCGCTTCAATTCCCGTTCGAGAACCTTGTAGCGGTAGGGATACAGGGCGCGAAACCCCAGGTCCTCGAGCTCGAGCTTGACGGCGTACAGACCCAGGCGCTCGGCGATGGGGGCGTAAATCTCGAGAGTCTCGCGCGCGGTACGGCGCCGCTTGACCGGCGGCATCGCTCCCAAGGTGCGCATGTTGTGCATGCGGTCGGCGAGCTTGACCATGATGACGCGGATGTCGCGCACCATCGCCAGCAGCATTTTGCGAAAGCTCTCCGCTTGCGCTTCCTGGCGATTCTTGAACTGAATCTGATCGAGCTTGCTGACCCCGTCCACCAGTTCGGCGACCACCTGTCCGAAGATCGATGCGATTTCCGCCTTGGCGGTGGGCGTATCTTCGATGACATCGTGCAGAATCGCCGCCACCAAGGTGTCGGCATCCAAACGCAGGTCGGCGAGAATATCGGCGACCGCGACCGGGTGCGTGATGTACGGTTCGCCCGATACGCGCTTCTGGCCCTGGTGTTTTTCCGCGCCGAAGTCGTAGGCTTCGCGGACCCGCTCAACCTGGGCGGGCGAAAGATAGGCTTCGAGTTTGTCTAAGAGCTGGCTGATCCCGGTGGAGCGTCTTCCACCAGGCAAGAAACCGAGTATGGAAGACGCATAATCCATCGGCGCTCTTAAAGTAAGCCGGCGTTAGCTAATCCCCAAGCCCGAGTTGCGGAGCACGGAAATCAGACGGTATGTCGAGCTCGCTCGCCGGCGGCTGTGCCGGCTCCTCGGGCTCTTCCAACATTTCGAGCGTGATATTTCCGGCAGCAATCTCGCGAAGCGCCACCACGGTCGGCTTGTCATTTTCCCATTCCACGGTCGCTTCAGCGCCGTTGGCCAAGCGCCGGGCGCGTTTAGCGGCCAGCAACACTAGGTTGAATAGATTGGGTTCATTCTGAAGGCAGTCTTCGACTGTGATACGCGCCATTGCTTAAGGTTCCATTGGAGGGAGTGAAATCATAGCAGAAATGACGCCTGCCTCGCCAGCCGAAGGCACGCTGCCGCACTGTAAAATGCAGGTGTTTTGCCGCAGAAAGCCGTTGATTCGCCGCTCAATGTCAAGGGATTGCCAACCGCGCGGCCAAATGCACCACTTCCGGGCGCTGGGCAACCAAACGGCTGCCGCGGCCTTCGACGATGGCCTGCAGATCTTCGACCGCCTGCTCGAAGCGATCATTGATGACCACGTAGTCGAATTCAGTCCAGTGGCCCAAGTCCTCGGCGGCGTCCCGCAAGCGGCGTTGAATGACCTCATCGGAATCGGTGCTGCGCCCTTTGAGCCTGAGCTCCAATGCACGGCGCGATGGCGGCAGGATGAAAATGCTGCAGGCCTCCGGGATTCTCGCGCGCACCTGCCGGGCGCCCTGCCAATCGATTTCCAGCAACAGCTCCTCGCCGTTGCGCAACGCCTCCTGCACGGTTCGTACCCCGGTGCCGTAGCAATTGTCGAAGACTCGGGCGTGCTCGAGAAACTCGTCATTCGCGATCATTTCTTGGAAGCGCTCCGCGCTGACGAAGTGGTAATCGCGCCCGGGAATTTCGTTAGGGCGAGGCTTGCGCGTGGTGTAGGACACCGAAAACTGGATGCGCGGCTCGCGCTCCATCAGGGCCTTTACCAAACTGGTCTTGCCGGCGCCGGAGGGTGCCGCAACTACGTAAAGGCGTCCTTGTGGCATCGATCGCTACGGGAGTTGGACACGGTTTGTCCAACCCGGAATCTAGCATATGCGTAGCGCCGACGCGCCGGCGAGGTCGCGAGCCATGAGGCGTTCTGGCGGTCCCGCAAGCCAATTCTGGTGTTCCGGCAGAAATGTCGGCGACCCTCTCGCCGTCGTGCGGATTGCGTCACTCCCCAGGAGGGTGGGAAAAAGCAAGATGACCGGCAATGGCGATGGAAAGGAGACGTTCATGAGCAATATGTCTGATTGCCGGTATCGCCGCATCGTGACCGATTTGAGCGACTGTGAAGACGCGATCGACGAACTATTCAACGGTGTCACCGACGACGGGCAACCATTATCGGATGACGAACTGCGCGCCGCTCGACGGCTAGTCACATCCTGCATCAACATCGTCACATTGGTCGCGGACATGGCGCAAGTCGAGGTGGATCTTGACGGTGTCGAGCAATCAATCGAGACCGTGTTACGCAAAGCGAACAGCGCCCCAATCGAGGCTCGTCACGATGCCCGCGACGCGCGCGTATTATTATCGAGCGTTGCGAAATGAAAGCCATGATCGCGCCATGTTCGGTGAAGACGTACGGCGCGTACTTGCGATGCTGGCCGCGGCCAGTCTTTAAGGTCGCAAATTGCGACCTTAAAGTACTAGTCTCCTCGGCGGTGAGCTGGAACATGAAATCGGCCGGAAAGCGTTTACGGTTGCGGCGAACCTGCTCATTGAAGCGCCTGGTGCTCACCCCGTAGAGGGCGGCGAGTTCGGAATCCTGCAAGACGCGCTGACCGCGCAGGATGAGGATGGCGCTGGCGATTTGTTCAGGTGCAATGGACTTACGCATTGGCGATCTCACTGCGAATGCCCAACGAGGACAAATGCGCGTGCGCGAACGTTAGCGCAGCAGGTCCATGCACGGCATTGTCAATAATCGCTTGATTTATAGAGAAATATGCTGCAAATCTAGGTGAGATCAAACATCGAAGAGAGCTATTCGATGTTCTGCACCTGCTCACGCATTTGCTCGATCAGCACTTTCATGTCGACCGCGGCCCGCGTGGTCTCGATGTCCTGAGACTTCGATGACAGGGTATTGGCTTCGCGGTTGAGTTCCTGCATCAAAAAGTCCAGCCGCCGGCCCGCGGGTTCCTGACCGTCGAAGGTTTTGCGAACTTCGGCGACATGTCCGCGCAGCCGGTCGATTTCTTCGTCCACGTCGAGGCGTTGCGCCAAAATCGCGAGCTCCTGTTCGAGGCGGTCTTGGTCGACGTCGGCGACGAGCTGGGCGATGCGGTCGAGCAGCTTGGTGCGCATGCGCGTGCGGATCTCCGGCAGCCGATCGGAGACCCGTGCCGAGAACTCGAGCAACCCGGCGCAGCGCTGCTCCAGTGCGTCGCGCAGCCGTCCGCCCTCGCTGTCACGCGAGCGCACGAGCTCCGCCAAGGCTTCGGCGAGCAGGGCGTGCGCGGCGGCGATCATGGGTGCGGTGTCGCGCGTGCCGTCGCGGATGACGCCGGGCCAGCGCAGCAGATCCAGCACATCGATGCGCGCGGCAATGCCGGCCTGCGCCGCTACTTGCTGCGCCCGCGTGGTGAGGCTGGCCAGCAGATCGGCATCGACCTCGAGTGCGGTGGCGACCACCGTCGGCCTGAAATGCAGCGCGCACTCGATCTTTCCGCGGCGCACGGCTGCGGCGACGGCGGCGCGAAAGTCCGACTCGGCCGAACGGTATTCTTCGGGCAAGCGGACGCCCAACTCGAGAAATCGGTGATTGACGGTCTTCAGCTCCCAGGCCAGCAGGCCCCAGGGGAACTGCCGCTCGCGTCGGGCAAAGCCGGTCATGCTACGAATCATAGGGGTCGCCGCTAAAATCGGCCATAATCGTCGGTTGCCAAGCTTAGCAGATCGAGGAGCAGTCATTGCAGATCGAAACCGCGGACGTGAGCCTCATCGGGCACCGCGAAGAAAATCAAGACCGGGTCGCGGTGGCGGCCGCCGAACAAGCCGTGTTGTTGGTGGTGATCGACGGCATGGGCGGTCACGCGGACGGCGCTCGCGCCGCAGAAACGGCGCTGTCGACCATGCTCGAGGCGTTTTGGCAAACGCCGCATCCGATTTTCGATCCGCTGGGCTTTTTGCATCTGTCCTTGGGCAGGGCGCACGAAGAAGTCGTGAAGCTCGGCACGAGCCTGAGCGCCGAGGCGCGGCCGCGCGCCACCTGCGCGGTGTGCCTGGTGCAGGATTCGGCGGCCTATTGGGCGCATGTCGGCGACAGCCGCATTTATCAACTGCGCCAGTCGCAGGTGCTGGAACGTACCCGCGATCACAGCCATGTCGAGGTGCTGCTGCGCGAGGGCCTGATCACCGAAGCCGAAGTGCACGGCCACCCGATGCGCAACTATGTCGAGTGCTGTCTCGGCGGAGATGCGGCTCTGCCTGAAATGACCATCTCATCGCGGCGCAAACTCAAAGCCGGCGATGTCCTGCTGCTCTGCACCGACGGAATGTGGGCGAACTTGCGAGACCAAGATTTCGTGCGCTTCGCGCAAAGCCAGGCCAAGCCCCTGCGCGATACGCTGACCGAACTCGGAACGCAGGCGGTCGAAGCTTCCGCCCCGTATAGCGACAACACGAGCGCCGCGGCGCTGCGATGGAGGGCGGCGTGAGCATCCGGCCCAGCGGGCGTGCCGTCGATGAATTGCGCGAATTGAAATTCGAGCGCGGCTTTACCAAGCATGCGGAAGGCTCGGTGCTGGTGAGTTTCGGTTCCACCCGAGTCTTGTGCACCGCCAGCATCGAAGACAGCGTGCCGGGTTTCTTGCGCGGTACCGCCCAAGGCTGGGTGACCGCCGAATACGGCATGCTGCCGCGCGCGACCCATACCCGGTCGGCACGCGAGGCGGCCCGCGGCAAGCAATCCGGCCGCACGCAAGAGATTCAACGCCTGATCGGCCGCGCGCTGCGGGCGGTCGTGGACTTGAAGGGATTGGGAGAGCGTACGGTTACCATCGATTGCGATGTGCTGCAGGCCGACGGCGGCACGCGCACGGCGGCGATCACCGGCGGCTTCGTGGCTTTGGCGGATGCCATCGACACTTTGCTCAAAAAGCGCAGCATCTCGGCAAACCCGTTGCATGGCCAGGTCGCCGCCGTGTCGGTGGGCATTTACCGCGGCACGCCGGTTCTCGATCTGGACTACGCGGAGGATTCAAACGCGGAAACCGATATGAATGTCGTCATGAACAGCGGCGGCGCCTTTGTCGAAGTCCAGGGCACGGCAGAAGGCCACGCCTTTCGCCGCCACGAGCTCGACCAACTGTTGGACCTTGCGACGCAAGGTATCGCGCAGTTGCATGCCGCACAGCTCAGCGCCCGTGCCGGGAATGCTAATACAGGCTCCTAAGCGACTGGTCGTCGCCACCGCCAATGTAGGCAAGCTGCGCGAATTTCGCTCCCTGCTGGCCGGTTTGCCCTACGAGCTGAGCAGCCTTGCCGAACTCGGCCTGCCGTCACCGGCAGAGACCGGCTCGAGTTTCCTGGAAAACGCCACGCTCAAAGCGCGTCACGCCGCGGCTTCAAGCGGCTTCGCGGCAGTCGCCGATGATTCCGGAATCGAAGTCGATGCCCTTGGCGGAGCGCCCGGCACTCATTCCGCCCGTTATGCAGGCGTCGGCGCCGACGACGGCGCGAACAACGCGAAATTGATGACTGCACTTCGGGGCGTACCCGGCGAGCAGCGGCGGGCGCGCTATCGATGCGCGTTGGTGCTGGTTGAGACATTGGATGCGGCGCCGCTTACGGCGGAGGCGGCGTGGGAGGGACTCATTCTCGACGCGCCCCGCGGCTCCGGCGGCTTTGGCTACGACCCTTATTTCTGGCTGCCGGAACTCGATAAAACGGCAGCCGAGCTTGCTCCCGAAGAGAAAAACCGCTTGAGCCATCGCGGCAAGGCGATGCGAGCGCTGCGCGAGGCGCTGCTGGCCCGGCTCGGAGCTCACGAGGTGCGCGCGTGAAGGGCACCTCGCTGGCGCTTTACGTGCACATGCCCTGGTGTGTGCGCAAATGCCCATACTGCGACTTCAATTCGCATCAGTTGAAGTCGGCGCAACCGGACGCGTCCTACATCGACGCGCTGATCCGGGACTTCGACATCGAGGCGCCGCGCGTGGCGGGCCGCAGGATCGACAGTGTATTTTTCGGCGGCGGTACGCCGAGCCTGTTCAGCCCTGAAGATTTCGCGCGCTTGTTGACGGCGCTCAGACAACGGATTGCCTTCGCGGATGATGTGGAAATTACGATGGAGGCGAACCCGGGCACCATCGAGCGCGGCCGATTCTCGGGCTACGCGGAGGCGGGCATCAATCGCGTGTCCCTGGGCGCGCAGAGCTTTGACGCGCGCGCTTTGAAGGTGTTGGGACGCATTCATTCCGCCGAAGATACGCATCGCGCGGTGGAAGAGCTGCGCGCGGCGAAACTCGATAATTTCAATTTGGACTTGATGTATGCGCTGCCACAGCAAACGCCGGAGGAGGCGCAGAACGATGTGCGCACCGCCTGCTCGCTCGGACCGGCGCACATTTCCTACTATCAACTCACTCTCGAGCCGGGCACCGTATTTTATTCGCGCCCCCCGGCCCTGCCGGACGAGGACGCGGCCTGGCAAATTCAAACGGCCGGCCAACAGTTGCTGGCGCAAGCGGGTTACGCGCAATACGAGGTATCGGCATACGCCAAAGAGGGAGCGCGATGCCGGCACAATCTCAACTATTGGTTGTTCGGCGACTATGTGGGCATCGGCGCAGGCGCCCATGGCAAGCTCAGCCTCGGGCTGCCCGAGCGGATTGTGCGCACTACAAAACCCAAACAGCCGCGCGAGTATCAGGATCAGATCCGCCGCGCGCAAGACGCTGTCGGCGACTCGTCGTACGTTGCTGCGGCGGATTTGCCCTTCGAATTCATGCTGAATGCGCTGCGCCTCAACGACGGCTTCAGGCGCGATTGCTACGAGGAACGGACCGGACTTCCGCTGAAAATGCTCGATGAGCAGCTGGCGCGCGCGCGCGAGCGCGGCCTGATCGAGCAAATCCCGGCGGGTTGGCGCCCCACCGAACTTGGGCGGCGCTTCCTCAACGATCTACAGGCCGGCTTCTTGGCTTAGGAGCCTTTTAGGGCTCCAAAGGCTTATACACACCGGTCCACCCGCCTCGCATAAAGTGAGACCTACAGCACATTGCATCTGCAGTAGGTCAGATGCGTCTCGTAACCTATTGAATTATAATATGAAAATAGCCTGTCTATTTTTTGATCAAATCAACAATAACGCGATTTTCCGCAGTGCGAGTCCCTCTCGCGAGTGGCCGTCCACAGACTTATCCACAGTTATTGTGGACAAAAATGTGCAATAGATTGGCCTTGTCCGCAGGCTGCGGTGCGCATATGATGCGCGGCCCTGTTTCTGGCATTGATTTCTCAAGATCCGCCAGCAGCATAAGGGTCCAAGGCGTGGCGATTCCGCTCAATGCGGTGATCGATTCTGCCGCAACCGATTGACGAGGTTCCTATGAAAGCCGGCATCCACCCTGACTACCAACAAATCACGGTCACTTGTACCTGCGGGAACAAGTTCGAGACCCGTTCGACCATCGGACAGGATTTGCAGGTCGAAGTTTGTTCCAACTGCCATCCGTTCTATACGGGCAAGCAGAAAATTGTGGACACCGGCGGTCGCGTCGATAAGTTCCGCAAGAAGTACGCGACACCGGCAAAAGCTGCGCCGGCGGCAAAAGCCTAAAGACCGTTTCCTTCAATGCGCGCGGCGACATCGCCGCGCGTCCCTTGACGCTCGCATTGTGCATCTCGATGAGATGCACGCACCGCCTCGCGGAGGTTCTCGCTTAAGCGACGTGTACGCTTGATTCCGTTGTACGGCCGTGCAACGCTGCGGAGTCAACATACGAATCATACCCGTCGGATACAGCGAATGAGCACGAAATACGAACTCAAGAATCTCACGACCGGAAAGACCACCTCACTCGACGCCATTTCAGGAACGATCGGCCCCGATGTGATCAACATCTCGAATCTGACCAAGGACCAAGGCGTTTTCACCTTCGACCCTGGTTTCATGGCCACGGCCAGCACGGAAAGCAAAATCACCTACATCGACGGCGACGCCGGCGTGCTGTTGTATCGCGGTTATCCGGTGGAACAGCTGGCGGAGAAGTCGAGTTTTCTGGAAGTTGCCACGCTGCTCATCAACGGCACGCTGCCGAGCAAAACGGAGCTTGACGCGTTTCAGAATTCGATCATGCGTCACACCATGGTCAACGAGCAATTGCTGCGGTTTTTCCAGGGTTTCCATCACGATGCGCATCCGATGGCAATGGTCTCCGCGGTGGTTGCATCGATGGCAGCGTTCTATCACGACACCACGCACATCGGCGATCCGCGGCACCGGGAAATTTTCGCGCACCGGATAATCGCCAAGCTGCCGACCATTGCCGCCGCGGCCTACAAGCACACGCTGGGACAGCCTTTCATCTATCCGCGCAATGACCTGCGCTACTGCGAGAACATGCTCAACATGTTCTTCGCGGTTCCCTGCGAGCCGTGCTTCATCGATCCTGTGGCCGCCGAGGCCTTGGACCTGCTGTTCATATTGCATGCGGACCATGAGCAAAATGCCAGCACCTCCACCGTGCGCCTGGCGGGCAGCACCGGCGCAAATCCATACGCGGCGATCTCGGCCGGCGTCTCGGCACTGTGGGGACCGGCGCACGGCGGCGCGAACGAGGCGGTGCTCGACATGCTCGACAGCATCGGTTCGGTCGCCAACATCGATAAATTCTTGGCGCGGGTCAAGGACAAGAATGACAGCGTGCGGCTCATGGGATTCGGCCACCGCGTTTATAAGAACTTCGATCCGCGCGCCAAGATCATTCGCGGCATGTGTTATCGGGTATTGGAGAAAATGGGCAAGGGCGGCAACCCCCTGTTCGATCTCTCGCTCAAGCTGGAGGAAATCGCGCTCAAGGACGACTATTTCGTTTCTCGAAAACTCTACCCCAACGTCGATTTCTACTCCGGCATCATCTATAGCGCTTTAGGGATTCCGCGCTCCATGTTCACGGTCATGTTCGCCATTGCGCGCACGGCCGGCTGGGTCGCGCATTGGCAGGAAATGGTGTCGGATCCGAACATGAAAATTGGCCGTCCGCGCCAGCTCTACACCGGTCCCACCCAGCGAGATTATCTGCCGATCGAAAAGCGCTGATCGATGGCGCTATCAACCTCAGGCCTAAAATGCGTGCCGGTCCTGCTCCTGGCCGCCGGCGCCTATGCCGCCGGCGCCTATGCCGCGGGCGCCTATGCCGCGGCCGACTCGGTACCGGCTGCCGCGCCGGCGCCTTTGAATCTTGCCCCCGAAAAAAATCTCTGCAGCACACGCTCGGAGCCGGTCGCGCTCGGCAGCGTGCAATGGAACGGTTGGGGGCGCGCTCTGGACAATTCGCGCTACCAACCGGTACCCGCGATCCGCGCCATGGATGTGCCGAAGCTGGCCTTGAAATGGGCCTTCGGATTCCAGGGCGGCACGGAGTTCGGTCAACCCACCCTGGTCGACGGCAGATTGTTCGTGACCAGCTCCTCGGGCCGCGTCTATGCGCTCGACGCAAAAACGGGCTGTACTTATTGGACCTACGACGCACCCGCCGGCAGCCGCACGACGATCTCGATCGGGGAGTTGGGCCAGTCGAAACGCGTGGCCATACCGAAGAAGCTGAAACGCACGCTCGCACATCTGGATGTCATCAAGGCGCCGAGCGCCGTCTTCTTCGGCGACGACACGGGCGCCGTGTATGCGCTCGACGCGCAGAAGGGCACGCTCCTATGGAAGACCCAAGTCGACACGCATCCGTCGGCGCGTATCGTGGCGGCGCCGACTTTGTACAACGACCGTCTGTATGTCGCCGTCGGTTCCAACGAAGAGAAAAATTCGGCGGATCCGAACTATAGCTGCTGTACTTTTCGCGGCAGCATTGTTGCCCTCGATATCGCCGGCGGGCGCGTCCTCTGGAAAAGCTACACCGTGCTCGAGGCGCCGCAGCCCACGCACAGGAACAGCGCCGGAGTTCAGGAATTCGGGCCGGCGGGTGCCGCCGTGTCCTCGTCCCCCACCATCGACCCAAAGCGCGGCGTGCTCTACGTGGGCACGGGCGGATCCACCACCGGCGTCGAGCAGTCGCTCACCGATGCCATTGCGGCATTCGACCTGAGCGACGGCAAGCTGCGTTGGGTCAAGCAGCTCACGGTCCCAGGCCGGGTCGCAGCCAACGGCTTCAGCAGCGCGCCCATCTTGCGCATCCTGGCCAGCGGCAATGAAATCCTATTGGCCGGACAAATGTCGGGCGTGGTCTACGGGCTCGACCCTGACCACGGTGGCGAGATCCTGTGGCAAACCCGTATTGGTGCGCCAAGCCCCGGAGGCGACGGCCCCGGGGTGGGCCCGGTTCCCGCGGCGGGCGCCGAGCGCGGCGGCATCGCCTGGGGCAGCGCGGCCGATTATCGCAGTCTGTTCGTTGCTCTCTCAGGAGCGCTTGCGCAGCCCGGCAATGCAACGGGAAGTTTGTGGGCGCTCGATCCCAAGACCGGCATTGCTCGCTGGCATACCCCGGCGCCTGCGCCGGCGTGCGCTTGGAGCGAGCGCCCGTGTTCGCATGCACAATCGCAAGCGGTCACCGTCATGCCGGGCGGCGTATTCTCCGGATCCATGGATGGACACCTGCGCGCGTACTCGACCATCGACGGCAAGATTCTGTGGGATTTCGATACGGCGAAATCTTTTCAAACGCAAAACGGCGTTCAGGCAAGCGGTGGGCCCTTGGATTACGGCGGGGCGACCATCGTGAACGGCAGCGTTTATATCAACTCAGGCAATGCGTTGCTGGCGTTTTCAATCGACGGAAAATAGGACGCAATAAATATTCATGGAACCCAAGCGAATGGCTCTTTTAGTGGTCGGCGTTTTGTTCAGCGGCGCCCTGCTGATCGGCGCTGCACCCGACGCTGCGGCGCGTACGACCGAAGTGGCCCAACCCCCGGCACTGGAAAATTCGGTCGTGAAAATTTTCTCGACCATGCGCTATCCCGACCCGTTCAAGCCTTGGACCAAGCAAGCGCCGAGCGAGGCGACGGCCTCCGGCGTGGTGATCGAAGGCAAGCGTATCTTGACCAACGCGCACGCGGTGCTTTACGCCAGCCAGGTGCAGGTGCAGGCGAATGCAGCCGGCGACAAAGTATCGGCAACCATCCTCGCCATCGCACCCGGAATCGACCTGGCGGTGCTGCAGCTGGACGATCCGGGCTTCTTCGACACCCATCCGCCGGTGGCGCGCGCCAGCAAGCTGCCGCAAATCAAGGATCCGGTGCTGGCGTATGGATTTCCGACCGGGGGATCGTCGCTGTCGATCACCAAGGGCATCGTCTCGCGCATCGAATTTGCGCAGTACAACTATCCGGTTTCGGGTCTGCGCATTCAAATAGACGCTGCCATCAATCCCGGCAATAGCGGCGGCCCCGCGATCGCCGGCGACAGGATGATCGGGCTGGCGTTCAGCCGCTTGGGCGGCGACAGCCAGAACATCGGCTACATCATTCCGAACGAAGAAGTGGATCTGTTCCTCAAGGACATTGCCGGCGGTCATTACGTCGGCAAGGCGAGCATCTACGACGACTTGCAGACACTGGAGAATCCGGCGCTGCGCGAATACTTGAAGCTGGACAAGAGCGTCGAGGGCATGGTGGTGCATCGGCCGGACAAGAGCGACGCTGCGTATCCGCTGAAAGAGTGGGATGTGATCACGCGGATCGGCGATACCCCCATCGACAATCAAGGCATGGTCAAGATCGACAAGGATTTGCGGGTGAATTTCGCCTACATGATTCAGCGCCTGGCCAAGGACGACAAGCTGCCCCTCACCGTGGTGCGGGCCGGCAAGCCGTTGAAAATCGAGCTGCCCGTATCAGCGCAGCGGCCAACGCTGGCGCCGGACCTGCACGGCGATTACCCGTCCTACTTCGTCTACGGTCCCATCGTGTTTTCACGCGCGACCAGGCAATTCTTGTCTCTGTTCGAAAATAACGCGAATTTGCTGCGGGTCTTGGGTTTCGTGAAAAGCCCGCTGATCACGCGGGCCTTTGACACGCCAACCCAGGATCTCGAGGAATTGGTGATCATTTCTTCGCCGTTCTTTCCGCACAAGCTCGCGAACGGTTATTCCAATCCCACGGGCGCGGTGGTGTCTTCCGTGAACGGCACTGCCATCAAGAGCCTCGCGCACCTCGTCGCGGTGCTGCACGATTTGAAGGACCCGTTCGTGACCATTGAGTTCGGCAGCAAGGCCGGCGAGGCTTTGGTGTTCTCGCGCACGGCCATCGTGGCGGCCACGGATGACATCCTGACCGACAACGGTGTGCGCGCGCAGGGCTCGCCGGACATGATGGCGGTGTGGCAGCCGAAGCCCTAGCTAGCTAGTTGGCGTCGATCAGCTCCGACACTTCGCGCGCATCGGCGCGCTTCATGGGCCGCCCATCCACGGGTGAGTACGGCGATTGACGGATGCCATCGATGGGAAACACGGTGGCATCGACGGTGCGGCCGTTGGCCTCGAATCTGAGCGCCGGGTAGTTCACGCTGCGCTCCGCATCCATCTTGACGCGCCGCTCATAGAATTCATGGGGCACGCCCAAGTCCAGCAGGTGAATCGCGACGGACTCGGAGGCATCCGCGAACAAGTGCAAA
>DATHFB010000035.1:0-2874 GCA_035318305.1 Steroidobacteraceae bacterium | reverse complement strand
GCTTTCGCTGGTCGGCTTCTGGTCGCTCGCGCTGTTCTACCCCTTCGTCGGCATCCATCATTATCTATACAGCCCGATCGCCGACTGGTCCCAGACGCTGGCGATCATCACCTCCATGCTCCTGATCATTCCAGTGTGGACCGTGCTGGTGAATTTCTTCGGTACCATGACAGGCAAGTGGCACGAGTTTGGAAGGAATCTGCCGGCTAAGTTCTTGATCATGGGCTCGCTGATGTATCTCGTCGGGTGCTTCCAGGGCTCGACCGAAGCCTTGCGCTCAATCCAGCAGCCCACCCACTTCTCCGACTTCGTCATCTCCCACTCGCACCTCACCGTATTCGGGACCTTCGTGGTTTGGGCGATGGGCGGTCTGATCTACGTCTGGCCGCGCGCATTCCAGCGTGAGCTTTGGTCATTCACGATGGGGAATTGGTCATTCTGGCTGATCACCGTCGGTATCACGACCATGGGTCTGGTACTGACCGCCGCTGGCCTCCAACAGGGCTTTCAGTGGATGAACGGTGTCGAATGGCTCGACACCGTGCTTTGGATGAAGCCCTACTGGCTTGTGCGGACGCTCTCCGGCATCAGCATGGACCTCGGCATGTCCCTGCTCGTCATCAATCTGATGATGACGGCGTTCGCGCGCCCGGTCGCGATCGTCGAGCCGAGACCGGCGCCGGGTCCGATCCCGGTTCCCGCTGGGAGGCCCGCCCAATGAGCGCGCGCTTTGTCGCCCTGGTGGCCGGCGTCGGCTTCTTCTTCCTCGCCCTCATCACCCAAGGCATCCTGCCCTTCATCGAGCCCTCGGCACGGACCAGCCACGTGACCGCGGTAGTGCGCACTGATTTCGGCCAACTCAAATGGATGGTCAGCGAAGCTACCGATTACACGCCGATACAACAGTTCGGCCGACAAGTGTATTTGCGCGAGGGCTGCTGGTATTGCCATTCGCAATACGTGCGCCCGGTGACCGGCGAGACGCGCCGCTGGGGACCAGTCACTGAGGCTGGTGAATACGCATACGACGTGCCGCACCTCTTCGGCACGCGGCGCATCGGGCCGGACCTGATGCGGGTCGGACTCAAATACAGCGATGAGTGGCATCTCGCGCATTTCTGGAATCCGCGCCAGCTTTTGCCGGATTCGATCATGGCTCCCTATCGAGGACTGTTCGACACGCCCGCGCAGCCGATCCAGATCATCGATGACGGCACCGGCAATCGCACCCTCGAAAACAACGCAGTCACCCAAGAGCTGTTCGACTTTGCAAGCAAGGAGCAGATCAAGCTCACGCCGAACGCCGAAGGGCTGCTATTCGTGCCGCTACGGGCGCGCGGCAAGGTCCCGGTCATTTTGACACCGAACAAAGAATACACCGGCAGCACGGTCAAGATCGCCGCTGAGACAAAAGAACTCGAAGGCCTCATCGGGTATCTGCAGAAGCTCGGTGCGAACCGTGGCAAGTGGCGCGATGTGTTCGAGCCGCAGCAGCTCGAGGTCGTCGATGCCACGTTACCGCGTTCGGAAGAATGGATCGCCTACGGCAAGGAAGTTTACGGGCGGCGGTGCGTCGGCTGCCACGGGGTGAGCGGCGACGGCAACGGTCCCGCTGCGACCTTCCTTTATCGGCAGCGGCCGCGTAGCTTCAGAGCGGCCGTCTTCAAGTTCAGGCTGACCAAGGAACCTGTCCCGACCGACGGCGATCTCTTGCGCACGATCACGCGGGGCGTGCGCGGCACCGCCATGCCGCCCTGGTATGAGCTGCCGCTGACGGATCGTCTCGCGGTTATCCAGTACATCAAGTATGAGCTGGCAGTAGACCGCTCCGATCCGGCGCGGCCGTACGCCTTTTTTAAAGAGGAGCCGCCTGGGGCGCCCTTGTACATCGGGCGGCCGCCGGCGCCCTCGCAGCAGATCCTCGCTCGCGGCGCGGAAGTTTGGAGAGCCGCGAAGTGCTGGGAGTGTCACGGCAACACCGGCAAGGGCGATGGCGAGAAGGCGCCCGGGCTGAAGGACGATCTCGGCTTCCCAATCCCGCCCGCGGACCTCACCAGCGGCCAATTCAAATCCGGTCCAGCAGTGGTGGACATCTTCCGCACCATGACCACCGGGCTAAGCGGCACGCCCATGCCCTCCTATCGAGATTCGTTGCCGGAGGAGGACCGCTGGGCGCTCGCCTATTACGTTCTCGCGCTCTCAGCCTTCAAGGATCCGCTCACTGGCGAGCAGTTGCCGATTGCAGCCCGGGACCGCGCGGCGCTCAACGACCCCAAGCTGGAGGCGGATACGCCGAGCAAAGCCTATGTTCCCAACGGACGCGCCTCGAGCGCGGGCGCGCCAACCGGAACGGGGAGGCCGGCGGGCAAATATCGAGCGGCCGTCAAGGAGAATGAGCCATGATCACCAATTTCGAGATCGTCGGCCCCTACTTAGCCGCCTTGATGATGAGTCTCGGTGCACTTTGCATCTTCATCTGGGGCGTGTTCTCGGGCGCCCTCATCGGGGGCGATGACGCAGCCAAGCGCTTCTATCACATGGAGATGGGCGATGACGGAACCTCAGAACAACGACCCCGTGAGCCCGGTGCCCCCCGAACCGATGGTGCATGAGAGTTCGCACCCCGAACTGGAGGAGTACGCCGGCGGCATCATTCAAGCGCGAGTCGGTTACATCCCGATCTGGCTGCTGGTCGTCTACGCAGTCCTTTTCATCTGGGCGCTGTATTACATGGTCGTCTACTGGGGCGGACTAGGACCGGGACGGATCGAATAACGATCGCGCCCTAAACGCAAGGTGGTGACTGATCTGACACTAAGGAGAACAGGAGATGCTGCCAGCCAAGATCCTTTTCGCAGTTGCGATCTTAAACCT
>DATHFB010000034.1:0-12804 GCA_035318305.1 Steroidobacteraceae bacterium | reverse complement strand
CGATTCGAGTGCTGCCGCGTGAAGTCGCTTGGGCGTCTACATCCTGAAATTCCGCAACCAATGAATAGCGTGCCGCATTCATGGATAAGACTGCGGGGGTCTGGTCCATCAAACTCGTACCTAATGTCGATCAGGTGATTTCTCAACTCAGGCGGAGATGCCAATGGCACCAACAACGGCTGCGTCGGAAGATATGACTACAACAGGCGAAGATGATGCCGGGCGCATGGAAATGACCCCTAGTCCGGTGAGGCACATACTTCATCAGGCCTACGCCTGTTGGGATTCCGAGGAAACTCGTCATTTCTACGAAGACATTCTAGAAATGCCGCTCATCGCGACGGTAGTGATCGAAGATCCCTTCCGCGCCGATGCTTCGGGGTATTGCTGCACGTTTTTCGAAATCGGCGACGGCGATACGCTAGCCTTTTTTGAGCACATGTCGCTGGTTCATCCCAAGTACTTCAACGCACGCAGCGCCTGTCATCGCCACGTCGCGTTCGAAGTGGAAGGAGACGCGACGGTGGAGCAGTTCAAGCGCAGGCTGGATGCGGCTGGCGTCGCGAACACGCTCAAGAATTTAGGAACGTCTCTGTCCCTACGCTTTAATGATCCAAACGGTTTGATATTGGAATTCATGACCAAGGTGCGGCGTTCGTTAGAGTACGAGAGAACCTCCCGGTCATCTGCGCACTCAGAACTTCAGCTGTGGTTGCTCCAACGCCAGAATTGGTGGCGTCGCCGACCGCTTCACGAAAATCTCGATCCGTCGAGGCAACTCCAGCAAAAAAATAGTTGTTCATCGTCAATACGTAAGGGAATGCGGAGGTTCTCTAGAGTTATCTGTAGAATATAACTTTCTTAAATCGCAAGAACACTGGATAACTCATGGGCGAATTCGAGCTTAAAGACCCCTGGCACTATCCGCGACCGAAGCTTGCGGAGAAGTACCTGAAAGTCTTCGACATCGGGCTAATCGCCGCGCAAGGCCTCTTTGCCAAGCGGCGCATGGGCAAGTCCGAATTCTTGGAGAAAGACTTGCTGCCGGCGAAAATCTCCATCAGAACGGTTTATGTTGATACCCCTGCACTCGGCTCGTGGGGCAAAACCGCGAATCCACGCATGGTGCGTAGTGCAACTCAGGGTGAAAATTAGGTCCTATTCGGCTTGTTTTAGTTACCCTAAATATCTCGTAACATATTTATTTTATTGAAGGTTTATGGTGCCGGCTGAGGGATTATTCGCGCTGCGCGCTCACCCCTTCGGGGCCGCCTCCGAGCTTTGCCCTACGGCGTTCAACTTGGGCTGCGCCCCAAGTTGTCGAACCCAACTTTTCTTATGTCGGGGGTTCGACCAACATGCCGGTAGGCGCCAAATTGCTTTCAAACAATTTTCATAAATTGATGCCGGCTGAGGGATTCGAACCCCCGACCTACGGTTTACAAAACCGTTGCACTACCACTGTGCTAAGCCGGCGCGGAGCCCAGGACCTATTATAGCGGACCCCGTTTGCCGGCACTTCAGGTCTTATGCAGCGGCCGGCCGCGGGGTCATTTTCATCAGAAGATGATCGAGCGAAACGGTGCCCGCGCCGGCGATCGCAAGCCACAGAAACAGCGCTAGATATTCAAATTCGTCGAACCCCAGCAAGGTCTCGAGCGAATCGACATCTCCCCACTTCGCGGCCTTGATCGCAACGATCATCGTGACGCCCAGGGCTCCCGCCGATATCCGGGTGAGCAATCCCAACAGGAGGAACAGCCCTCCAATGAATTCTATTCCCGACGTCAGGGGTGTGAAAAAGTGCGGGAAGGGGATGCCCCAGCCGATGAAATTCTCAGTCACCTGCGGAAGGTTGTTGAGCTTGCCCCAACCGCTCAAAAGAAATACCCAGCCCACCGTGATTCGCGCAAATAGCGGCGCCAGCCACATCAAATGCTGGGCGACGCGCTCGGGCCAGGCAATCAGCCAATCGATCAATAACCGCATTTTTATCTCCCAAGCTAGTTGAGAAGTCAGACCTGGCCGGAGGGTGATTTATTACAGATCATTCCTTCGCGGCACTCGGATTGTCATCCGCGGAAATCACTGGGCGGCCGTCACCGCCGGTTTCGCGCCCAGCAGATCCACTGCTGCTTGGTAAAGTTTGGCGCGTACTAAGAATCTCTCATTGGCGCGCGTGATGTAGCGGACGGCGATTTCGACTCCACCGACCACGGGTTTTACATTGACGCCGGGCGTGCCGGAAAACACTTTGCCGCGCTGCGCCGGCACTGCGCGCTGCCACTCTTGCTCTGCTTGCTGGGCACTTTCGTGGGTCGCCTCGACCACTTGCTTGGTGATGGCATCGACAATGGGATAAGGATCGCGCCCAACGGGCACGACCACTTGCAACTCATCCCACAGCCATTGCCCCGATGTCGAAAAATTGAAGTAATGGCCTTCGATGGCAAAGCTGTTGGTAAACGTCACGCGCCGGCCCGTCGGGTGCCCGGAATCGCTCCAGTTGCCGGTCTCCAGCAGCACCGTGTGAAACATGCCGAGTTCCGTGACCTCGCCGCTGACGCCGTTGATTTCCACCCAGTCGCCGAGCCGAATGCCATTGCGGCCCATCAGTACCAGCCAGCCGAAGAACGCGACGATGAAGTCTTTGAGCGCAACGGTGAGTCCTGCGCCGACGATGCCGATGGTGGTCGCAAACTGACTGGGCATGCCAATGACGATCAGCAAAATGATGAGCACGGCGACGATGCGCAAGCTCATGCGCGTGATGCTGCGCAGGGTTTCAACTTGCCGCCGATCCAATTTCGGTCTGTCGAGCAGATGCTGCAGCCAGCCGTCGAGCAGCAGTAAGACGATCAATACACCGACCACGATCAGCACATCGAGCAACATGGCATGCGCAAGGACCTGCGACTGCAACGATGCGAGAGCTGCCCACTGGCTGTAAATGCCGGCGAGTTGGTTTTGATCCGCGATGCGCCTGTTGAGCAGGGTCAATATGGTTTGATCGGCGGCGACGGCGCGGGTGCGGCCGACCAGCGCTGCTGCGTCTTCGTGGGTGCGCGGCCCCTGCGTGGCTGGCGCTCCCTGCGCCGTGGGCGTTGCTTGCGCAGGTGCGCCGGGACTAATGGCGGCGGCTGCATGACCGGCGAGCTCGGGAATGCCGCCTTTGGTGGTCTCGAGACCGCTCGCCAGCGCCGCGCGCCGGGTGCCGAGAGCCTGGGCCTTGTCTAGTGCGCCGGCGCGAGCCGCCTCGAGCTCTGCCTCTTTTTTCCGCAGCAGCCGCCAGTCGCGAAATTTTCCGATCGATCCGTGTTGATCGTCGAGAGCGGCAGCCTTGGCGGCCGCCCCTGGTTGTGCTTTGGTTTGCGCCGCATGCTCCTGGACCATGCCCTGGATCTGCTGCCGAGGATTGCCGCCGGCATCGACCAGATTTTGGTTGGCCTCATCGAGTTCGTCTTTGTCCAGCTCCATTTGCGACTGGGCAAGGTCGAGTTGGTCCTGGATCTTGTCTTTCTGATCGGCTTTGGCTTGCGCCAGTGCGGCGGTGAGGTCGTTGACGCGCTGCTGATCCGCGGTAAGCAGTACCTGGGACTTCTGGATGCGAGCTTGGATGGCGGCGGCCGCGGAATTCAATGCCGGCGGATGAGCTTCGACATCGCGCAGCGCTTCCGTGAAGGCGAGGTCGAGCTCGTGGTCGGCGATGCGCAGGGCCGCCTGGCCGTAGGCCTGCTCTTCTGGAGTGAACGCGGTCCGCATCAGGCGTTGCGCCGTCGCGTAAGTGTTTTGGTCGACCAGATCCGTTGCAGTGACCTCGGACACCTTGGGTTTCTTGGGGTTGAGCGTAGGCGGTGCCGTTTCCCACCACGCCACGCCGGCCAATATCAGCAACACAGCCAGGGCCGCGCTCAAAATCTTTTCGACGAGGGTCAATCGTTTCACGGCGCTGCTCTTCTTTAGTGCCAACTGCCGACCGCTTCGCGGGCTGCCTGATTCAAGGGTCGCGCGACCAAGCCGCTCTGGGAGACCTTGATCTCATACAACGCGCCATCCGCCATGGGCAGAAAAGTGGCGCTCCCATATAGCGCATCCATCCAGGGCACCCAAGAGCGGTAGCGATGGATCAGTTCCCAGGGATCAATGCGGCCGGGTGCATGCAAGTCATAGACGGTACGCGGTTCGGTGCGTTCATCCTCGATGTGCGAGTAGCGGCCGCTGATGCGCTCCAATCGATAGGCCGTGTCGAATCCGACCAGATTGGCAAACGCATGCCATTTGAGGACTCGGGCATCGACCTGCCACTCATCGCCGCGCAGCGGAAAATTCGCGCGCTCGCCGTCCGGGTAGCTTAAGACCGCATCGAACCGGCGATCCGCGACACGCGACAATTGCAGCTCTCCCGCGGGTTGCTCGTAGCTCAGGCGCTGGTAAGTGCGCAGATTGCTGCCAATGAACACCGCGCAGGCGGCAGCCAAGAAGAAGATGAGCGCAGCGGCCCCATGCGCCATGCCGCCCATTACCCGCCTCCGCCGCAGGCGGCGGATCGCAGCGACGAAAAACAGCAGACCGAGGAGCCCGCAAACAACGATTAGTGCGGTGAATGTCATGGCGATGGATCTTAACGGGAACCGGAACCGAACCTCATGGGACTAACAAAACACTTAGCCCGGTCCCGGTGTCTCGTTGCAGACCCGTGTAGTTTGCTTTGTTTCCAATGATTTGCAAGTGGCGTCGGTCCTACACCCAGCAACTTGCGTATTGATTTCGACATCGGTATCGGCAAGTATGCTGAAAAGGGGTCACTCAGTTAATGTGGATCGTTCAAGTTGCGCTGCGGCGCCCATACACGTTCTTGGTGATGGCGCTTCTGATTCTCCTCGCAACACCTTTGGTCCTTCGCAAGATGTCGACCGACATCTTCCCGGAAATAGACATCCCCGTCGTCAGCATCGTGTGGACTTATTCCGGGCTATCGGCACAGGAAATGGGTCAGCGCATCACGGCAGTGACGGAGCGCACGCTCACCACGACCGTCACGGATATCGAACACGTCGAATCCCAATCGTTTTACGGTTTGTCGGTCACCAAGGTCTTCTTTCAGCCCGGCGCGAATATCCCGACGGCCATCGCCCAAATCGTGGCCACGGAACAGCAGCAACTGAAGCAGCTTCCGCCTGGAGCCTTGCCGCCGCTGATCATTAAATACTCCGCCTCCGCGATTCCGGTCATTCAACTCGGAATCTCCAGCCCGACGATGACTGAACCGGCGCTTTTCGACGCGGCATTCAATTTCCTGCGCCCGCGACTGGTGACCATTCCCGGCGTCGCCGTGCCTTACCCCTACGGCGGCAAATCGCGGCTGATCTCCGTGGATCTCGATACCTCAGCGCTGCTCGCCAAAGGCCTGACGCCGAATGACATCGTAAACGCGGTCAACGCGCAAAATCTCATACTGCCCTCGGGTACCGTCAAAATCGAATCGACCGAATTTGCCATCGCATTGAACGGATCGCCCGATACGATTGCGGGGCTCAACCACATCCCGGTCGTGACCAAGAACGGCGCCACCACTTATTTGTCGGAGGTCGCGCACGTCAGGGACGGATTCTCGCCGCAGACGAATATCGTGCGCCAGAACGGGGAGCGGGGCGTGCTGATGCCCGTAATCAAGAATGGCGGTTCTTCGACCCTGGACATCATCAGTAACTTGCGGGCGGTCTTGCCGGTTGCCGCTCAGATACTCCCGAAGGACATTGTCATCACGCCTCTTTTCGATCAATCCGGTTTCGTGAAAGCGGCCATCAGCGGCGTGGTGCGCGAGGCGGTGATCGCTGCCTGCTTGACCGCGATGCTGATTCTGGTGTTTCTGGGCAATTGGCGCAGTACCTGCATTATCGCAGTGTCCATTCCACTTTCCATTCTGTGCTCGATCATCACCCTGTACATCGTCGGGCAGACATTGAACATCATGACCCTCGGCGGTCTTGCGCTGGCGGTCGGCATCTTGGTCGACGATGCGACCGTCACGATTGAAAATATCGAGCGGCATATTCATCTAGGGTCTGATCTGCACAAGGCCATTTTGGATGGTGCCGGTGAAATCGCCGTCCCGGCGCTGGTATCCACGCTGTGTATTTGTATCGTGTTCGTGCCGATGTTTTTCTTGACGGGCGTTGCACGGTATTTGTTCGCGCCGCTGGCCGAGGCGGTGGTGTTTGCGATGTTGGCCTCTTATGTGCTGTCGCGCACGCTGGTGCCGACCCTGGTCATGCTGTTGATGGATCACACTCCGCCGCACGCCGATGCACCTGTCAGCTTGCTGCGGCGGGTTTACCGGGCATTTGACGCGCGCTTCGAAAGGCTTCGCGCCGGATACAGCAGCATCCTCGCGGCGGTGCTGGAGCGGCGGCGAGCCTTTGCCGGCGGGTTCCTGGCGTTCTGCGTGCTCTCCTGCGGATTGGTGTTTCTATTGGGGCGGGATTTCTTTCCCAGCGTGGACGCCGGTCAAATTCGACTTCACATGCGGATGCCCTCCGGCACGCGCATCGAGGAGACTGCACGGGCGGCGGACCAGATCGAAGCCGTCATCCGCACCGTGATACCGGCGGGCCAACTCGAAACGGTGCTCGACAATCTCGGCGTCCCCGTCAGCAGCATCAACAATACGTACAGCAACGCCGGCGCCTTCGGCACCTTGGACGGCGAGATTCAGATATCGCTGAATGAAGGCCATGCGCCGAGCCAGCGTTATATCGAAGAAATGCGGCGCCAGCTGCCCGCCCGCTTCCCGGGCGTGGAATTCTTTTTCCAGCCTGCCGATATGGTTACGCAGATTTTGAATTTCGGCCTCCCCGCTGCCATCGACGTGATGTTTACAGGCGCTGATGTGCGGACCAACTACGCATTCGCCGCAAAAATCATGAAGCAGATCAAGCAAATCCCGGGCGCCGTGGACACCCACATCCACCAAAGACTGGATTTACCGACCTTGGCGTTGCAAATGGACCGTACACAGCTGCAAACATTGGGATTGACCGCCAACGATGTGGCGCAGAATCTGCTTGCGACAACCGCCGGTACGACTCAGACATCGCCCGGCTTCTGGTTGGATCCCGCGAATGGGGTGGTTTACAATTTAGCGGCGCAGTCGCCGCAGTATCAAATCGACAGTGTGGATGCGCTGCTGCGTACCCCGGTGCGGACGGCGTCGGGTAGTCCGCAATTGCTGAGTAATTTGGTCAGCGTCGCGCCCGCCGCCCAGCTCGCCGTGGTATCGAGATATAACCTCACTCCTGCCGTCGATGTCTTCGTGAGCGTGCAGGGAAAGGATCTGGGCAGCGTCGCCGCCAAGATCAACGCGCTGGTCGATGACATGCGATCGCAATTGCCGCGAGGGTCGGCGGTAGCCGTGAGAGGACAGGCGCGGACCATGCGCTCCTCCTTTGTTGAGCTGGGCGTGGGTCTCGTGATGGCGATCGTCATGGTGTATTTATTGATCGTCGTGAACTTCCAGTCCTGGATCGACGCCTTCATCATCATCACCGCCTTGCCGGCGGCGCTGGCGGGAATTTGTTGGATGCTTTTCCTGACCGCGACTACCTTGAGTGTGCCGGCGTTCACCGGGGCCATCATGACCATGGGCGTCGCCACCGCCAACAGTATTTTGATTGTGTCGTTTGCCCGGCAGCGCATGAACGAGGGCTTGGATCCGGTCAGTGCCGCTCGCGATGCAGGTGCGACCCGCATCAGACCCGTATTGATGACCGCGCTGGCCATGATCATCGGCATGATTCCCATGGCCCTGGGCTGGGGCGAGGGCGCTGAGCAAAATGCCCCCTTGGGCCGCGCGGTCATTGGCGGCCTGTTGTTTGCCACGGTCTCCACCTTATTTTTTGTGCCGGTCATTTACGCCGGTCTGCATCGGCGTCTCGAACAGCGCAAGCATGCGCGTGGGATAATTTAGTATGTCAATACCACCACGCGTGCCGGCCGTGAAGCGCGCAAAGTTCGTCGTCGTCGCCGTTGTGGGCGCCATGCTGGCGGGAGGCGTCATCATTTTTGTGGTACGAGGCTTCCAGGCATCCGCGCTCGCGGCATCCACGGAACTTCACGCCAAGCAGTACGTCACCATCATCAACCCCAAGCCGGGCGGTGAGGGAATGCCTTTGACCTTGCCTGGCACGCTGCAGGGAATCAACGAGGCAACGGTGTACGCCCGCAGCAACGGCTACATTCTGCGCTGGAACAAGGACATCGGCAGTTCGGTCAAGAAGGGCGAATTGCTGGCGGAAATCACCGCGCCGGAGATCGATCAGGAATTGTCGCAGGCAATCGCCGCGCAGCAGCAGGCAGCCTCGAGCGAGGGCCTCGCAAAAAGCACTGCCGAGCGGTGGAAGAGCCTGCGCGAAAAGGACGCGGTGACGCAGCAAGATTTGGACGAGAGGCAGAGCGCCTACCTTCAGGCGCAGGCCAATCTCGCCTCGGCTCAGGCGAACAGCGCGCGGCTGCGCAACTTGCAGGGTTTCAACAAAGTGGTTGCGCCGTTCGATGGCGTCGTGACCAGCCGCAATATCGATATGGGCGATCTGGTCGATGCCGGCAATGGGGGCGTGGGCAAGGCCTTGTTTACGATTTCGCAGATTGATCCGCTGCGCCTCTATGTGTTCGTGCCGCAGGTGTACGCCGGGCAAGTCAAGGTCGGCGATGTGGTCACGGTGAACTTGGCGGAGCATCAAGGCGAAGAATATCAAGGCACCATTGCCCGCACCGCGCGGGCAATCGACACCGGCACGCGCACCATGCAGGTCGAGATCAGGGTGCCGAACCCGAAGGAGGCGCTGATCGCGGGCGCCTACGTGCAGGTGAATTTACCGATCAAACAAGACGGGACGGCACTGCTCGTTCCCACCAATGCGCTTTTGTTTCGGCCCGACGGCCCGCGAGTCGCGACGGTCGATGCGCAAAGTCGGGTCCGCTTGAGTACCGTCAAGCTCGGCACGGACTTTGGCAGCACCGTGGCCGTCATCAGCGGCCTTCAGGCCGATGACCGCGTCATCTTAAATCCTGCCGACTCGCTGGCTGACGGCGACGTCGTGACCGTGCGATAGCGATGCGCAGGTGCCTGGCACATGCGGCGCGGGCAATCGGCATGACGGGCCTGCTTGCCGGCTGCGCGGTGGGACCCGATTACCATCGGCCCGCCGCCGATATACCGCCGGCATGGCAGCCGGCGGCGCCTTGGCATGAAGCCATGCCGGGCGACACGGCGCTCAAGGGCAATTGGTGGGAATTGTTTCAGGATCCGGATTTGAATCCGCTGGTGGAACAGGCTCTCACCAGTAATCAGAACCTGCGCGTGGCCGCTGCACGCCTCGAGCAGGCACACGATCAGGTCACGATTGCCCGATCGGCCTTATTCCCCTCCGTTGAGCTCTCTTCCTCGGCAGTGCGCAGCAAGGACTCCGCAAACCGTCCGCTGGCGGCTTATTCTGTCCCGAACCAGTCGACCGTGCAGAACGACTTTCGAATTGGACCTTCGGTGAACTATGAACTCGACCTCTTCGGGCGAGTGCGGCGGGAGGTGGAGGGCGCACGGGCCACTGCGGAGCAGGCCGAGGCGGATTTCGAAAACACGCGGCTGGTATTGATGGCCGACTTGGTGACGGATTATTTTTCCCTGCGAGAGATCGATGCCGAAATCGATGTCGTGCGCCATAGTTTGGATCTGCAGCGCGACGCGCTTGCCTTTGTTTCATCGAGGCATGATCTGGGCTTCGCTACCGGATTGGATCTCGCGCAGCAGCAGGCACTGCTCGATGCCAGCGCGACTCAGCTCGAGCTTCTGCAAAATCAGCGCGCGCAATTCGAGCAGGCGGTCGCCACCCTGATAGGCACGCCTGCACCGAGCTTCACGCTTGCGCCCGTTGCAGCCGCGCCGCCCTTGCCGATGCTGCCGGTGGGAGTGCCCTCTGACCTGCTGCAGCGTCGTCCTGACGTAGCTTCTGCGGAACGCGCCATGGCGGCGGCGAACGCCCGCATCGGCGTGGCGCGCGCCGCGTACTTTCCGAGCATCGATCTTGCGCCCGGTTTGGGCGTGCCGAGCGTGGGCTGGGAGAGCAACGCGCTCGCGAGCTTGTTCACCGCACCCAGCCAACTGTGGTCGATCGGCCTTTCCGCCTCACAGACCCTGTTTGATGCGGGGAAGACCCGTGCCAATGTGCGCTTCGCCGATGCGGACTACACGGCGGCTGTGGCTGCCTACCGGCAAACGGTGCTCAATGCGATGGAAGAAGTGGAAAACGGCATCACCGGTTCAAGTTCGCTCGAGCGCGCGGAAATTCAGGCGAACGCAAGCGTGCGCAGTGCCCAGCGTGCTTTCGATATTGCCAGCGAGCGCTACAAGGGCGGCGTCGACACATATCTCGATGTCATCACGGCCCAGCAGACGCTTCTGGCGAATCAGCGCCAAGCGGTGCAGATCCAAGGACAGCAATTCGCCAATGCGGTGTTTTTGGTCAAGGCGCTGGGCGGCGGATGGAGCCAGCCGGCGCCGCCGGTTTCGCGGCGCAACTAGGGAGACTGGCTGACCATTCCAGACTGCTATCCCTTGACGCCGGCTGCCTTGTGCAGGGAATCGATGGCGGCCGCAGGCGATATGGCATTCGACTGCACGAAGTCCACGCCGAGCGCGGTCAACCACTCCTGTGCGGCTGCCGTCTCGATGTGTTTGGCCACCGTGTGCATTCCGAGGACGCGCGCCATCTGTACCACGCCGGTGATGGCCGCCTGCGATAGCTTGTCGGTGCGCATTTTCGAGGTGATTTCGGGCGCGAGCTTCACATAGCGGACGCCGGGCAAGCGCAGCAGCTCGAAGCATTCCGTGCGCAATGCAAAGTCATCGAGCACCAGCGGACAGCCGAGGCGATGCAGCGCGGCGGCCACGCCGCCGATTTTATCGGCCAGCAGGAGTGCCGTCGGTGAATCGACTTCGAATGCGATTGTCCCCTTGGGCAAGGAGGACTTGGCCAGGCACAGTTCGATAAATTTGATGAAATGTTCGTCGTGCAGCGCGGTGCTGGTGAGGTTCACGGAGAACATGACTGCGTTGGTCTGCCAGGTGCTTGGGTGATGAACCAGCCAGCGGATGAGTTCGGTGACGACACGCCGGTCAATCATGGAACCTAAGCCGTTCTCGACAGCAGTCTTCAACATCGCATGCGGCGCGGCGTTCGGTGCGTCTTCGGATCCTGAGCGCAGCAATACTTCGTAGCGCTTCATCTGGCTGCCCGTGCTCAACGGCACCAGACGCTGGACATGCAGCGCAATGGGACTCTTGCGCATGGTGGCGTTCAGCCGGTCGATCTCGGGCGGGACGCCCTTTTGCGGCTGCGGCTTTTCCGCAAGCTCAGGGTGTGCCGCCGCGGCGTGCGCAGCAGGAGCAGCATGCGCGGCAGGAGCAGTGCGCGCGGCAGGAGCAGCGTGCGCGGCAGGAGCGGCGGGTGCAGCAGGAGCGGCAGGCGGTGCGGGTGTGGCCGATCGCGTCGCACCCACGTGGCTGACGTAACTTGCCGGGCGCGAGGCGTTCGTCGGATGCGACAGGCCTGCGGGCCGCACCGGCCCGCGCGAGACGATCTGTTCGAGTTGAGCGGCGATGGATCGTGGCCCCACTGCGAGGGGCACAGCGGTTGCGGGTGCCGCGGGCCGTATGCCGGCCGGCGAAGGCGGAGCGGGGCGATAGGCGGCGGCATTCGGCGCCGGGCGCGGGTTGGGTTGCGGCGCGGGGCTCGCCGGGGCGGGACCGCGATCCGGACGCATCGCTGCAAATTGGATCAGTGCCCGTTGCAGTTTCGGTGTCATCAGCTTTGGGGCACCTTGCGCAACGACCCGAGCGTCCATGACAAGCATGACCAGTCCGACGATCGCGCGCCGGGCATTCACGGCCCGAACCATCACGGCCGAGCGCGAATCACCCAAATCAAATGACAATATTGGGGCAGCGGCCGGATTGGAAAAGGCTTCGGCAGCCTCGCGGACCGCATTGTGCTCATCGGGTCCCATGGAGCTTTCGCTCAGCCACAACACATCGCCGGCCTCGTCATGCAAGGACACAGCGTGCGTACGGTTGGGTTCGACTGCTGCGCGCACTTTCTGACAGACAGCATCAAAATCAACAAGCGGACTTTCCGATTGCATCAAGGGTGTGCCCCGCTCCATAAATCCGCTACTCGAAGTGTATGCGCGTATATCTACCGTAACGGCGCCTTCCCTGATGTGATGTCTTCGCCAAAACACGACAGTGGGGGCTGCAGTGCAACCGGTATTACATATCGTCGGTAAATTGGCGTGCCTGCGGGCTACACTGCGTGCTATGACCGCTAAATCGCACAACCGACAATTCAAATACTACGATTTCGTGATGGCCGCCTATGTCTGCGTCTTGCTGTGTTCAAATTTAATCGGACCGGCGAAAGAGACGACTATTGCGCTGCCTTTCGGCGCCAGCGTAACTTTTCTCGCCGGTGTTCTGTTTTTTCCGATTTCCTATATTTTCGGCGATATATTGACCGAAGTGTATGGCTACGGCCGCGACCGGCGAGTCGTTTGGGCGGGATTTGCGGCCCTGGCATTTGCATCCGTCATGGCCGCCGTGGTGGTGCATTTGCCCCCGTCGGGCGCATCGCTCGCCAACCAAGCGGCGGTGGAATCGATATTCGGCAACACGCCGCGCATCGTGATTGCCTCGATCACGGCGTTTCTTTGCGGCACGTTCATCAACAGCTACGTGCTGGCCAAGATGAAGAT
>DATHFB010000033.1:0-2284 GCA_035318305.1 Steroidobacteraceae bacterium | reverse complement strand
TGCGACCGCAAGCGCGACATGGTGATCTCGGGCGGCGTCAACATCTATCCCGCCGAAATCGAGGCCGCGCTGCATGCGGTACTTGGGGTGCATGACTGCGCGGTGTTCGGGATTCCCGACGACGAATTCGGCGAGGCGCTGATGGCCGTGGTGGAACCGCAAGCAGGGGCGAAGCTCGATGTCGCGGTCATCCGCGCGCAACTCAAGACCTCGCTTGCCGGCTACAAGGTGCCCAAGCACGTCGAAATCCTCAAACATCTGCCGCGCGAGGATTCCGGCAAGATCTTCAAGCGGCGCCTGCGCGATCCCTATTGGGAGCGGGCGGGGCGCAGGATTTGAGACTCGTAAATTGGCAACCGTCGTCCCGGCCAAGCCAACGGGTCGGCGCGGAGCGCGCCCGATGACAGGCTCCGCGCGCCCTAATCCCGGCCGCATTTTTTTTGCAAAGAGCTGAAGCCACTATCCGGTCACTAATAAACGGTAGGGTTGTGGGTCCCCGCTTTTCGCGGGGACGACCAGATAGGATCGCCCTTTTCTTGGACTTGCACCGGGCTTGAAAAATTGCGACTCAAGAGCGGCCGGGCAAGTTTCTGGAGTAGCCAGCTATGTCTTCCCAGATCATGCCTTCCGATACTGAGGTGCGTTCCAACCGGGGCGATGATATCGCCGCCATCGAAGCGGACGCGCGGCTGCGTGAAGACATCCGGCTGCTCGGACGCATCCTCGGCGACACCGTGCGCGATCAGGAAGGCGCCGACGTGTTCGAACTGGTCGAACGCATTCGGCAGACCTCGATCCGGTTCCACCGGGATGAGGACAAGCCGGCGCGGCATGAACTGGAGATCATCCTCGACGGCATGTCGATCAGCCAAACCGTGCGCATCGTCCGTGCCTTCAGCTATTTCTCGCACCTCGCCAATATCGCCGAAGATCAGAACCACATCCGGCAGATGCGGGCACGCTCCACCGCCGCCGGATCGCCGCGCTCGGGGACGCTGGCGCTGGCTCTGTCACATGCGCACGCGGCCGGCTTTTCCGCGGCCGATCTGCGCCGGTTTTTTGCGGAAGCACAGGTCAGCCCGGTGCTGACCGCGCACCCCACGGAAGTCCGCCGCAAGAGCACGATGGACCGCGAGATGGAGATCGCCGCGCTGTTGGACCGGCGCGAGCGCGTCCAGGTCACGCCGGAGGAATTTGAGGCAGACGCCGAGCAGTTGCGCCGCGCGGTGCTGACGCTGTGGCAGACCAATCTGTTGCGCCGTACCAAGCTCACCGTGCTCGACGAGGTCGCCAACGGCCTCTCGTTTTATGATTACACCTTCCTGCATGAAGTGCCGCGGCTGCATTGCGCGCTGGAGGACCGGTTGAACCAGGTGGGTGATGGCCCGCGCGGAGAGCTGGCGTCGTTCCTGCGGATGGGAAGCTGGATTGGCGGCGACCGCGACGGCAACCCGTTCGTGACGGCGGAAGTGATGCGCGGAACCTTGCGCCTGCAGAGCAGCCGCGTATTGCGCTTTTACCTCGAGGAGCTGCACGTCCTCGGCGGCGAACTGTCGCTCGCGGCGCATCTTGCCGATGTCTCGAAGGATTTGCGTGCGCTCGCCGGGCGCTCGCCCGACACTTCGCCGCATCGAAGCGGCGAGCTTTACCGGCTGGCGGTGTCCGGCATTTATGCCCGGCTGACGGCGACGGCGTTGAAGCTGGATGTGGAAACCATCCGGCGGCCGGTCGGAGCAGCGGCTCCCTATGACAGTGTGAAGGAGTTCAAAGCCGACCTCGATGTGCTTCATCGATCGCTGGTTTCAAACAATTCGGGCGTGATCACGCGCGGACGGCTGCGGCACTTGCGCCGGGCGGTGGATTGTTTCGGGTTTCACCTCGCAAGTCTCGACATGCGGCAAAACTCCGCGGTGCACGAATGCACGGTCGCAGAATTGCTCGACGCCGCGACACCCGGCATGTCCTATCTGGCGCTGAGCGAAGAGGCGCGCATCGCGCTGCTCTCGAATGAGTTGCGCAACGCGCGGCCGCTGACCTCGGCATTCGTCAAATACTCCGACGAGACGCTGGGCGAACTCGCGGTATTTCATGCCGCTGCCGAAGCGCATTCGAAATTCGGCGCCGACGTGATCCCGCATTGCATCATCTCGATGTGCAAGGGCATGTCGGACATGCTGGAGGTCGCGCTGCTGTTGAAAGAGGCCGGCCTCGTCGATCCCTCCGGCCGCAGCGTGATCAACATCGTGCCGCTGTTCGAGACCATCGAGGATTTGCAGGCGTCCGC
>DATHFB010000032.1:0-6775 GCA_035318305.1 Steroidobacteraceae bacterium | reverse complement strand
CGCGCCTGCCCCCGCGGCAGCGGCACCGCCGCCCACCGCGCAAGCTTTGCCGAATTAACGCAGTTATTTTTTAAGAGAGCTATCCGACTATGGCCAATGTTCACGCGAGCAACACCGCGCATCACCCCGATCACGCCGTCGACGATCACCATGATCAGCCCGCGACCGGCATCAAGCGCTGGATCTTCGCGACCAATCACAAAGACATCGGCACCATGTACTTGGTGTTCAGCCTGATCATGTTCTTCATCGGCGGCGCCATGGCCATGCTGATTCGCGCCGAGCTGTTCAAGCCCGGCCTGCAGCTGATGGACCCGGTTTTCTTCAATCAGATGACCACCAATCATGCGCTGGTCATGATTTTCGGCGCCGTCATGCCGGCCTTCGTCGGCCTGGCGAATTGGATGATTCCCTTGCAAATCGGCGCGCCGGACATGGCGCTGCCGCGCATGAACAATTTCAGTTTCTGGATTCTGCCCTTCGCCTTCACCCTGTTGCTGTCGACTTTATTCGTGCCGGGCGGCATGGCGGCGGCCGGCTGGACCTTGTATCCGCCGCTGTCGCTGCAGACCGGCGATGCTTTCCCCATGCTGATTTTCGCCATTCACATGATGGGCGCCTCGTCCATCATGGGCGCGATCAACGTCATCGTGACCATCATGAACATGCGCGCGCCGGGCATGAATTTGTTGAAGATGCCGCTGTTCGCCTGGTCCTGGCTGATCACCGCCTATCTGCTGATTGCGGTGATGCCGGTGCTCGCCGGCGCGGTCACCATGCTGCTCACCGATCATTTCTTCAAGACCAGCTTCTTCAATGCCGCCGGCGGCGGCGATCCGGTGATGTTCGAGCACATCTTCTGGTTCTTCGGCCATCCCGAGGTGTACATCATGATTTTGCCGGCCTTCGGCATCATCTCGGAAATTCTGCCGACCTTCGCGCGCAAACCTCTGTTCGGCGCGACCTCGATGATTTACGCCATCGCCTCGATCGCCTTCCTGTCGTTCATCGTGTGGGGCCATCACATGTTCGCGGACGGCATGCCGGTCGCCGCGCAATTGTTCTACATGATGTCGACCATGCTGATCGCGGTGCCCACGGGCGTGAAGGTGTTCAACTGGACCGCAACGCTGTGGCGCGGTTCGCTGTCGTTCGAACCCCCGATGCTGTTTGCGCTGTCGTTCCTGTTCTTGTTCACCATCGGCGGCTTTTCGGGCGTGATGCTCGCCATCGTTCCGGTGGATTTCCAGTACAACCAAACCTACTTCGTGGTCGCGCACTTTCACTATGTGCTGGTGCCCGGCGCGATATTCGGCATCATGGCGGCCGTGTACTTCTGGCTCCCCAAGTGGACCGGCCACATGTACAGCATGACTCTGGCGAAGTGGCATTTCTGGCTGTCGACGATTTTCGTGAACGTGCTGTTCTTTCCGCAGCACTTCTTGGGGCTGGCCGGCATGCCGCGGCGCATACCCGACTACGCCGTGCAATTCACCGATTGGAACATGGTTTCCTCCGTCGGCGGCTTCTGTTTCGGCGCCTCGCAGATTCTGTTTGCCATCGTGATCGTCCAGTGCATACGCGGCGGCAAGAAGGCCAGCGCCCTGGTCTGGGACGATGCGCGGCCCAATGGCTTGGAATGGACCTTGCCTTCGCCCCCGCCTTTTCACAGCTTCACCACGGCGCCTGAAGTCAAGTGAACGCGGCGGAAAATCCACGCCGCTCGAGGATCAGGAACGCGGCGCTGGGGTTGGCGACCCTGGCGCTGGCGTTCTATTTTGGCTTCATCGCGCTCCTGGTCTTTCGCAGCCACCACTGATGGATCGCAAGCTCGCCAATCGCAAGCTGGTACGGGGACTGCTGATCATGACCGCGTGCAGTTTCGCGTTCGGCTGGGCATTGGTGCCGCTGTACGATGTTTTTTGCCGGGCCATCGGCATCGGCAATGCGGAGGCCAAAGACGGTCCCGCCGTGGCGCACGAGGCGATCGACCCGAACCGCGAGGTCACCATCGAGTTCGTCGCATCCCCGGCCTCGGTCGGCAGCTACGAATTCAGGCCCAAGGCCGCCTCGATGCGCGTTCATCCGGGGAAGCTGTACGACACCGAGTTCTACGCGAAGAATTTGACCTCGGCGGCGTCGGTGGCGCAAGCAGTTCCGAGCATTTCACCCAGCGGCACGGCGCAGTATTTTCACAAGACCGAGTGCTTTTGTTTCACGCCGCAAAAATTCGGCGTCGGCGAAGGCCGCGATATGCCCGTGCGCTTCATTGTGGACCCGCAGTTGCCGGCCAACGTCGACCGGCTCACGTTGGCCTACACGTTCTACGATACGACGCAATCCACAACACGGCGTTGAATTCACTCGTTAAACTATCGTTGTTCTAAACCGTTAGAGATTTGACTATGGCGCAAGCGACCGTCGACGACCACAACCACTACTACGTTCCTCACGGCAGTCCGTGGCCCATCTACGGCTCCATAACGCTGTTTACACTGATGTCCGGCGCCATCGTCACGCTCAATGGCTGGCTGCCCGCGTGGTTCTTGCTGCCGGGCTTCACCATGCTGGCGCTGCTGTTTATTTTCTGGTTCCACACAGTGATCGGTGAGAACGAAAAGGGCATGTACAACATGGCCGTGGACCGCTCGTTCCGCCTCGGGATGATGTGGTTCATTTTTTCCGAAGTGATGTTCTTCGCCGCTTTCTTCGGCGCCTTGTTTTATGCCCGCAATCTGTCAGTGCCCTGGCTCTCGGGCGACGGCGTGAAGGTCTTCAGCAAGCTGCTGCTGTGGAACAACTACGACGGCGTGTGGCCGACCAACGGTCCTGCCGCCTTGGGTCCGCGCGCCAACGGCACCTTCGAGACGGTGCCGGCCCTGGAACTGCCTCTGGTGAATACGGCCATCCTGCTGTCGAGCAGCGTCACGGTCACGATCGCGCACCATGCGCTCATCAGCGGACATCGAACCCGGTTGAAGATTTTTTTGGCCCTGACCTTTTTGCTGGGCTTCACGTTCGTCGGCCTGCAGGCGACCGAGTACCACGAGGCCTATACCCAGCTCGGACTGACCCTCGGCACCGGCATCTACGGCTCCACGTTTTTCATGTTGACCGGATTTCACGGCCTGCATGTCACGGTCGGGGCCATCATGCTGACGGTGATCTGGTTCAGGGTTTTGAACGGCCACTTCACTCCCAAGAGACATTTCGGCTTCGAAGCGGTCTCCTGGTACTGGCACTTCGTGGACGTGGTCTGGCTCGGGCTGTTCTTTTTCGTCTATTGGCTGTGACCCGGCGTCACGTGTTGCGGTTCGATCCAGCCGTTGTAATAGGCGACGATTAGCAGCACGAACAGCGCCACCGACAGCCCGATGCGCCAGGCCAGGGCTGTGACCATCTTCTTGCCATCGTCCTCGCGGGGGCTGGACAAATGGAACAGCGCTTTGCCCAAGCTGATCAAGATCAGCACGAGCATCCCGAGGATGAGATATTTGAATGCCATCTGGCGCGTCTAGCCTTAAGGACCCGCAGTATATCGTGCCCATCCAACTCGGTAATCGCACTTTCTCGCCGCGGCCTTTCACGACGTTGCTCACGATCGCGCTGATCGCCGTGCTCGTGTCGTTGGGACGCTGGCAACTGTACCGCGCCGCGGAGAAGCGCGTGCTGTTCGACTCCTTCGTGGCCGGCGCGCAAGCCGTTCGGCCCATCGATCTCAAAACACCCAAAGTGCCGCGCTACAGCTTGGTTGAGGCCGACGGGCACTACGACGACACGCGCCAGATCTTGATCGACAACATGGTCAATGCCGAACGCGCCGGGTATTTCGTGATCACGCCGTTCGCGCTGCAGGGCGGCGGTTGGGTGCTGGTGAATCGCGGTTGGGTGCCCTTGGGCTCGAGCCGCGCCGAGCGGCCGGTGATTCCCGTTGCCGCCGATGCGCGGCACCTGCGCGGCCGCGCCGATAACCTGCCCAGCCCCGGCATTCACATGGGGACTCCGGCGGCGCTGGCGCCCCCCTTTCCCGTGGTCGCCAATTTTCCCACGCACCCTCAAGTGGCGCAGCTGCTCGAGGAGTCCAGCTGGACTCCCGCCGCCGACCTGGTCCTGCTCGACCCCAAGGAACCGGACGGCTATGTGCGCAACTGGGCTGCGCCGGGTTTTCCACCGATGCGCCACGTGGGCTACGCGGTGCAATGGTTTGGCTTGGCGGCGGCGTTGTTGGTCATTTACATCGTGACCAATTTTCGCCGCTCTCGCCAAGACAGCTCAGCATGATCGACCGTAACGCCCATGATCGCCGCCAGCGGCGCATATTGATCGGGTTGGCGCTGATGTTCTTTGCGCCGTTGGGACTCTCTTTCTATTTGTATTATGGGAAGAGTTGGCGCCCGGGCGGCCGGGTCAATGCTGGAGAGCTAATTGCACCCGCTCGGCCTCTGCCGTCCCTGGCTCTGCCGCTCGCCGCCGCCAGCACCGGCACCGGCGAAACCAACCCGCAATTCCTCAAGGGCAAGTGGACCCTTTTGTATGTGCAGCACGGCCGCTGCGACGATGAATGCCGCCGGCATCTGTATGACACGCGCCAGGTTCGCCTGGCGCTGGATCGCGAAATGAATCGCGTGCAGCGGGTTTTCATCGGCGACGGCGATTGCTGCGGCTTCGAGGAACTCAAGGCGGCGCACCCCGACTTGATGGTCATCCGCGCAAGCCCCGCAGATGAGCCCTTGCTCGCCTTGCTGCCGGAGGTTTCGGGCGCGGTGAATTCCCATCGTGTCTATTTGATCGACCCGTTGGGCAACGCCATGATGTTCTATGCTCCCAACGTGAAATCCAAAGGCATGCTCGAGGACATGAAGCGCCTGCTGCGCCTGTCTTCCATCGGCTGAAAGAAAGTGGATCCGCAGACACGTCTCAAGTGGTTTCGCCGCATTGCCCTCGCCGGCGCCGTGCTGGCCGCGGCCGTGGTGGTGCTGGGAGCCTGGGTCCGACTCACGGATGCAGGCCTTGGCTGCCCGGATTGGCCGGGATGCTATGGGCATATCTACCCGCATGCGGACCACAATTTCAGCAAGGCGCTGCACGAGATGATTCACCGCTATTTTGCGAGCACGTTGGGGATCATCATCGGCGGCCTGTTGGTTTGGGCGGTGTGGAATCGCAAGGATCGCGAGCAGCCGCTGATCGTCGTGGTTGTCCTGTTCACCTTGGTGTGCCTGCAAGGCGCATTGGGGGCATTCACGGTCACGCTGCTCCTCAAACCCCTCATCGTCACGGCACATTTGCTGGGCGGCCTGACCACGCTGGGAGTCTTGTGGTGGCTGTCCCTCACTCCGCAGCGGCGGGATTTATCGGCACGCGAAATGGGTTTGCGAAAATTCGCGCTGCTCGGGCTCGTGGCGCTGCTGCTGCAAATTGCCCTCGGCGGCTGGACCAGCAGCAACTATGCCGCGGTGGCCTGTCCGGATTTGCCGACCTGCCAGCAAGCCTGGTGGCCGCGCATGGATTTCCGGGATGCCTTCGTGCTGTGGCGCGGACTGGACATCGATTACACCGGCGGCGTGCTGGCGAATCCGGCGCGCATCGCGATTCACGTGACGCATCGAATAGGCGCGCTGGTCGTGGGCTCAACCTTGAGTGTCGTCGGCGCGTTGTGCGTCTCCCGCGCTCGAAGCCGCCGCTTGAAGGTGATCGGCGGGCTGTTGATCGGTGCGGTGCTGCTGCAGATCGGCATCGGGGTGACGATGGTGCATTTCGCCATGCCGTTGCCGCTCGCGACGTTGCACAATGCAGGGGCCGCTCTGCTGGTCGTCTGTACAGTCACTCTGCTGCGGATGCTCTGGCCGGCGCCCGAAGATCGGCGTGGTACCCTGGCGCCATGAGCACCGTACCCGATAACCCGCCCATTGCCGTCGCGGGCCACGGGGGCTGGCGGGATTATCTGGAGCTCACGAAACCCAAGGTGAGCCTGCTCATCGTCTTTACGGCCATCGTCGGAATGGTGCTGGCATCGCCGGGTTGGATTCCGCTGCCGGCGCTGATCTTTGGATCGATCGGCATCGCCCTGGCGTCGGGCTCCGCGGCCGCCTTCAATCACATTCTGGACCGGCGCATCGACGGCCAAATGAACCGCACGCGCCGCAGGCCGCTGCCGACGGGACACATGCGGGAGGGTCATGCCATTGCGTTTGCGGTGACCCTGGGTGCGGCTTCCATGCTGATTCTCGCCGTGGGCGTCAACGCTCTGACCGCGGCGCTGACCTTTTGCTCACTCATCGGCTATGCCATGGTTTACACGCTGTGGCTGAAGCGCGCGACCCCGCAAAACATCGTGATCGGCGGCGCCGCCGGTGCAGCGCCGCCCGTGCTGGGCTGGGCCGCGGTGACGAATTCCATCGATCCCAATGCCTTGGTGTTGTTCCTGATCGTGTTCACCTGGACGCCGCCGCATTTTTGGGCGCTGGCGATCGCAAGGCGCGACGACTACGCCAAAGTGGGGATTCCGATGCTCCCCGTCACCCACGGCATTCCCTACACCCGCCTGCAGATCGTGCTCTACACCATCCTTCTGATATTGACCACGCTGCTGCCGTATCTCACCGGCATGAGCGGCCTGGTCTATCTGGCCGCGGCGCTCGGTCTCAATGCGCGATTCCTGTACTTCGTGCTGGCGCTCAATCAGGGGCGCAAAGCGGACCTGCCCATGCGGACTTTCAGGTTCTCGATCACCTATTTGATGCTGCTGTTCGCCGCGCTCATCCTCGATCACTAT
>DATHFB010000031.1:0-5500 GCA_035318305.1 Steroidobacteraceae bacterium | reverse complement strand
GATGAGCGCGGCCAGCGCGAAGATGCCGCTCGCCAAGCCGGTGCCGGCTCGAACGGCCGGCGCCTGTTGCGTGGCAAGCCAGAGGAATCCGCACAGCGGCAAGATGACCATCAGCCAGCTCAGCATATGGTCATGGGACGGCCTCGAGAACTGGATCCGCGCGAGCAACAATGCGATCGCGCCGGCCCCGTAGCAAAAGATGCTGGCCGCCATGGCCACGTCGTGCTCGCCCCAAAGGCGGTGGCCGCCCGCGAGTTCGATGGCGATCGAGGCAGCCGCGAATGCCATCGTCAATAAAAATGGATTGAGCAATCGAATGGCTGCGACGGCCAACACCAGCGCGACGGCGACCGACATGCCCCGGTCTCCGCTGGAAGGTAAGAAATGCACGGTAAGCAGCAGCAACCCGCCGGTCCACAGCGCCTCTTCCACACCCGCGTGAAATAGTCGCTTGCGCAAGATCAACCATTCCGCGGCGACGAGCAATGTCACGCCGGCTGCGAGCAAGGCCGCGGATCGGGAGAGTATCTCGAGAACCGCCGTCGTGAGACCGCCGGCGACCACGCCCAGCACGAAGAATGCGCAGCGCGCGATGAATGAGGGCGCGCTCCAACCGCCGGTGCGCTGCGAAATCCAGGGATGATTGCGTACCTTGAGCCGTGCGCCCGCCGCCATCCAACGCTCCTGCTGCGGCTTAGGAAGCAGTTCAATCATGCGCGTGCCGCCGCGTTGCGATGGAAACTCCATAGCAACAGCGCTCCCGCAATCACGGTCGCCAACTCCAGAAGCAGCACGGCAAGCCCGTACTTGATGACCTGCGCCTCCAGGCAACACAGCGTCAGCGCGACATAGGCAGTGCCGTACACCGTGAAGATCTCCTCCCCGCCGCGCAATGCCTTGAAGACCGACGCCGCCGCCAGCGCCGCCAATAGCCCCAGACCTAAGAGTCTGGCGCCCGGCGTGAGGCACAGCGCCAGTGCACCCCAGAAGCCGATATTGGCGGCAAAATTTTCGAACACGGACTCAAAGGAATCAGGTCCGCCGAGACGGCGATTGGCCGCGCGCCAAACGAGAAGGGTGCCCGCGCAGACGATGGCATGAGTTCCCAACCTGGCGGCGGAACCCCCGACGTTGAACAAGGTTGCGGCCCGGCCTTCGATTCCGAACCAAGCCGCAAGCGCCGCGATCGAGGTGCAAAGCACGAGGCGCGAGCGAAGGCCATAAGCTGTCGCGCCGTGGAATGCCGCCAGGATCAACAGGTACCATTGCCACTCGGTGCCCAACCAATGAAATTGGGATTCGGCGTATCCCAGATCGGCGCTGACGATGAGCGCGCCGAGCAGCAGCAGGTAGTCGCCGCCGATCGATCGTTCCTTACCCTGCCACTGCGTGCGCAGCGCCGTCGCGTAACAGCCCGCCGACGCCAGTGCCAGCACCGCGATCAAGGTGATGGGTCCAATGCGATCCAAGTTGTCTTTGACGAGCAGACCAATGCCCGCGGTGATTGCCGCAACCGCGGCATAGAGCGCGAATCGCAACTCCTCGAAGACTGAGAAAATCGTGCCGCGCTCCAAAGCCGCGGCCTGCGCTGCGACGGGCTCGGCGATCACACCGGCCTTCTCGAGCTCCTGGCACTCCATTTCGAGTGAATGCATCGGGCTGATCATACCCGCCTGGCCCACCCCGGGAGTGGTCGTGTGCGGCAAAAACTTGCCTCGCGCAAGCCTCGCTGACCCGTTTCGGCGCTCCAGGTATAATGACGGCATGAAATCTCGTCGACATTCTTTGACTGTAAAAGTGGGTTCAGTCTCCATAGGGGGCGCCTCGCCCATCGTTGTGCAATCCATGACCAACACCGATACGGCCGACATCGACGGCACGGTGGCGCAGGTCAAAGCGCTGGCGCGCGCAGGATCCGAATTGGTGCGGGTCACGGTCAACAACGATGAATCCGCGGCGGCCGTTCCGCACATCAGGGAGCGCCTCGACGCGCAAGGCATCGCCACTCCCCTGGTCGGCGACTTTCACTTCAACGGCCACAAACTGCTCAAGGCTCACCCGGCCTGCGCCGAAGCGCTCGGCAAGCTTCGAATCAATCCGGGCAACGTCGGCCGCGGCAGCAAACGCGATCCGCAGTTCGCCGAAATGATCGAGACCGCCGTCAAGTACCGCAAGCCGGTACGCATCGGCGTGAACTGGGGCAGCCTCGATCAGGACCTGCTGACTCGCATGATGGATGAGAACTCGAAATTGGCGGAGCCCTTGGCGGCCATCGATGTCATGCGCGAAGCCATCGTCGTCTCGGCTCTGGACAGCGCGAAGCGCGCCGAATCCGTAGGGTTGGGGTCCAACATGATCGTCATCAGCGCCAAAGTCAGCGGCGTGCAGGACTTAATCGCCGTATACCGCAATCTGGCGGGCCGCTGCACCTACCCCTTGCACCTGGGGCTCACCGAGGCCGGCATGGGCAGCAAGGGCATCGTGGCGTCCACGGCGGCCATGGGCGTGCTGTTGCAGGAAGGCATCGGCGACACCATTCGCGTCTCGCTGACGCCGGAACCGAACGGCGATCGAACTCAAGAAGTCATCGTCGCGCAGGAAATACTCCAGACCATGGGTCTGCGCGCCTTTACACCCATGGTGATCGCCTGCCCAGGCTGCGGACGCACCACCAGCACTTACTTCCAGGAATTGGCGCAGAAGATTCAAAGCCACATCCGACACCGCATGCCGGAGTGGCGCAAGCAGCGTGAGGGCGTTGCCGACATGACGGTGGCCGTCATGGGGTGCGTGGTCAACGGTCCCGGCGAGAGCAAGCACGCGAACATCGGCATCAGCCTTCCCGGCACCGGCGAGCACCCTGTGGCCCCGGTGTATGAAGACGGTGCGAAGACGGTGACGCTCAAGGGCGATCGAATCGCCGAGGAATTTCAGGACCTGGTCGAGCGCTACATCGAGCGCACGTATGCCCGGATTTCAACGTGAAGGAATTGTCCGAGAAGAAATGCGCGCCGTGCGAGGGCGGGGTCAAGCCCTTGAAGCCGGCCAAGGTCAAACTGCTGCGCAAGCAACTGCACAAGGACTGGAAGATCGCCAAGGACTCCAAGAGCCTGACGCGCTCGTTGAAGTTCAAAGATTTCTACCGCACCATGAGTTTCGTCAACGCGCTTGGCCATATCGCGAATACCGAAGACCATCATCCCGACATGGAGGTGGGCTATGGCTACTGCCGTGTCACCTTTTCCACCCATGCCATCGGCGGCCTGTCGGTGAATGACTTCATTTGCGCGGCAAAGCTAGATCGCCTTTAGAAAATCCGGCACATCCCCCGCCAGCCCCAAGGCGCGCCGCGCCAAGCCGCGCTTCATGAAGGGCATCCTGCCCACGGCGCTCAGGCCCGCAGAGCGCAGTCCGGCGCTCAAAGGGTTCGTTGTTGAAAACAACCGCTCCAATCCGTCCAGCGCGGCCGCGGCCAACAGATTCTCGCTGCGCCGCCAACGCTCATAGCGCCGCAGATGCCGGTAGTCGCCGAAATTCTGAGGGGCGCCGGCTTCACCGAGCACCTGAGCCAGCGCCGCACAATCCAACAACCCTAGGTTCAGGCCCTGCCCTGCGAGCGGATGCACCACATGCGCAGCGTCGCCCAATAATACCGCGCGCGGCCGGGCGTAATCGACCGCGTACTGAAGTTTCAGCGGAAACGCCGCCAACGGGGTGGTGAGCGTGCACTGGCCCAGCGCTTCGCCGCTGGCCGCCGTCAGTGCCGCACCGAAGGCATCTGGATCCATGGCGCTCAGGAGGGCGGCCTTGGCTCGCTCGACGCTCCACACGATCGAGGAGCGGCCGTCGTCGAGCGGCAGGAAAGCAACGGGCCCCGTGCTCAAGAATCGCTGCCAAGCGGTGTTGGCATGCGGTCGCGTCGTTTGCACGTGCGCCACCAAGGCGTCTTGATGGTAGGCGTGACCGGCGGTGCCGATGCCGAGCAGTTCCCGGGTTTTGGATTCCGTGCCGTCCGCCGCCACCAGGAGCCGGCTGCGCAGTTCGCGCCCGTCCTGCAAGCGCAGCGCGACATCCGCGTCGCCGCTCACGGTGGATTGCACGGTTCCCTCGATCAGGACCACGCCGGCAGCGCGTGCGGATTGCAGACACTGCCACTGCAGGACACGCCCCTCGACGATGTATCCGAGATTCGGTTCAGCTATTTGCGCGCAATCAAAGGTCAATGAGCCGGGTCCTTGCGGTGTGCCGCCGGCATCCCAGACACACATGCGTTCGTACGCAAATACGCGGGCCGGCGGCAGCAAGTGCCAAACCCCGCAGAGCTTGAGCAACCGCTCCGAGGCGCGGCTCATCGCAAACACGCGCAAGTCCCAGTCCGCATCCGCGGGCGGCGCCGGCGCAAAGCGATCGGCGACAATGGCCACCCTGCCCGCTGTGCTCAACTTGCGGGCCAGCAGAAGGCCGGCCATCACCGCGCCGATCACGCCGGCACCGACGATGATCACATCGAAGTCGCCGGCGCGCGGCTGATTCATGTGAGCGAAACGCCGCGCGCCAATTTGGGCACACGGCCGCTGCCCCCCGTGCTGAGGCGCGACAATGCAGCCTTGGCAGGAGGCAACAGGTCGAATGCCAGCAATCCCAAATTGCGCAAGCGCCGCACCGCAGCCAAGGGGTTTGAAAACATGCGGACCAGTCCGTCGGTGAATGCGATGACGGCGCCGCGATCCGACGCCCGCCAAGCATCGTATTCCGCCAGCAGTCCCGGGCTCCCCGGATCCGCATCCTCGAGTGCCGCGCGCTCGGCAATGAGTTCCGCCAGGCTCGCGACATCGCGCAAGCCCAAATTGAAACCCATGCCCGCCACCGGATGCAGCCCTTGCGCGGCATTGCCGATGATGACGCACCGCCCGGAACTCGTGCGCATCGCGCGCGTCAGGGATAAGGGATAGGGCACGCGGCGCCCCACCTTGAGAAGCCGCCCGAGGCGAAATCCAAAGCGGCGCTGCACTTCGGCAAGGAACTCTTGATCCGACCACGCCATCACCGACTGCGCGGCCTCCTGGGTCAACGTCAGCACCAGCGTGCAGCGCCCGCCGTCCAGCGGCAAGAGCGCCAGCGGGCCGCTCTGCGTGAATCGTTCGTAGGCCACGTTGTCATGGAAGCGCTGCGGCAATACCGTGGTGATGATGGCGGTTTGCGCGTAATCACGCACCTGCGCGTCGACCCCGAAGGCGCCGCGCACCGCGGATTGCGCACCGTCGGCGGCCACGATGAGCTTGGCATCGATCGTGGACTTGATCCCTTGCTGCGCGATCTCGACCGTGACCGACTCATCATGCGCGGTAACCTGCGAGACCTCGGCCGGACAGTACACTTCGATGCCGGCGCTCTTCGAGAGCCGCGGCCACAATGCGCTGCCCAAGTCCCGATTAGCCACCACGTAGCCCATGGCACTCAAGCCCTGTTCGGCCGCGTCGATTCGCGCAAAACCGAATCG
>DATHFB010000030.1:0-6833 GCA_035318305.1 Steroidobacteraceae bacterium | reverse complement strand
CTTCGGCACGGCGCTCCCAGAAAGCGTCGTTACCTTCGTGGCTGTTGTGTTTGGCCACGATGCAACCGCGAAGAGCATTGGTGTAGGAGCTGCCCGAGGTGGACCGCTCGTACTGGCGACTATCGCTTATCCGGTCGTTGGTCTCCTGCTGTGGATCACGCGCCCTGATGCCCGCCGGCAAGCGATCGACGTGAACGTACAGCGTCTCGGTCGTGATCAAAGTTGGTTTCTACTGATTTTTATCTTGAAAATCGCACTCGGCTTTGTTGCCTTTGTTATCAAGCCCTGGCTGGGCTGGGCGTTTCTGGCAGCCTACGCGGTTTATACGTGGACGGAGATGCGTCATGAAGACGATCAATCGGAAGGTGAGCCGGAGCTCCTTAAATTTCAACCCAAGAAACCCCTTCCCAGCACCGCGATCGCCGTGTTGCAGACGTTGCTGGCACTCGTTGCGATCTTTGCGGCCTCGCATGTGTTTGTAACCCAGCTCGCGGTCGTTGGTCCTTGGTTGGGTATCCCTGCCACAATGGTAGCGCTGTTGCTGAGTCCGATCGCTACCGAACTTCCGGAAACCATGAACGCTATCATTTGGATTCGGCAAGGGAAGCACCGACTGGCGCTCGCGAACATCAGCGGCGCGATGATGATTCAGGCGACGGTACCGACGGCGCTGGGATTGTTCTTTACGCCGTGGCTATTCGATAGCGCGCTCGCGCTCGCAGCGGGCATCACTGCTTTTGCGGTATTCGGCTTAATGATTTCGCTACGCCGAAATGCCCTAACGCCCATCCGACTCACGCTATTTGCCATTTTCTATCTGATTTTCGCGTTAGGTGTCATTATTCTGTGGCGCAGCCGCCTGACCTAGCTGAAACGACAAGCACAGAATTGCAGTCGCGAGAGCCTTCGGTTCGACCGCAGGGTAAGTTTTTTTCAATACGCCACGCCATTCGCGCGCGACGCGGAGTCTCACTTGGCCGGGTGATTCAATGCCCACACATAGGCGGACACCGCCATCACCTGATCGCTGCTGAGCTGCGCACCCCCCATCGCCGGCATCGGAGCGCGATACTGCTTGGGCTGCGCAACGCCTCCTGCAATGGTTGCTGCGATTCCGCCATAACTGCCATTGCTCCATAGCCATTTGTTCGCCGTCAGATCCGGACCCAACGTCGTGCCCTTCGCGTCCGCGCCGTGGCATCCGGTGCACGTCGCGCCGCCGTCCAATCCGTGATAGACGCGATTGCCCCGAGCCACCATCGCCGGCGTAGAACCCGGCGGAGCGTTGAGTCCGGCGGTATCGGCGCCTGCATCCGGGTGCGTGCCCTCCGGCGGCTGCGCGCGCGCGGCCGCGATCGGCCCGGCGGATTCGGTCAGGCTGGGGCAGGGCACCGGTTTCGCGTCGGAGGCTCCCGCGCCGCCGTGATAAACGATGCGATAGACGCGCCCCGACACGTCATCGGCGACATAGAGCGCGCCGTCGGGTCCAACCGCAATACCGCTCGGACGATGCGCGGCCTTGCCGGGCGACTTGTCCGCTCCGGCAAAGCCATCCGCAAAGATTTCGCATTGGCCCGATGCCTTATCGCCCGAGAGCCCCTGAAACACGACGTTGTAGCCGCCTTGCGCGTATGGGGCGCGATTCCACGATCCATGGAAGGCGATGAACAGGCCGTTGCGATAGCGGGCGGGGAATTGCTGGCGGTCATACAGGACCATGGCGTTGGGCGCCCAGTGCGCCGGGAAAACCGCCGCGGGAGCGCCTTTTTGGGCACAGAGCCCCGCTGTCTTTCCATCGCCGCCGTATTCGGGCGCGAGCACGAGCCCTTGTTGGAAGGGGTCGTAGTAGCACATCGGCCAACCGTAGTCGCCGCCCTTTTTCAACAGCAGCACCTCTTCGGAGGGCAACGTTGCTTCCTGATCGGCGTCCTTGATCACGTCCGGCCAGTTCGTGTGCAGCTGATCACGGCCGTGCTGCGTGACGAAAATACGGTGGCCGGCCGTATCGACGCCAAAGCCCTCCGCATTGCGTATGCCGGTCGCGTAGCGTTCGGCGGGCGAAAATGCCTGGTCTGTTTTCTTCGCGTCATAGCGCCAGATGCCGCCGCGTGTCTCGAGTTCGGTGCAGGGATTGATGCCCGGCGATTTGAGGGTGCGGTTTTTTTCCTGGCAGGAATTGGTCGCGCTGGCGACGTCGATATACAGATCGCCGTTCGTGTCGATCGCAAAAGGATGCATGGGGTGGTCGCCGCCCAACGGCAACCCGCGCACCACGACTTGTGATTTGGCGTCGGGGAGGACGGCGCCCTTGTTCAGCGGATATTTGAGAATCTTGTCGTTGAGTTCCGCATACAGCCAGCCTTTGTAGATGCCGATGCCGGTGCCGCCGGCGCCGCCGCTCTGCACGGTTTCTCCGAATCGCTCATTGATGTCCGCCTTGCCGGCACCCTGGCTGTCTTTGAGCGCTACCAGGAATCCGCCGGCATGCGGAGTATCGTTGCCGAAATATCGCCCCGACCAGGTATTGACGTAGATGACCCCGGCTTCAGAGACCACGAGATGCCTGGCGTGACCGATTCCATCCGCGAGCACGGTGGCGCAAAAGCCCGCGGGCAGCGTGAGGCCGCTGTCATCCGCAGGACAGGCCGCGGCGTCGGCTGCTCGGCCTTCATCAGGCGCCGCGATGGCAATCGCACAGGTTGCAACCAGAGCCGCGGCGCCTGAGAACAATCCATACTGACTTTGATTCGTGCGCATCTGATTGTCCTTAAGCTTTTGGCGACGCTGAATCGAAGTGTATTCGTGCCCGGCTTGCGAGGCAACGTAAAGGGTGGAGTTCCCGCCGCGGGGCGCGTAGCGTTGCGATATCCGCCAAAGGAGTTTCGATGTGCTTGGTTCTAATCGCGTGGCGCGGCGACGCGGAATATCCCTGTGTGATTGCGGCCAACCGCGATGAGATGCATTCGCGCCCGACGGCCCCCGCGCAATGGTGGCGATCTCAACCCCCTATTCTCGCGGGCCAAGATCTCATGGCGGGCGGCACATGGTTGGGCGTCACACGCGCCGGCCGCTTTGCCGCGCTCACGAACTATCGCGACCCCGAACAACGGCGCGAGGGCACGCCGAGCAGGGGCACGCTGGTCACTTCGATTCTGATGTCCAATGACACCACGCAGCAGAGTCTCGATTATCTTCGCGGCGTGGGCGCGAGCTATAACGGATTCAATTTGATCTTCTCCGATGGCGAGCGGCTCGCTGTCTACGAAAGCGTGCTGGGCGCCGGACGAGAACTCGAGCCCGGCATCTACGGGCTGTCCAATCATTTGCTGGATACGCCTTGGCCGAAGGTACAGACTGCCAAGTCGCGGCTGTCGGCGGCGCTGTCGAACTTGCAGAACGCCGACGCAGCACTCGGGCTGTTGCGCGATGATGAACCCGCGCCCGATGATGAGTTGCCGCGCACCGGCGTGGGGTTGCCGTGGGAGCGGCTGCTGTCGAGCGCCTTTGTGCGCGCGCCGGATTATGGTACGCGCTGCTCGACGCTGGTGCGCATTGATCGGCGCCGCCGCGCATGCTTTGATGAGTGGAGTTGGGATTCGACGGGCGCGCAGACCGGCGCCGTCAGCTTTCAGTTCGGGCTGGAGTGAACCCATGTTCAAGCGCGTGCTGCTTTGCTACGACAGCACCGAAGCGGGCCGCCGGGCCCTGCGCCGCGGCGCGGAGCTGGCCGTACTGCTCGGTGCGCAGGTGTACGTTTTGTCGATCGTTCCCACGGGAGTTGCGAACGCCGCGGTCCTTGCCGGAGCCGCAGGTCAAGCCTGCATCGTCGATGAGACGGCGGATTTTCGAAAATTGCTGAATGAGTCCATCGATTGGCTGAAGGCCCGCGGCGTCATCGCCGACGGCTACCTGGCAAACGGCGACTACATCGAGCAGATCGTCGCCTACTCCAATCGGCTGAACATCGATCTCATCGTGTTGGGCCACTATCCGCGGCCGAGCGGCGGCCTTTGGTGGTCCGGTGCGTCGCGAGTGTCGCTGGCTGAGCGGGTGAAATGCTGCATTTTTGTCGCGGTCAGTTCATCGGACGAGCCGGTCTCTGTGTCAAAATAAGGCATGGTATCCGCAGAACTGCCCGCTCGCGACCCACCGGCGCCTCCCATTCGCGATCGAGCGATAGGAATCATTGCGACCGCGACGTTGCTGGCGGTGCTGTACTTTGCCCGCGACGTGCTGGTTCCGATCACTCTGGCCTTTATCCTCAGCCTGTTGATCGCACCGCTGGTGCGCGCGCTGCGCCGCCTCAAGTTGGGGCAAACGCTGTCCGTACTCGCGGCGGTGCTGGTGTTGGCGTTGACATTCGGCGCGATTGCGGCCGTCATCGGCTCGCAAATAGTGCGCATGGCGGACAGCCTGCCGACTTACAAGAGAACTCTCGAGGACAAGCTGGAGACTTTGAACGACATCACCGTGAGGCGCATGAACGCGCTCACGGCGCAGGCAGACAGAGCCCTGAACCGGAATACCGAAGCCTCGCCGCCGTCGACGCTGCAGTCCGACTCGGCCGGCCCGAAGCGGCCCATTCCCGTGGAGTTGCACGAAGCGCCCGCCAATCCCTGGCAGTTGATCCAAAAGGTCTTGGGGTCGGTTTGGGTGCCGATCGAAACCACGGGCATTGTGCTGGTGGTGCTGGTGTTCGTTCTGCTCGAACAAGAGGCACTGCGTGATCGGTTCATACGCATCGCCGGCGCCACGGACATTCGACTGACCACCCTTTTGATCAATGACGCGGGAGACCGCTTGTCGCGATTTTTCGTGTCGCAATTCGCAGTGAATTTCGGCGTGGGCGTCTTGATATGGATTGGCCTGAGCGTCATCGGCCTGCCTCACCCCATGGTATGGGCGGCATTGACCACGCTGCTGCGTTTCGTTCCTTACATCGGGGTGTGGATTGCGGCCCTGTGCGCCGCCTTGCTCGCCGCTGCAGTCGATGCCGGATGGAGCATGGCGTTTGCGGCACTCGGGCTTTTCGTCGTCGTCGAGTTGATCGCCGCGCAGTTGGTCGAGCCGCAGTTGTACGGGCACACGACGGGACTTTCGCCGCTCTCGGTCGTCATCGCCGCGATATTTTGGAGTTGGCTGTGGGGACCGATCGGCTTGATCGTATCCACACCCTTGACGCTGTGTCTGCTGGTGGCCGGCCGCCACATCAAGGCGCTGAGTCTGCTCGATGTTCTGCTGGGCGACACGCAGCCGCTCACCCTGCCGCAACGCTTCTACCAGCGGGCGCTATCCGCCGATTCCGATGAAATCATCGCGCGCGCGCGTGAATTTCTCAAACGCAACTCCTTCGCCAATTATTGCGATTTGGTATTGCTGCCCGCGTTGCATCTGGCGCGGCTCGATCTGGAGTCGGGCGCCATCAGCGCCGAACAACAAGCCAGGGTTCGCGCCGCGATGGTTGCCGTCATTGCCGCAATCGGCGGGGACCGCCGCCGGCCATCGCGCCGCCGGCTGCGATCCTCCGTGCTCGATCATTCCACAGCCGGCCGCCAGCTGCGTCAGCAGCGCGAGCAGACGAGCGGCCGCTGGCAGGGGCCGCTGGCAGTGCCGGCAGGATCGGTCATCGTGTGCGCGGGTTTGGGTTCCGTGGCGGATGATCTGGCCACCGAACTGCTGGTGCGCATCTTCCGCGATCAGAAAATAGACGCACGCCACATGTCGATTGAAGATCTCGATGCCGCACCGCCGCCGAATGCTGCGGATGCGGTATCCATGGTGTACGTCGTAAGCGCCTTTCCGAGCGAGGAGCGCAGCCGCGGCGATGCGACGGCTAAGAAGATGCGTCAACGATTCCCGAGCGCCTGCATCGTGGCGGTATTTCTTCCGGGCATGCTGTTGCAGCCGGAAGAGCAGGGCGAGGGCGCGAGCTTGCGCGGCGCTGACAAGTCGGCGGGATCCTTGGGACACGCAGTTCAGATCTGCCTTGATATGCAGTCGAAGCCCGCTCGCGCATGACGGCGCCGCTACAGCTTGAGGCTGAGTACGCGGGCTTGAGCTAAGGGATACCGCCAACAATATGTGGCTGCAATCAACGACCGCGGAGGAACGGCGCGCGCTGCTGGCCGCATACGCCGGCTACGGGCTGGACGGTTTTGACCTCATGATCTATAGCTTCATGATTCCGACGCTGCTCACCTTGTGGGGCATGACCAAGGCGGAGGCCGGCCACATTGCGAGCGGTGCCTTGATTACCTCGGCGATCGGCGGCTGGGCAGCCGGCGTGCTCGCAGACCGCTACGGCCGCGCACGCATCCTGCAGCTCACGGTGCTGTGGTTCGCGGTGTTTACCTTCTTGAGCGGCTTCACGCACTCCTTCGGTCAATTGTTCTTTACTCGAGCGATGCAGGGATTCGGGTTCGGCGGTGAATGGTCCGTGGGTTCAGTCTTGGTGGCCGAGATCGTCGATGCACGTCATCGCGGTAGGGCTACCGGCCTGGTGCAAAGCAGTTGGTCGGTGGGCTGGGCTGCCGCGGCGCTGGCATTCTGGGCGGCGAGTTCTTTGATGCCGCCCGAAACGGCGTGGAATGCGGTGTTTTGGCTGGGCATATTGCCGGCCTTACTGGTCGTTTACATTCGCCGCAGAGTGCCGGAGCCGGCGATCTATCTTCGGATGCGCGCGCAGCGCGCGGCTCATCAGGACAACGCGGTGCGGCGCCGCGGGGAATTCTTGGATATTTTCCGGCCGCCGCTCCTCGGCACGACAGTCCTTGCAACCTTGCTGTCGACGGGCATGCTCGGCGCCTATTACTCGATCACGACCTGGTTGCCGA
>DATHFB010000029.1:0-10183 GCA_035318305.1 Steroidobacteraceae bacterium | reverse complement strand
GGGCGCATCACCCGTCCGCGAGGCGAGCAGATATTTTACCTGCCGCGCGGCACGCCGTATCTGGCTCGCGGTAGTTTACGGGAGGTCCTCGCCTATCCGTTGAAGGCCGACAGTTTCAGCGCGAGCGCCTTTAGCCGCGCGCTATTCCGGCTCGGCCTCGAGCGTCTCGCTCCGCTGCTCGATGAGACCCGGCGCTGGGATCGGGAGCTTAGCCAAGACGAGCAATTGTGCCTGGTGTTTACGCGGATGTTGATCCAGAGCCCGCCCTGGGTACTCATCGACGGCACCTTTGGTGCGCTCGACGATGATGTTCTCGAACTGGTCATTGACATTTTCACCAACGAGCTCAAGCACACCGGAGTCATTCACATCGGCGGAGCCGGGGAGGCATACGATCTGTTTTCCAGAACCCTGCATCTCGTCAAAGCGGACAGGACGCCCGCAGCGTCAAGCGAACCGGCAGCCGGAAGTCCACCGTGAAAAAGGCCCTCTTATTGCTCTTGTTCCTTGCCGCAATGCCGGCATGGGCCGCACCCGAATTTGGTTTTCGGCCGCCGGCGACGGCCACGGATCCTAAGGCAGGCGCCATCATGAGCGATTTGGCGGCAAGGCTCATTCCTGTCTATCAAGATCCGGATCCTGAAAGGTATCTTGCGAACTTATCCGCCCTGCAAATGGCCGTCGGCGACTATGCAGCGGCTGACATCTCGCGACAATCGCTGCGCGAGCGCCGGCGAAAATCGGATTTTGGTCATCCGGTCGGACGGGGGTTGATATACGACTTGTACGCCCACGCCAAGGCACTGGAGACGCAAAGTCGATTTACGTTTGCGGAGGCGTTGACGACCTCGTTCCGAGACACCATCCGCCACCTCAATGATCACGAGGCCCACGCCGTCACGCAATGGCTGGGCGAGTCTCCTGCCCTGTATCAGGAGTCAGTGCAGAGAGCATTTGATCAGCAGCGTTCGAGCGACAGCATTGATCAGGCCGACGCCGTGGAACTTATCTGGAAGTATGTCGCGTTTGATGCCTATCGTACTTTTGGCCCGTTGGTCGTTTTGCTCAACGCCGAGGACGATCATCAACGCTACACGGTCGATAATGAAATCGTCATCCAAGGCCCGAACGGCACCAACATTCCCGTCGTGGTGATTCGCCCAAACAGCCTCTCCGATCCGCTGCCGACGCTGCTGGAGTTCAGGATCGATGACTCGCAAAGCTTTGCCAAAGACTGCGCCGCTCATGGCTATGTGGGAGTCGTGGCCTACGCGCTCGGCAGGCAAAAAAGCGCCGCTGGTTTCACGCCCTTCCAGCATGACGGCGAGGATGCGCGCGCCGTCATCAATTGGATCGCCAAGCAAGCGTGGAGCGACGGCCGTGTGGGAATGTATGGCGAGGGCTATAGCGGCTTCGTACCCTGGGCCGCCGCCGCCAAAAAGCTGCCCGCCGCCCTCAAAGCCATCGCCACGTCGGCACCCAGCGCACCCGGAATCAATGTGCCCATGGAAGGCAACATCCCCAACAACTCGGCATACGCGTGGTCGCTCGAAGTGAGCGGCGCCGGCAGCGCGGAGAGCAGCAATGACGATGCCGCGCAGTGGCGCGCTCTTGATCAGAAGTGGTACCGCAGCGGAAGACGCTACCGCGACATGGGCCGCCTCTTCGGAAAGCACAATCCGATTTTCATTCGCTGGCTGAACCATCCAAGCTACGACGGATTCTGGCAGCAGATGGTGCCGTATCGCGAACAGTTCGCCAAGATCAACATTCCGGTTCTCACGATGACCGGGTATTTCGCCGCAAGCGAACCGGGTGCTCTGTACTATTTTGCTCAACATCAGCGGTATAACCCGCATGCCGACCATACGTTGGTTATCGGTCCCTACGATGACGCCATGATGCAGCGTGGTACGGCGGCCGAGTTGCACGGCTATCAAGTCGACGCAGCGGCGCTCGTGGATTTTCGCGAACTTCGTTATAAGTGGTTCGATCATGTCTTCAAGGGTGCTGCGACGCCGGCTTTGTTGACGGACAGCGTCAATTACCAGCTCATGGGGTCGAACGAATGGCAGCATGCACCCTCGCTCGACGCCATGGCGGGGAAATCGCTGAGGTTTTATCTGGATCCTGTCGCATCCGGCACGAATCGCCGGCTGACTCAGCACAAAAAAACCAATGACGCGTTCGTCCAGCAGACCGTGAATTTCGTCGATCGCACGGACGCCGCCTGGACGCCGTCTGCCGGTTTCATCAGCAGAAGCCTCGCGCCGCGACACGGCACGATATTCATCAGCGAGCCGCTGGCCAAGACCACCGAGTTCAACGGGCTGTTCTCGGGTCGACTCGATTTCACCGTGAATAAAATGGACATGGATCTGAACATCACTCTGTATGAACTTCTCGCCAACGGCGACTACGTCCGCCTGTTCAGCCCGACCTACGAGTTCCGCGCGAGTTATGCACGCGACCGCACCCATAGGCACATTCTTAAGGCGGGCGAACGTCAGGAGCTCACATTCAAGAGCGAGCGAATGACGAGCCGACAACTCAAGCCCGGCAGCCGGCTGGTCATGGTTCTCAGCATCAATAAGCGCCCGGACCGCGAGATCAATTACGGTACAGGAGGCGATGTGAGCGAGGAATCCATCGCCGACGGCAAGATTCCCCTCAAAATCCGCTGGTACAGCGACAGCTACATCGACATTCCGGTTCGGCGATAGACAGCCGCCGGCGGTGCTAGCCGAGACGCCGCAAGAGGGACATCGCCGCCGCCGGGTTGTGCACCTTGTGGCCGCTGATCACATACAAGTAGACATCGCGGGCCACGCCATCGGCGCGTTGCGGCGCGACGCATGGCAGACCCTCCGCCGCAGCGCCTGAGGCCCAGGCGCGTGCGCGCGATGCCCAAAGGTTGAGCGCAGCGTCGGAATAGCCTGCTTCCTCCTTCGGCTTTGTCCCCATGATGCGCGCGTAAACAAACGGTGCGGCTGCGTCGGCGATCTGGGGGTAGCGCGAATCGCCGGCGATTACGACGGCGACGCCATATTTGCGCACCAGCGCAATGAAATCCGGTGTAAGGAAGCTGTCATGTCGAACTTCAACGACATGACGCAGCGCGCGGCCGGCCGCCTCCGGCGGCAGAAGCTTGAGAAATGCTTCAAAGTCGGCCGGCTCGAATTGCTTTGTGGGCAAGAATTGCCAATTGATGGCGCCGAGCTTGCCTTTCAGTTCCATGACACCGCCCGCCAAGAACCGCTCGATCGTACTGCCCGCCTCGGCAAGCACGTTGCGATTCATGGCGTAACGCGGTGCCTTGACCGAAAAAACAAAATCGTCCGGCGTTTCGTCGCGCCATTTGGCGAAGGTGGCCGGCTTCTGCGATCCGTAATAGGTTCCGTTGATCTCGATTGAAGTGAGTTGGCGGCTTGCGTATTCGAGTTCACTCTTTTGCGGGAGGTCGCCAGGATAGAAGGTGCCGCGCCAGGGCTCGTAGGTCCACCCGCCGACGCCGATTCGAATCGTACCTGCAGCTTTCATGGACCCCGTCAAGCCGGCTCAATGATTTTACGTTCGATCAGCACCAGCTTCGTTTCATCAATTCCTCGAACGCGTACCGCCTGCATTCCGACGCGTTTGGCGGCATCGACATTGAGTAGATTATCGTCGAGGAACAGCACGGAAGCGGGACTGCAACCGAGCGATTCCATCACATGTTCAAACGCCGCTGCATCGGGCTTAATTCGGCCGGTGAGGTGTGACACAAAGTTGTTGTCAAATGCCGCTCCGAGCTGCATCTCCGTCTGTACGCGCGGCCAATGCAACGCATTGCTATTGGAGAGCACCGCTCGTTGATATGAACTCGGTATGCGCGCCAGCATCTCCAATGTGCCTGGATAGAGCCCCGTGGGCCAGCGGATAAAGGCTTCAAGAAATTGCCGCGGCTCGACCGGCAAACCAAACTCGGACGTCACTCCGATCGCGAATTCGTCGGCGTCGATCTGTCCGGTTTCAAATTGCCTAACAGGTACCGATTGCAACCACCTACGCCAAAACTCATCTTCTGAAATCCTATTATCCAGCCATTCAAGCATTGCCTCTACGCCGCTCAACTGCACCAGCACTCCGCCGACATCGAAAAGCAGGACACGGATGTCGCTGGGGGCACTCGTCATCAATGTGTTCATCGTAGGAGTAGGATATCAAATCTGGCGCCCATGCCGGGCGCCAGAACTACGAGGCCAAATACTTCAATTGGTCGGTGCGGCCTGCAGGCGGCTGGCCGCGACTTCGACGTCGACGCGCCGGTCCGGCTGCAAACAGGCGATCAGTTTTGGAGTTCGCTCACGACCTGGACAATCATCGGCCTTCGTAACCGGATCTTCGCCATCCACTCCTCGTGCGAACACCTTGCTTCCGGGGATCCCCGCGGTTTCTACCAGATAGTATTTTACCGACTCGGCGCGCCGTGCCGATAGCGCCAGATTGTATGCATGCGATCCGATGCGGTCCGTGTGCCCGGTGACGGTAATGAACTCAAATTGGGCGCCCCGGAGTTCGGCAGCAAATTCGTTGAGTGCCACCTTGCCTGCCGGCCTCACCGTGTCCTTGCCGAAATCAAACAATGAGTCGGCCGAGAAACTTACGTGCTTTCGCACAGGCGGGGGCGGAGGAGGCGGTGGTGGCGGCGGAGGAGGCGGGGCCGCAGCAACGGGCTCTGGCTCCGCAACAACGGCGCGCGCAACAGGAGCCGGCTCCGAGCGGCCGAATTTAAACACCAGTCCAGCGGAATAAAGATCGATGTCTCCCTTGTTGCCGACCGCGTCGTCGACACGGTAGCGCTCCGCCTCGATCCGCATGCCAACAGACCGGGTGAAATCGTACTGCGCTCCGAAGCCGAATTTGTAGTTGGCCGCCCAGCGGCGGGGCGAGGGGTCGAGCACGGCGACCGCTCCCGTTCCGACAAAGGAGTCTCTCGAATTGGCGTAGTTCAAGCCGGCGCGCGCGAACAGGGAGAATTTATCGCCCATGGGAATGCTGCCCACGGCATCGAAATTCGCGCCCTTGATCTTGATGTCGCCGTGCAAGCTGCCCGGCGGCAGGGTATCTGCTCTAAAGCCGAAGCGTCCCAAGTCGAAATAGCCGCTTTCCAGCGCGAAGTAACGGTTGAACTCGTACCCGCCAAATGTCTTGAACGCAAAATGGCGGTTCTCGTCGCCGATCGAGGTCGTGGTAAAACCGTCGATCAACAAGTCATCGGCAATTCTACTGTCGTCGATTTTCGCCCGGGACTGGCCGGCATTGAAGCCGATGTACCATCCCGCGTCGTCGGCGACGGCTTTTGGACTCAATGCGCCGGCGAGTGCAGCCAACGTCACCATCGTCCCTACGCTTTGCGCAATTTTCATGTTCTGCTCTCGAGTATTGAAATGTTATGGGGCGGGCACATTGATGACCGTGTCCACCAGCGTTACCGAGGCGTTGAGGGACAGGACTCTCCCGTTCAAAGTGACAATTGCAGTGTTGCCGGCGGTTGAGAACGCGGCTCCTGCTTGCGAAATAATGGTTCCGACCATGGTTCCACCGCCGCCCGCGTTGATGGTCGCGGCACTGCCGACCTGCCAATAGACGTTCTTCGCCTGCGCGCCATTGACCAAGATGACGCTCTGGGGGAACGCTGCGCCGGGTCCTCCGACGGTAAGAGTCGTTGCCATCTGGAATACCCAGACCGCATTGGCATCACCTCGAGCATCAAGCGTCAGGTCGCCGCCCTCGATCATGAACGTGCCGGCGACCGCGGTGTATGTGCCCGGAACCAATACGAGGTTGGCCAAGTTGCCGGCTCCGGGATCGGGCCCGGCCGCGCGTGCCACCAAGGCGTTGTAAGCGATCAACGCATCGGCGCTGGCTTGCATGGCAATCGCGGCAGTGACCGCGGTTCCTTCGTTAGGGCATGCCACCGTCGGCGGTGGCGGCGCCGTGTAGATCAATCCGTTGACCGTGCCGATGTTTGCGAGCGGCACCTCTGTGTACGTACAGCCCGCGGCGCTATCATGAAATCCAGTGATCTTGGTCGATACGCCAGTCGTGCCGATGTTGCCGTTGACCACGGTCAAAATTCCGGAATTGGTCATTCCCGCTGAACCGCCGAAAGTTCCGAATGTTGCCGCCGACCCCAGCGGCACTGCCGCCGCGCAGGACGAACCGGCGGGCCCGACCGTGAAGTTCCACGTGAAGTTGGCGAGCATTGTGTTGGGCGGAACCGCCAGGTCTTTTACCCCCGTCGCGCCGCCCTCAATACTCGCCGTGTAGGTCACTCCGGCTGTGAGCGGGTTCTGTGGAGTGAATGTCGCAATGTGACCGGTGGCAGGGTCGAGGGCTACCGATGCCGCGGTGACCGGCGTGGAGGCGGGCGCAGGACCTGTCAATGTGAAAGTCGTGGGCGTCAGTGTTGTGGGATCCATGCGCAGGCCCGACGGCACCGTAAAGGTTGCATTGACGCCTGAGGTCGGACACACAGCGGGTGCATTTGCGGCCGGGTTGGTGGAGAGCACCGACACATTTCCAGCGGCGCTCGGAGCGGCCGCGGTGAAGGTCCATATGTAGCTGCTCGCCGCAGGCAAGGCCGCCTGATTGCCGGCGAGTGCATTGCCGGCCACATCCGTTACCGCCGTGGTCAGCGTAGCCGTATAGGTATCGCCCGTGGTCAAATTGGCGGCAGGCGTAAACACCGCAGTTCTAGCACCAACTGAGTAGCTGACAGTTCCGGTCGGAGATACGCAAGGTGACGTGCAGGTCACGGTAAAGTTTGCCCCGATAACTGTTGCAGGCGCCAAGTTCTTGGTGAATGTCGCGGTAATCGCGGAGTTGCTGGGCACGCCCAGGGTAGGCCCCGGAGTGCTGGTCGCAGGGCTGGTCATCAATACCCGCGGCCGAGTCACATCCGCCGGTGTCGCAACCGTCGTGAATTGCCAGCTAAACGGAGCTGCCATAGGCACGCCGCCGGATAGACTCATCGCTCCGGCGATGGTGCCGGTATATTGAGTGAGCGGCGCCAAGCTCGTGCCCGGAGTGAGCGTGAACGTAGCGAGCGTGTGCGCGGCATCGAGACTCACCACGCCCGTTGCATCGACGCACGGGGCTGCGCAGGTCAGCGTGAAACTTGCCGTACCGGTGAGCGGAGCGACCGGCTCGTTGAACGTCGCAGTAATGAAAGCAGTGGTGGTCAGCACGTTTGAAGCGCCGTTCGCCGGCGTTTCAGCCGTTACGGCTGGTACGAGCGCAGCGATTCCATCGTTGCCGAAGATCTGATCTCGATTGCAACCCGATGCCAACACGCACAGCGCCGCGGCTATGATCAACGTCCGGTAGCGGGGACGCCCCTCATTAATGTTCATGCACATCCCCATCTGTGAAAGTAAGGAGAAAACGACTTGGCTGGAGGACGTTGCGCCTGAATGTGTGGCGCCTGGACGCGGCTGCAGTGGACGAAGTGTGCGGAAGAGACAATCAGACGTCTGTACGGCGGCGAACACAGAAGGGGATTCTGGCCGCGTTCCGACAAAGCCGAGTCACTCCGGCAAGCGAATCACGCGCCCAGATGCGGGGGCCCGAATTCAAAAAAATTACAATTGGCAATTGATTCCGTGATCCTTCGATGCAGTTCTTCAAAAGCCGAAGTCAGGGACGCGATTGAGAGGGCATCGAACGATTGCACGCCGCAGAATCGATCGCAGAGATCCTGGTGCAGGTGATCGCAGTCCTGGACGCCCGCATTAGTCTTTGCGAGAATCCGCCGCTCATACTCCTCAGGACGGCGCGACTTCAACTGATCGAGTCGTTGCATCAGCACGTCGATCGTGAAGCGACTGATCTTCAAGTTCCTGGCGAGATGAAACAACAATGTCGGCATGTCGTTCTCCAATTCTTGGGCCATTTTCCAAGTGAGAGGGTCGCGTGCGAACGCAATACTCCAGGCAACTATCGGCTGAAGCGAGCTCAAATGCTGTGTTGTAAGTGCCGCATTAGCCCTTACACGGTGCGTGGGTGTCCGGCGCTGCGTGACGCGTCTCTCACTCCTCGTAGAACACCAGAGTTCGCACGCTGCCACACTCCGCCACAGTTGCCCCACGGCCTTGCCACAAAGCATTGCGAGACTCTTCTGGTCGAGCCGGTCCGGCTCCGCAATGGGAGTGTGGCAAAAATGTCTGGTCGCTTGGATGCCTTTTTCGAGTTCGTGCAACGAGGGCTCGTTGAACCGCTGGGCCGGCTCGGCGTTTTATTGATGACAGCCTTCCGGTCCCTCGCTACGGTCCTGTGGCACTTTCGTTGGCGCGTTGGGATTATCGCCGTCTTAGGTTTGATCGTTTATGGTCTTTACACCCACCCGCCATTTGAGTCGATACGACGCGGCGAGGTCCTGGCGCGCACCGACGCGCTCGATGGGACGGTGAACGTGTACACCACGGGCACGGTTCTCGTGCTGCCCGGAATCCATCAGGTGCGGCGCTACTCGATTCGCGATCAGGTGTATCGGCCGACGGAAAGCGCGAGCGCGACTGGTCCAGCCCCCTTCCAGTCGGTCGAGGGTCTGTCGATCGGCGTGGATCTCGCGGTTCGTTGGACCGTGGACCGTGCTCGCCTCGCCCAAATGTCAAAGGAGTTTCCGGACGACATTAGCGCCGAGCTCGTCGCTCCCGCCGTTCAGGGAATCGTTTATCCCACCTTTGCCCGCTACTCGGTGCGGGAAATCTTTTCCCAACGGAGGGTGGAGATACGCGAGGAGCTCATCGCGAAGCTCACGCCAAAATTCACCGCCATGGGCCTGGCGCTGCGCGAAGTCGAGATGGGGAAGGTTGATCTGCCTCCCGACTATCGAGCCGGGATGGAGAAGCTCCTCTCCGAGGAATTGGAGACCGAGAAGATTCATTACACTCTGCAGCTCAAGGAAGCGCAGGTCAAACAACAGCAGCTCGAGGCCGAGGCCGACAAAGTGAGGCGGCAAACGGCCGCGGAGGCCGCCGGCCAAGAGCAAGTCATCGCAGCGCGTGCGCAGGAGGAGACCATGAAACATATCCTGCCCTTCAAGCAGAAGCAGATTGAGCAACGGCAGCTCGAGGCTGAAGCCGATAAGGTCGCGCGCATCCGCACCGCTGAGGGCGCAGCCGAGGCGCGCCGCATCGAGGCCAGGGGCGAAGCCGATTCGAGGCAAAAACTCGCGGATGCGGAGGCCTATCGACTCGATCTCGTGGGCAAGGCGGGTGCTGGCCAGTTGGAGCGCGAGGGCGCGCTCGTGACACGATATCCGCTTCTGATCCAGAAGACGCTGGCGGACAAGCTATCCGATAAGGTGCAGGTCATCATCGCACCGCTCCCTGCAGCGGGTAAGTTCATCGGCTCGAGCCTCCTCGGTGACCAGAGCCCGGTGAACCCGGTCGAAGACGCGGCAGCCGCCGTGACCTCTCAAGTGAAAGGTTCCAAGTGATTCTCGCCCTGACAGCGACGCTCGCCATTGTGGTCCAGGACCACGCCGCGCTGCGCGCAGCGCCGCGCTCGAGCGCCACGGAGCTCACGCGGCTATGGCAGGGAGATGTGCTCGAGGTCCGCGGTGAACATGCCGGATACTTGAAAGTCTACGACCATCGTCGCGAGCGGGGCGGATACTTGCGAGGGGACGCGGCTCGGCCGGTCGAGATCTCCGAGGCCGCCGCCCCAGAGCTTCTCGCCGTGCTGCGCTTCCTGCGCGAGAGCCCAGGATCCGAGGCGCTCGGTATTAGTTACGGCGCGGCGTACCTCAAGGCGGTACCGCCGCGAGCCATTACTGCAGAGCCCTTCGACGCCATAGCCCAAATGGCCGAGCGGCTCGCCGATCAGGCCTCAGGCAGCAATGACCATCTCGCCGATTTCGCTCCACACCTGGAAGTCGTAGAACAGTTCGGCGTTCGCATGCGCAATTTCGAGCACAACGGTCGAATGCGAGTCTGCTACGACGGCGAATTGTTTCATCGCGTTCTGACTTTCCCCGGTGCGCACCCGGAGGAGCGCGCGCACGCGGCCCTCGGCCTCACGCGGCCTGATTGCATCGATCCGGAATTGGGTCCAGTCCCGCGCATATCGGTCGACACTGAACGCTCGCAACTGCTCGATCAGGTCAACGACAGCGGGTTGAACGCGATGACGCGCA
>DATHFB010000028.1:0-2845 GCA_035318305.1 Steroidobacteraceae bacterium | reverse complement strand
GGCCGGCGCGGCCGGACGGGGTGACGCAGTATGCGAGGGCCGAGAGGGTGGGCCGCGACGCGGCGGACCTGCGCCGGAACGGGCGCCCCCGCCGCCGGAGCGGCTTCCTGAGCCGCCGGGGCGGCTTCCCGAGCCCCCGGAGCGACCGCCACCGGAGCGGCCGCCACCCCGAGATTGACCTTGCCGCGGCGCAAGCTCGCGCCAAACGGCCGGCGGCGGTGCCGTTACCGTCGCGAGATCCACCGATTCAATGGCGGCGCGCGGAATCTGATGACCGATGTAGCGCTCGATATCGGGCAGGGCGATCGCGTATTCCTCGCAGCCGAAGCTGATGGCGTCTCCCTCGGCGCCGGCGCGCGCGGTACGGCCGATGCGGTGCACGTAATCCTCCGCGTCATTCGGCAGGTCGAAATTAAATACATGGCTCACATCGGGAATGTGCAGGCCGCGCGAAGCCACATCCGTGGCGATCAACACGGCGATGTCGCCATTGTGAAAATCGCGCATCATTTTCAGGCGCTTGGTCTGCGGCACATCCCCGGACAGAGCCTGCGCGACGAATCCGTTCGCCGTCAGCGTTCGCTCCAGCACCTCGGCGACGCGCTTGGTATTCACGAAGACCATGGTGCGGCGCGCGTCGATGCGCCGCAGTAGCCCCATCAACAGCGGGATTTTTTCTTCGGTCGATGGGAAGTACAGAACCTGCGTCACGCGATCGACCGTCATCTTGTCCGGTTCGATGCGGATGAGCTCCGGATTGTTCATGTGTTCGTACGCGAGTTCCATGACCCGGTGCGACAAGGTGGCCGAAAACATCATGGTGAGGCGCAACGTCGGGTGCGGCATGCGGCGCAATATGAAGCGAATGTCCTTGATAAAGCCCAAATCGAACATACGATCGGCTTCGTCCATGACCGCGACTTGGATATGGCGCAGATCGAACACATGCTGTTTGAAATAATCAATGATGCGGCCCGGGGTGCCTATCAGCACATCGACGCCTTCCTCGAGGATGCGCCGCTGCTTTTCGTAGTCCACGCCGCCGAATACGATCGCCAGCTTCAGGCCCGTGTACTTGCCGATGGCCTCGGCGTCGGAATGGATTTGAACGGCGAGCTCGCGCGTGGGGGCGATGACAATGGCGCGCGGTGCGTTCACCGGGCGGTTGTGCGCGCCGGGGTCGGTCAGCAATCGATTGAACAGCGCGATGAGAAATGCCGCCGTCTTGCCCGTGCCTGTTTGCGCCTGGCCGGCCACGTCGCGGCCCGCAAGGGCAATCGGCAACGTTTGCGCCTGAATCGGCGTCGCGCGCGTAAAGCCTTGTTCGGCGATGCCGCGTTTTACCGATTCGGGGATTTCTAATGAATCGAAAGTAAGCTGACTGAGATGGGCGTCTGACATTTTCGCTTTGTGAAGTGCATAAACTTGCAAAATGATGGGGACCGGATAACAATACGACCAACCAGGAGCTGGTCTATCCGCTCCCCAACCGTATCATCGGTACCCTTTTAAGGTAATCAAGACCGCTAAACCCGCTGTATTGTGCCCGAACGGCCGCGCATCGTCACTTCGCGGTAGTTGTTTGGTAGTTAATCCCCCATAAAACACCAGTTTTCAACCTCAATAAATCCCTCATGGAGCTGTATCCGCAGTGAGTAACCCAAGTATCGTTCATACCAGCGACGCAACATTCGACAAGGACGTGCTCAAGTCCGACAAGCCCGTACTGCTAGATTTTTGGGCGGAATGGTGCGGTCCCTGCAAAATGATCGCCCCCATCCTCGATGAGATTGCCGATACGTACAAAGACAAGATTCGCATCGCCAAGCTCAACATCGACGAAAATCCCCACACCCCCCCTAAATTCAATATTCGCGGCATTCCCACGCTGATCCTGTTCAAGAACGGGACCGTCGAGGCCCAAAAGGTCGGCGCGGTGACCAAGTCACAGCTCGCCGCCTTCCTGGACAGCAACCTGTGAGAGGCTACCTAGGCAATCAATCGCGCGGCGGGGGCCAGGGCGGCGGACAACAAGGCGGCGGCCAGGGGGGCGGCGGCCGATCCAATCGTTCCAACCGGGGACCTCGCAACGACAATCGCAACGGCAATACCAACGGTGGCCGGCCGATGCACGAGGATTACGGCGACCTGCCGGAGGGCGGCGATGACTTAGAAATCATTGCGCCGACAGACCTGGCGCGCAGCCGCAGCTCGATGAATCTGACGGAGCTGAAGAAGCGTCCGATCAGCGACTTGGTCAAGCTGGCCGAGACCATGGGTCTCGAGAACATGGGCCGCTCGCGCAAGCAGGACATCATCTTCGGTGTGCTCAAGGCGCATGCCCGCAAGGGCGAAGACATCTACGGCGACGGCGTTTTGGAAATTCTGCAGGACGGCTTTGGCTTCCTGCGTTCCTCCGACTCCAGTTACCTGGCCGGACCGGACGACATCTATGTGTCCCCAAGCCAGATTCGCCGCTTCAACCTGCGCACCGGCGATTCGATTTCCGGATTGATTCGCCCGCCGAAAGACGGTGAGCGCTATTTCGCGCTGCTGAAAGTGGGCGAAATCAACTTCGATTCCCCGGAGAGTTCGCGCGGCAAGGTGCTGTTCGAAAATCTCACCCCGCTGCATCCCACCGAACGCCTCAAGCTGGAGCGCGGCAACGGCTCGACCGAAGATCTGACCGCGCGCGCCATCGATCTGGTCGCGCCCATCGGCAAGGGCCAGCGCGGACTGATCGTGTCCCCGCCAAAAGCCGGCAAGACCATGCTGTTGCAGAACATCGCCACCGCGATTACGGCCAATCATCCTGAAGTCATTCTCATCGTGCTGCTCATCGACG
>DATHFB010000027.1:0-3165 GCA_035318305.1 Steroidobacteraceae bacterium | reverse complement strand
CAATAGCTCGAGCGTCATTGGAGTCAGATTGAAGTACTGGCGGATCCTGCTTGCCCAGCGCGGCAAAGCGCCCGGGAACACCTGCTGCCACCCGCCCACCCGCATGACCGACCAGTGCACCTCCCATGCGGTTTCCCCGATCCAGTTGCCGTAGTCTGTTAGCGCTTTCAGGTCCAGCATCGTCGATCTCCGCATAACCCAATTGCTTGTTTGAAATTTCATCTTGGTGAAGCACCTGAAACGCTACACCGGCGCTCTGCATTCGACGTCAGCCAAACAGCTGATGCTTAAGATCGATTTCCTGCGAACGAGTTCGACAAGTTCATCGGCTTGTCATCAAAGCGACATTGCAATAGCGGGCATTGCACATGATCGGCGGACGCGGATTTACCGCTCTCATCGAGGCAATTTACGACGCCGGTGTTGACTTTCAGGGTTGGCCGAAAGCGTTGCGCCTCATGGCGCAAGCGTTCCACGCGCCTGCCGCTCTTTTCGGATGCAACGGCCCACACCTCGAAGAAGTCTACGTGATCGCGCCCCAAGTCGATCAGATCCAGCGTGAGCGGTACGCTTCCTATTATCACCGCATCAAGGAAGTGGATCGACATGAAGCGGACGGGCCCAAAGCCGTGATAGACATCTCCTGTGATGAAGCTGCGTCAATTTCGATCCGGGGACCTGAATGCGCTCTACGCCATTTCGCTGGCGACGGGGCATGAGGGCGGTGATGCTTCACACCTATATGAAGACGCCAAGCTGATGGGGCACGTCTATTCCGCGCCCTATGCGCTTCTTGAGCCTGCCCTCGTGCTCGTCGTCGTCGATGGCGATGAGGTCGCGGGTTTTGCCGCCGGGGCGATAGACACCTTGCTGTGGGAGGATGTTCTCGAACGAGACTGGTGGCCGGCACTCCGCCGCCAATATCCTGATCCTGAAGAGGCGTCATTCGCCAGCTGGACGGCTGACCAGCGCCGAGCCGCCGCGATCCATCACCCGGAACGCGCCCCGCGCGACGTAGTGGAGGCCTATCCGGCGCATCTCCATCTGAACCTGTTGCCCGGCGCGCAGGGGCAGGGCGTCGGATCGATGCTGCTGAAGGCGTGGCTTGAACTCGCATCAAAGCGCGGCGCAACCGCTGTGCATGTCGGCGTCAACCGCGCCAACCGGAGAGCACTTCGGTTCTGGAGTCAAAATAGATTCAAGGACTTGAATCCGGAAGGACGCGCGGGAGGCCGAACTGTCTGGATGGGCCGATCCTGACGGCCTCTGATCGGAGACTGCGACAAGAGCGTGTGTCTGCATGCGAAAATTCAACAAGCCTGACTCCTGATTCCTGATTCGCGTGCCGTAGGATCACGGCAGAGATTGATCCATGTTTAACGCGGGCCGCGCGTCGGATGCGCGGCCGACCAGCCGTGCCGGCACGCCGACTGCAGTGTACCCTGACGGCACCGACGCAAGAACCAGCGAGCCGGCGCCGATCTTGGCAAAGTCGCCGATGTCAACGTTGCCTAACACTGTCGCCCCGGCTGATAGCAGCACGCCACGGCCGATCCGCGGCGCGCCAGCTTCGCCTTCTGGCGAGCTGCTGAGCGTGACCTCCTGCAGCATCGATACGTCTTCGCCGATGACCACGCCTTCACCGATGGTGATACCGGTGCCATGGTCGATAAATAGGGCACTTCCGATAGTCACGGACGGATGAATGCTGACATGCAACGCCTGAGTGATGCGGCCGTGTAGCTCCCGGGCGAATTCAGTTCGGCCGCTTTCCCAGAGCCGATGCGAGATGCGGTAAGCCTGCAGCGCGATGTAGCCCTTGAAATGCAGCAGCACGTGAAGAGGGCCGGGACACGCTGGATCACGGTCAAGTGGTGCCCTCAGATCGAGGGTCGCGATCTCGATCAAAGAGGGATCGTCGCGATAGGCCCGTTCGGCAATTCGCCGGGTTACGGTCTTTTCGTCGCGGCTGCCACTGACCGCCACAGCGATCAATTGTGCCAGCGCGCTGGCAAGATTGCTCTGATTAACGACCGCCTCGTGCATCCACGCGGCCAAAGCCGGTTCAGCGGCAGCGACCGCGACCGCCTCACGGTGGATCGTATTCCAGAGCGAAGCGCTTTCAGCCGGTAATGCCAGGCCCATGATGGTCTCCGCAGACCGAGCGAAATTCAGCCATTCACACCCATATTTGTATCACAACTCGTCAACGTTGTTGCTTGGACAATAGCAAGATGATTCGGCAATTGCGGTGACAATGCACTCAATCGACTAGCCGAAGCCGTTCGCACCGGAAAGCCGTTGACGAGCGCGCTATCGCCGAACCCGAATGGATTAGGTGCACGGGTCGCGAGGTGAACCAAATCACGCGGCCCTGTCGTTCACAGGCTCGATCCGGTCCAGCTCGGCCGCGATCTTTTGCCGCGCGGTCCGCACGTCAAAGCTGTTCTGCAGGTTGAGCCACAGCTCGGGCGTGGTACCGAATGCCTTCGATAGCCGCAAAGCCGTATCGGCCGTCACGCCGATCTGCTCGTTCGCGAGCCGCTCGATCCGCGTCCGCGGAACGCCGCAGGCTTTGGCGAGAGCGCCGGGAGACAGCCCCATCGGGACGAGGAATTCCTCCCGCAGAACTTCGCCGGGATGCAGCGGTGGAAGCTTCTTTGCCATCTACGATCCTCCTTGGTCCGGGCGGCGATCGGCCGCCTCGGTTTTGCTAGTGATAATCAACGAATTCAACGTCCTTTGGACCCTCCGGGGTCCAGATAAAGCAAATCCGGAACTGGTCGTTCACGCGGATCGAATGTTGCCCGCGACGATCGCCTTTCAGGGCCTCAAGCCGATTGGCGGGCGGTACCCTCAGATCGTCCAGTGTGGCTGCGGCGTTCAGATAACCCAGTTTGCGCCGCGCCACCTTGATCAAATCAGCGGGGAAGCCTTTGCGCGTTTCATCGTTGAACACTGCTTCGGTCAGGGCGTTTTTGAAGCTCTTGATCACGAAAACTCTGTATCACTCATTGATACAGTGGTCAATTGTTTTGTATCAAACAATGATACATTTATTCGCGCTTGAGGAGAAGCAAGCGGAGGCGTTCCGCCAAGCCCGCGCATCGGCGAGCCGAAATTGCGCCGACAGTGCATTCAACTATCGCTCTGCAGGGGCGATCT
>DATHFB010000026.1:0-3662 GCA_035318305.1 Steroidobacteraceae bacterium | reverse complement strand
CCGTCGAGGTGCACGGTGCAAGCACCGCACTGCGCGATGCCGCAGCCAAACTTGGTGCCTGTCATCCCCAAAATATCTCGAAGAGCCCAGAGCAAGGGCACATCAGGGGGTGCGTCCACGGTCTTCGATTCGCCGTTTATTTTTAGAGTGATCATAAATCCCCCTCGAAGACCACGCACTGATTGTAGCCCCGGCAGGGACTGACTAGCAATTCGCAGGATTTTCCCCGCGCACTCTGTCCGGCGCCCGGGAATGCTCGCCCTCGAATTCTATTTTTTCGACGTTTTTACAGACCGCGCAACGAATGCAACGGATTTTTTACGGCCTTCCCGACTACCTTGGCGGCCATGAGCAACAGGTCACGCCGCGTGCGAAAAATCACCCTGGGATTGGTAGTCCTGGCGGCTGTCGGGCATGCCAATCTCGCGACCGATCTGACCGGCAGGGCGCCCAACACATTCGGCATGACGCGGCTCGGGCGCGACTTGCTGCGCAAATCAAGCGCCGAGCCCTGCGGGCGCCCCGACTACATTTACGGTTTTTTTACAGATCACGGAGGCGATCCGACAGCAATTTTACGCCCCTCCGCTCTAGTCTAGACGGTGATAACCGGGCAGAGGAAAAATGGCCGAACCCAGCATTGCGCTTGATAGAGATACGCGAACGGTGCGCAAGAATGGGAACTTGATCCACCTAACGCCGATTGAATATCGCCTGCTGTGTTTCTTGGCGGCCAATGAAGGCAAGGTATTGACGCACCGCCAGATCTTGAGCGAAGTGTGGGGGCGGGCGCACCTCGACGATGGCCATTACTTGCGGGTTTACATGGGTCACTTACGTCACAAGGTGGAGTCCGACCCCGCTCAGCCCCGGCACATCTTGACGGAGACGGCGGTGGGCTACCGATTGGTGCAGCAACCGAGAGACTGAAGCCGATTGGCCTGAGCGGCTCTTCCGCCATCTTTACTCCATTTTTACGGCGCGTACGCCGATCACAACAGTGTTTTTACAACGAGCTCTCTAGAGTGAGCGCCGACAAATCTGCGCCCTGCAGGGGCGCGTCGTTGAACCGTGGAAAGAGGATGAGAAGGAATCGCGATTATGAAAGCAAATAACGCTCTGAAAGCCTTGGTCTTGTCGATCGTCTCGATGGTTGTGGCGCCGCTCGCTTCCGCGGACGAGCTCAGTGCGCCGAACAACGCCATTTCAGCAGGGACCATCGTCGGTGTCGTGACCAATGCGGCGAAGGCTCCCATCGCCGGGGCGACCGTCACAGCCGTGCGCGCGGGGGGCGGTATTCGCTCCACGATATCCGGCAGCGATGGCGTCTACTCGTTTGCTGACGTTATTCCGGGTTCTTGGTCCCTGACCACAACGGTGGACGGGTTTCCGGACGTGGTCCTGCCCGCTGTCAATGTGGCCGCCGGCAAGCCGGCGCGCCGCGACATCGTCATGAATATTCCCGCAAAGGCGGCGCCGGCACCCGCGCTCGCACTCGCGCCGGCCGCAGCTCCGGCTGCGGTTCCGACGGTGCCTGAAGCGCTGCAGGCGCCGGATCCGGCCCCCGAAAACGACACGAAGACGCCGTGGGCCGACATCGGCTATGTGGGCTGGATGAATGGCACCTCGCGTGAAAAAGCGCCGGTGTTCGACACGAAGTTCTTCACGCCCGAAATCCGTTTGGACATGAACTATCTGCAAAGTCTCAATCACCCGCACGACCACACCATCGTCGGATCCACCGAGGAATTCCGCTCCGGCGAGTTTCAGATCGAACAAGTGAGCCTGGGCGGTGACTTCCATTGGGACAATGTGCGAGCCCGCTTTCTGTCGATGTTCGGCATGTTCGCAACCACCACGCCGCGCAACGATGCGAGCTCTTCGGTGGGCCAATGGGATCTGCAAAATGCGTACCGATACTTCTCGGAGGCGAATGCCGGGTATCACTTCGACGTCAACCACGGCCTGAATGTCGACGCGGGCGTGTTCGTGTCCTACATCGGCTTGTTCAGCTACTACAATTTCGATAACTGGACCTACCAGCCCTCATTCGTATCATCCAACACACCTTGGTTCTTCAACGGCCTTCGCATTCAGTGGTGGCCGACCCAGAACTTGAAAATTGAGCCCTGGATCATCAACGGCTGGCAATCCTATGCCAAGTTCAACAGCAAGCCGGGCTTCGGCGGCCAAATATTGTGGATGCCCAACGATTCGGTGAAGCTGGTCTTCAACAGCTACTCCGTCGGTCAAGATAACTTGAACTGCCAAACCAGCGGCGGCGCCGGCCGCGGGACCGTCGACTCGATGTGCCAGCCGCAAAATGGCGGTAACCCAAGTGCCGCGGCCGGATCTTTGGTGGGGGCGGGGCCACCCATCGATTACTCGAAAGTAAAACGTATCCACGAGGACGACAGCATCCTCGTGAAATACTACGACGCACATGGCAATGGCGGCGCCGGTTTGTCGAAGATGGCGTTCAGTTATACGGTCGACATTGGTTGCCAGTACGGCGGCGGCATCAACTGTACGCACGGACCGAATAAGGACAACTTTTTCGGCATGATGCTTTATAACCGCGCCTGGTTTCACAACGACCTGTATGCCGTGACCTTGGGCGGCGGCTTCATGAACAACCCGGGCCGTTATCTGGCCCTCACCCCGCCGATCAATGGCGCGACGGCCGCAAGCGGTTCGCCTTACTTCACCCAGCAGCCCGGACAAAAGCTCTATCAATGGGACACGCAGCTCAATCTGCAGTACATGCCCAAGGATTGGATCACCTGGTGGACCGAAGCGACATTCCGGCACTCGAGTGTGCCGTACTGGTCCGGATCCGGCGGCGTAACGCCTCCGGGCGGCAATACTGGCACGCCGGCCAGTTGCGTCGGCGGTGGATCCGATGCCACCACCGGCAACTGCAGCGCGGCTGACTGGTTCCCTGATCTTCGCACCCGTGAAGTCGTCATCGGCGCCGGTGTGATGGTCAAGTTCTAACGTTGCGCAGGTTGGCATCGACGGAGGCAAGCGGTGGATATCGTTTACGTGTTGATCATCGTCGGATTCCTGCTGTTCACGCTGGCGCTGGTCGCCGGCTGCGCGGCGCTGGAGCGCAAGAAATGACTTGGGCGTACGCGTTGAGCGGCGCCGTCGCGCTTGCCCTGCTCATCTATTTAGTGGTTGCGCTATTTCGCGCCGAGGATCTGTAAATGACCGCACAGGCATGGCTTACGATTGGCCTGTTCGTGATTGTCCTGATCGCGATCGCCTATCCGCTCGCGATATACATTGCCAGAATCGCGGACGCGGCCGCGATTCGCGGGGTGGCCGGGAGCGTGGAGCGATTGCTATACCGCGTGGCCGGAGTGGACCCGCGCAGGGACATGTCTTGGACGCAGTATGCGATTGCGCTGCTGCTCTTCAATGCGCTCGGTGCGCTCGTGGTTTTCGCCATACAGCGGCTGCAATTCTGGCTTCCCTTGAATCCTCAAGCCTTCGTCAACGTCTCGCCGGATTCGTCTTTCAATTCGGCCGTGAGTTTCGTGACCAATACGAATTGGCAGGGATACGCCGGCGAATCGACCATGAGCTATTTCACGCAAATGGTCGCATTCGCGGTGCAAAATTTCCTCTCCGCCGCCACCGGCATCTCGGTAGCGTTT
>DATHFB010000025.1:0-11140 GCA_035318305.1 Steroidobacteraceae bacterium | reverse complement strand
CCTGACCTTGACCGGCCGCGATCAGTATACGAGCACGGCCTTCAGCAGTCTGATTCGAAACTCCAACCGCATCTGGGCGGCGGGTCCGACGCTTGCGCAAACCGTGTTCGACGGCGGACTGGTGCGCGCGCAGGTGCGGGGCGCACGCGCGTCCTATGAGGGAACCGTCGACAGCTACCGCCAAACCGTCCTGGCGAGTTTTCAACAAGTCGAGGATGAAATCGTCACCCTGCGCGTGCTCGAACAAGAAGGCGCGATCGAGGACGAAACCGTCAAGAAGGCGCGCGAGGCCGAGGCGCTGACGCTCAATCAGTACAAGGCCGGCACGGTTCCCTACAGCAGCGTCATCACCGCGCAGACCACCCGCTTGAGCGCCGAGGAAACGGCGTTGCAGGTGCTATCGTCGCGGCTGCAGGCCAGTGTCGCGTTGATCGAGGCCTTGGGTGGCGGCTGGGACGCGTCCATGGCGACGGCCAAGTAGGCGACGAAACCGCCGGTGGCGTGCTGCGCGGCGTAAAGATGCGATGGCATCTTTTCGGCTAGCTGGCTGGAAGCTCCACGTCATCCAGCGCAACGGGCACGTGTCGGCGAAGCAGCGCGGTTTGCGCATCCCATTGCTCTTTCGGCGGCAACTCTTCCAAAAAGCGAACTTCGCCCGCCGCAAGCGTGGCCACCGGCAATCCGTCTCGGTAGAGCATGCGATTTCCCGCCAGCGACGACAGCCTTGGTCCAGGCGTCAAAATGCCGACCAAGTTCAATGGGTCGGCGGCTGAAACGGATACATAGGCATCGCTGAGCGGCTTGCGGCGCACGTCGCGCAGCAAGCCGATGGCTTCGGGTGTCGCAAATTGCTCGCCCGAAAATCCCGCGACAAAGCGGCCGCCGCGAATTTCGCCCCGCGCCTCGAGTCGGCGGCAGCAGTTCGAGATTTCGCGCCACGGCGGCAGCCAATCTGATTCCCGCGTGAGCAGCTTCCAGAAGATGACTCCCCAGCGGCGCAGCAGCGTGCGCACAATTTGCTCGACCGCTTCGTCCTTGCGCTCCTTGGACTCGCCGCTCGAGCGGCGCACCAGTGCCCAGCGCCCTGCGTCCGCCATTCCGAAGAGCGCCAGCCGCCGCTTGTGGCGTGTGCCGTAAGAGTTGGGCCTGCCGGCGCGCCGGCCGCTGGGCATCAAGAGCACGCGCAAGCCCGCGAAACTGTCAGAGTTCACCATGCCCGAGGCCACCAATTCTGCCAGCGCCTCTTCCACTTCCGAAGGCAACATGCCCACGGTTTCAGCGATCTCGTCGAAGAACGACGCGCCGTGCTCGCGGATGAACTCCGCCACCGCTCGCGCCCGGGATGTCAGGTGCGCAGGATCCGAATGATCGGCGAACATCGACCACAGCGGCGCGTTGCGCCGAGCCAGCAAAACGATGGGCGTGGAGCGAATCGGCGACGCGCCGCGCGCAGCCGAATCTTCGCCGCGCGAAGCGCCGCTGCGCGCCGCCAAACGCGTCCAGATGAAGCGTCCTGCGCGGATATTCTCATCGAGCCACTGAGGTTCATACTCGGTGATCCGCGACGGGATGACTTCCGTCTCCCAGGCACCGGCGGGCGATTCAAACCCCTCGAGCTGCGCCAATATGGCTGCCAGCGCGTCGGAGCCCTGCATCCGCGCACCCGGCAGCACCCTCTGCCATTCGCACAGGAAGCGCAAAAAATCCCGCGCCGCCACCGGCTCGATTTCCGCCCGCAGGCGCTTGACCGTATAACGATGGATTCGGGCCAACAATCGGCGCTCGCACCACTCCTCTTGCGCGGACGCCGCCGTGAAATGACCTCGCATGGCGAAGCCCTCGGCCTCCAACGCAATCAGCGCGCCATTGATCTGTGTTTCGCTCGAGCCCAGCGACTCGGCGATTTGCGCCGCGGTGACGGGACCCACACCTTCCAGCCCGCCGCGCACGACTTCGACCAGCGAGTCATCCAGCGACACAAAGAGCGCGCGCCTCTCGGCCGCCACCCATACGGCACGATTCCTTAGCGGCATTCGCGCGACGCGGTTCTGCAGCGCGAGGTCTTCCATCAATGCCGGCCAAGAGCCATTGGATCGGCTCTCTTCGTCCGTCATGAAAGTGAGCCACAACAGGGCATCGTGCAGTTCATCGGGCGTCGCGGCGTCAGGCCACGCCTCGGCACGGACGCGCGCAATCGCTTCCGGGTCGAGCTTGCCGATGTCGGCGGCTTCGGTCGGATCCAGCCAGCGACGGCTCATCACGGCCTGGGTTCGCCGTTCCTCGAGCGGTGCATCGTCGAGATAGGCATACGGACGTGCGTTCAAAGCCTCGAGCGCCAGCGGCGAGGGCTCGGTCAGGTCCCGCGCGACGACGCGGATTTCACCGCTCTCCAGTTTGCGCAACAGCGACTCGAACTCATCGATATCCATCGCCTCTTCCAGGCAATCACGAATGGTTTGCCTGACCAGGGGGTGATCCGGCACTTCGATTTCGCCCGGCAGGTTCTCGGCGCAGGCAACCTGGTCCGGAAAGACCGACGCCAATAAATCCTCTGCGTTCATGCGCGCAATCTGCGGAGGAATTTTTTTGCCGCCGCGAAAGCGCGGCAGCGCGAGCGCAATGCCCGCATCCCAGCGCCACCGAACCTCGAACATCGGCGCCGCGCACAAGGCCTGGATCAGCACATGGCGAACTGAATTGGAATTCAAATATCGGGCCGCCTCTGCCAGCTCAAAGCTGTGCGCATGAGTCAGCGAGAGCACGATATGATCCTCGGTTGCCGCTGCCTGCAGCTCGAAATTAAAGGTGCGGCAAAATCGCTTGCGCAGGGACAAGCCCCACGCGCGGTTGACGCGGCTGCCGAAGGGGGAATGAATGACGAGCTGCATGCCGCCCGATTCATCGAAGAATCGCTCGAACACGACCGTGCTCAAGGTCGGCAGGCAGCCGAGTGCCGCCTTGCCCGCGCTCAAGTACTGCACCAGTTGAAACGCGGACGACTCGTCGATTCCGACGGTTTCCATCAACCATTGCAGCGCCGCGCCGGGCTCGCCTTCGAGCCGCTGCTGGATTTCCTGGCGCAACCCCGACACCGCTGCTGAAAGTTCCAGGGTGCGGCCCGGCGCTTCGCCGAGCCAGAAGGGAATCGAGGGCGGTTGACCGTGCGCATCCTCGACGCGCACCGTGCCCCGCTCCACGCGCAATATCTTGTAAGAGGTATTGCCCAGCTGGAATATATCCCCCTGCAAGCTTTCGACCGCAAAGTCCTCGTTGACCGAGCCGACTAAAATGGATTCAGGCTCCAACATCACGCGGTAATCGGCGTTATCGGGTATCGCGCCGCCGGAAGTGATCGCCGTCAAGCGCGCGCCTTTACGGGGCCGCAGCATCTTGTTGACCGCATCGTGGTGCAGCAACGCACCGCGGCGGCCGCGCCGCGTACTGAATCCTTCCGCGAGCATCGCCACGCATTCGTCGAATTCCTGCCGCGCCAGATTGCGGTAGGGATAGGCGCCGCGCAGCAGGGAAAATAACTCATCCTCGGACCACTCCCGCGCCGCCACCTCCGCCGTGATTTGCTGCGCGAGCACGTCAAGGGCATTCTGCGGAATCTTCAGCCGGTCCAGCTCGCCGCAGCGGACCGCCTCGAGCAGCGCCGCACACTCGACCAATTCATCGCGGGACAGCGGAAACAATCTTCCTTTCGACGTTCCCCCGACCGAGTGCCCCGCCCGGCCCACGCGCTGCAAGAAAGAGTTGATGGATCGCGTGGATCCTATTTGGCACACCAGGTCCACATCGCCGATGTCGATGCCCAGTTCCAAGGAAGCCGTGGCCACCAATACCTTCAGCTCGCCGCGCTTCAGGCGTTGCTCGGCGTTCAGGCGCCGCTCCTTGGAGAGACTGCCGTGATGCGCGGCGACATGCTCCTCGCCGACGCGCTCGGACAAATGCCGCGCCACGCGTTCGACCATCCTGCGTGTGTTGACGAACACCAGCGTGGTGCGATGCTCCAGAACCAGCGCCGCCAATCGGTCGTAAACCTGCGTCCATACCTCGCCCGACATCACCGCCTCGAGCGGCGACGGCGGAACCTCCAAAGCCAAATCGCGGCTGCGAACATGACCGCTGTCGACGATGGTGCAAGGCACCTCATGCGCACCGGTCAAAAACTTCGCGACTTCTTCGATCGGCTTCTGCGTTGCAGACAATCCAACGCGCGTCAACCGGCTGCCCGTCAATCCCTGCAGCCGTTCGAGCGACAAGGCCAGATGCGCGCCGCGCTTGTTGCCTGCAATGGCGTGAATTTCATCGACGATCACGGTGCGGCAGGTCGACAGCATGTCGCGGCCGGATTGCGAGCCGAGCAAGATGTACAGCGATTCGGGCGTGGTCACCACGATGTGCGGAGCACGGCGCCGCATGCCGGCGCGCTCGGATTGCGTCGTGTCGCCGGTGCGCACCACGGCGCGAATTTCCACATCCGGTAACCCAAGCGCCATGAGCTCTTCGCGAATGCCGTTTAAGGGCGCCTCGAGATTTCGCTGAATGTCATTGGACAGCGCTTTGAGCGGCGATACGTACACCACCCGCGTCTCGTCGGGCAGCGGACCGCTCAAACCTTCTTTGACGAGTTGATCAATCGCGGATAGAAAGGCGGCAAATGTTTTGCCTGACCCCGTGGGTGCGGCCACCAACACATGCTCGCCGGCTGCCAACGCCGGCCACGCACGCTGCTGCGCTTCCGTCGGCGCATCGAACGTGCGCGAGAACCACGCGGCGACAGCAGGGTGAAAGGTGTCGAGAACGCTCATTGCTGCCGTGTTGCGCCGATGGCTCGAACTTAGCCCAGGGATACTGTATATAATAGCAGGCCCCTGGGCAAGCCGCCATCCGTGGCTGCCGCCATCGACTATACTTGGCGCACTTTCACCGCGAGGAGCACAAGCATGAGTGTAGCCATTCACCCTGCCGTGGATAGCGGCGTCAAAGCTGGGAGTCCATCGTTTTCCGGCGGCACCCTGAAATGCAAGTGCAGTCAGTCTCCGGTCACAGTGACCATCAACGGCAACGTCGCCTTCAATCACGTGTGCGGCTGTACCAAGTGCTGGAAACCCAGCGGCGCAACCTTTTCACTGGTAGCGGTGGTACCGCGCGACAAGCTATCCGTGGGCTCCAATGCACAGAAACTGAAAGTGGTCGACGACGCCGCGACCATTCAGCGGCACGCATGCTCAGGTTGCGGTGTGCACCTGTACGGCCGCATCGAGAACAAGGGTCATGCCCTTTACGGCTTCGACTTCGTTCACCCTGAACTGTTGGATGCCAATGGCTGGGCTGCGCCGGAGTTCGCGGCGTTCGTCTCGTCCGTCATCGAATCCGGGACCAAACCCGCACAAATGGGCGCCATCCGCGCGCGCCTCAAAGAATTGAAACTCGAGCCGTATGATTGCTTGTCGCCGGCATTGATGGATGTCATTGCCACGCACACGGCGAAGTCCAAAGGCGTGCTCGCCGCTTAGATCTCCGCTTGGTTCGCCCGCCGGCAGTAGGCGTGCTCGCCGCCTCAAGGCGAGCGCTACTTTGCGCCGACTTAATGGTTAGACGCGCAGTTTGAGCGTCCCGACAGCGCGCAGTCCTGCAGGCGCGCCATGTCACCCAAGATGTGCGTCAAGAGCAATCCGCCGAGGATGAGCAGCACGATCATCACCAATCCCATGAGCGCCGCGCGACGCGTCGTCGGTGCCCGATCGGGCTCCCTCTCGGGGGGTTGCCAGGGGTCTGGATTTCTCATCTGTGCCTTTTACACCACGAAACCAGTTGTGTCTTCCTTGGTCAATTCAAGCTCGTGGCGCCATTTGTCAATCAAATGTCGCGCAAAGCGTGGTGCTTGCGCCACGGTTTCCGTAGGCTCAAGATACGCAACAGAAGGGAATACGTCCACAGATCGTGGGCTCAATGATTTTGACGCTGGGGGTCGCCTTGTCGAAGGCGAGGCGTGGCAGTGCAACCAAAGGAATGACCCTATGACAAATCAAATTGGGCCCTCACGACGGGCCATTACTCTCATCCTCGGCATCACGGCGGCATTTGCCGGCGCGGAGGCGCTAGCGGCGGACTCTTCCAGCGCACCGGCCTTGGACGAAATCATCGTGACCGCGCAGAAGCGATCGGAGAACCTTCAGGACGTACCGATTTCCGTGGTGGCCATATCCGCGCAGCAGATCAAGGATGCCGGCATCACCGACATTCGCAACCTCGCGATACTCACCCCCGGTCTTACCGTCACCTCCGAAGGCAATGAAGCCATCACCACCGCGCGAATTCGCGGCATCGGTACCGTGGGCGACAATCCGGGACTGGAGTCCTCCGTCGGCGTGAACATCGACGGTGTTTATCGGCCGCGCAACGGCGTCGCCTTCGGCGATCTCGGAGAAATCGAACAAATCGAAGTTCTCTACGGCCCGCAAGGCGAATTGTTCGGCAAGAACAACGATGCCGGCGTCATCAACGTCACCACCAAGAGACCTTCAAACACTTTTGGCGCGATGGCAGAAGTGACGGGCGGAAACTTCAACGACCGAGAGTTCCGCACCTCCGTCACCGGACCCTTGAGCGATATCATGGCGGGACGCATGTACGTCGGCTACCAGCAGAACAGCGGTTTTCTGCAAGTGGTCAACGGCGTCGGCCCGAGCGAGCAAAACAACACCAACGACCGCAAGGCCTATAACGCGCGCGGTCAGTTGTTGATCACGCCGAGCGACGATGTGGATTTCTTGCTCATTGCCGACTATGCCAAGCGCAATGAATCCTGCTGCAGCGCCGTCGTAGAGTACCCGGGCCCATTCCAGGGACTGGTGAATGTGTTCGCCTCGAACCCTTTGTTGGGCGGTAAACCCGGCGGGCTCGGCAATTCCCCGCTCATCGGCCAGCCGGGTGTGACTCGGCTGCCGAACAGCTACGTAGCCTATGACAACCAAGTCATCAAGCAGAACGTGCGCGACATGGGCATATCCGGAGAACTGAATTGGAACGTGGGCTTTGGAAAGCTCACGTCGATCACGGCGTGGCGCGACAACACCGTCGCCGGCGGCAATGATGTCGACTACACCGGCATCGACCTGTTGTCATTCCCGGACGACGGCAATGCCAATTCCACCGATTTCAAGCAATTCAGCGAGGAGTTGCGCCTGGCCGGCAAGGCGGGATCGCTGAACTGGTTGGTGGGCGGATTCTTCAACAACGAAATCCTGTCGACGCGAACGCTCGGCGCCATCGGAAATCAATTTGAGACCTATGTCAGCGCGGTGGCGTCCGCTTCGATTGGGAGGCCGTTCAACCCGCTGTTGATATCGCAGCTCACAGGCGACGCGCCGGGCACCACGTTTTTCGGCACCGGTTACAACGATGACTATCAACAGACGGCAAGAAGCTTTGCATTGTTCACCAACGAGACCTGGAACATCACGCAAGGGTTGGATCTGACGGTCGGCTTGCGCGGCACGGAAGAGAAGAAAACCGCGACCGCGAGCTACAACAGCAAAGGCGGCGGTCCGGGCTGCAGTGCGCTGCTGCAACATGCTCCCCTGCTCTTCACAAATCCTCCGCTCGGCATCAACGGAACCAATGCACAAGCATTCATTCTCGGCTATGGGTGCTTCACCGGTCTCGATCCAGAGTTCACCGGCAAGGGGTTCGACCAGTCGAACACTGAGAACAACTTGTCGGGCACGGTCAAGCTGTCCTATCGTTTCAACGAAGAAGTGATGACCTACATTTCGGGCGCGAATGGCTACAAGGCGGGCGGATTTAATCTCTCCCGCGTGACCAACGCGCCATCGGCGGCCGATCCTATCGGCCTCTCGCCCAACCTAAATACGGGGTTCCCGCGCGAGACGGTCGAGTCATTCGAAGCGGGCATCAAGACCACGCTCTTCGACAGGACACTGCGCCTCAACGCGGCGGCTTTCTATCAGAAGTATACGGACTTCCAACTGAATACCTTCACCGGGATTCAATTCGTCGTCACCTCTCTCAACAAGGTCGTGTCCAAAGGTGTTGCCGTGGATTTCGCGTGGGCAACGCCGATCTCGGGGCTGACCATTGCCGGCGGCGTGACCCAGGATCTGACCAACATCGACAATTTCGGCAATGCCCTGCCCGACTTCTGCGGCGGCCCAGGAAATGGTTGCACTGCCCGCGACAACAATCGTCTTTCCTTTGCGCCGTTGTGGTCCGGAGCGCTGTCCGCCAGCTACCTGATACCGTTCGGAACCTTAGGGTTACGCACCAGTGTGGAAGAGAAGTACAACTCCTCCTACAACACCGGATCAGATCTTGATCCCCGCAAAATCCAACAGGGATTCGGACTGCTCAACGCCCGCATCGGCTTCGGCGCATTGGATGAATCCTGGGCCATCGAGGCGTGGGGCGCGAATCTCGCGGATAAATACTATTACGCCGTTGCGTTCGACTCGCCGTTCCAATTCAACACCATCTCGTCCTACCTGGGCGCTCCGCGGACTTTCGGTTTGACGGCGCGGGTGAAGTTCAAGTAACTCGAGGTTTTTGACCATTGATTCGATTACAACGGCGGGCCTCGAAGACCCGCCGTTTTTTTGCCCTAAAAAACCGTTGGATTTTAAATATAAGCGTTCGGCGCCGATGTGCGGCAAACTACGGGCGGCGGCAGGGCTTTTATTTCGGGGAGTATAATTAATGTCTGTTAGTCCGCAATCGCTAGAAGGTGGCGCTCCCGTCGGCCCGACTGCCGGCGTCGTGGCAAAGGCCGCAAGCGGCGCGAAGTTTGCGCTGTTCCTGCTGTTCGCCATCAATTTGCTGAATTTTTTCGATCGGCAATTGCTCGGTGCGCTGGGCGAACCGATCCGCCACCAGTTTCAGTTGAGCGATACCGCGCTCGGATTTCTGGGTACCATCTTTACCATCATCTATGCCTTTGTCGGTCTGCCGTTGGGCGCGCTCAGCGATCGGTGGTATCGAAACCGGCTGATCGCCATCGGCACCGCATTCTGGAGCCTGTTGACGGCCGCGACGGGCTTTGCGCAGAACTACGCGCAGATCTTCATCGCACGGCTCGGCGTCGGCGTGGGCGAAGCCACGTGCGCACCGGCCGGGCAATCGCTCATCGGCGATTTGTTCCCGCCGAATCAGCGCGCCAAGGCCATGGGCGTCTTCATGCTGGGGCTGCCCGCGGGTATTTTCCTGGCCTACATCAGCGCGGGCGCCATCGCCACGCGGTTCGGCTGGCGGGCGGCCTTCTGGTTCGCCTGCGTACCGGGAATCATTTTGGCGCTGCTGGCGCTGCGCATCCCCGAACCCGTGCGCGGCGCATTGGATGCCGGGCGGGTGGTAACCACGGCCAAGGCCGGCGGAAAATCGGCTTTTGTCACCGTCTTGAGCCTGCCGACGATGTGGTGGATCATCATGTCGGGCATCTTCCACAACTTCAATATGTATGCCATCAATTCGTTCAACACGCCCTTTCTGCAGCGCTTCCATGAATTGAGTCTGTTGAATGCCAGCTACGTGTCGTCCATTTCCGTCGGCGCGGTGGGCGCCATCGGTCTGCTGGTCGGCGGCTGGCTGGCGGACAAGATGAGCGCCAAACGCCGCAACGGGCGCCTGGTGCTGGCCGCCGGCGCCATGACGATTGCGGCGCCCTGCATATTCCTGGCGATCAATCAGCCCAAAGAGGCGATCACGGCGTACGTCATCTTCATGACCATGGGCACCATCACCATGTTCGTGTACTACGCGACGGTGTATGCGGCGATTCAGGACGTCATCGAACCGCGCTTACGCGGCACCGCGGTGGCTATTTATTTTTGTTTTATGTACATCCTGGGCGCGAGCATGGGCCCGGTTGGAACCGGCGCTTTGAGCGATTACTTCGCGCGCAAGGCGATGACGGATGCAGGCGCAGGCACCATGACCGAGGCGTTCAAGGCGGTTGGCCTGCACAACGCGATGTACATCATTCCGATTCTGGCGTTGGCGGCCGCCGCAGTATTGTTCGCGGCCTCGCGTACGATGGATAAGGATGTGCGCAAGCAGGAACTTGCACACCGCGCTGCTTAATGGCTTGGGGACTCAAGCCGGACGCAGTGTGTCGCTGAAGCTTGCCAGGTGATAGTCGGCATCGCCGAAGCTCAGGTCGATCATCGTCAGGCGCTTGAAATAATGGCTCACGATGAGCTCATCGACCACGCCCATGCCGCCGTGCATCTGCACGGCATGCTGACCCACCAGCCGGCCGGCCTGCCCGATATACGCCTTGGCCGCCGATATGGCGCGGTGCCGATCCGCCGCGTCCTGCGAATCGGCATGCACCGCGGCGATGATGGCCATCGAGCGCGACTGCTCTGCGGCGATCAGCATGTCCGCCATCTTGTGCTTCAGTGCTTGAAACGTGCCGATCGCCACGCCAAATTGCTTGCGGGTTTTCAAGTAGTTCAAGGTCGCTAGATTCAACGCGTTGATGATGCCGACGGCCTCCGCGCACAGCGCCGCAATGGCCCGGTCCACCGCCCGTTCGATGACCGGCAATGCACGCGACGGCGCCCCAAGCGAGGCCTCGGCCTCCACGGTCACATTTTCCAGCAGCAGATCGGCAGCGCGCGCGCCGGACTGGGTCGGATACGCGGCGACCGTAAGGCCTTGCGCATCGCGCGGCACTAGAAAAAGCGAAATGCCGTCGCGATCGCTGATCCCGCCGCTGCTGCGCGCCGAGACCAGAAAATAATCGGCGGATGGGCCGTCGAGGACCACGGTCTTGCGGCCCGACAGGTGCCAGCCTGCGCCGCTCTCCTGAGAGGTGCAAGCGACATAGGACAGATCGTACCGGCCTGCCGCCTCGTAGGCTGCCAATGCGACCTTCAGGGCGCCGGCCGCAATCTGCGGCAGCAATTTTTGCTGCATCGGTTCCGATGCGGCATCGCGAATGATTCCGCCGCAAGTCACGACGGTGCTCAGGTAAGGCTCCAGCAGCAGCCCCTGACCAAACTGTTCCATGACCAGCATGATATCGACGGCATTGCCGCCAAGACCGCCGAAATCTTCCGGAAACGGCAGCGCCAGCAACCCCAGTTCCGCGAACTGGCTCCAAGCTTCCGCGGAA
>DATHFB010000024.1:0-11645 GCA_035318305.1 Steroidobacteraceae bacterium | reverse complement strand
GGGCAAGACCATTGTGGTGATTCTGCCGGATGCCGGCGAGCGCTACTTATCGGGTGCGTTGTTCGAAGGGCTGTTCGAAGAAGTCGAGAAGATGCAGGCGGTCACCTAAGGAATCGCATGAACGCTACGGCCTCAAAGAAGCCGCAAACGACGGCCCTCGGGCAAGTCGCCGGCGAGTTGCTCGACAGCTATCTTGGGGATGAGCGCGCGCGCCGCATTTCGCAGCGCTATCTGCCGTCGCGCGAGGCGATCGTCGAGATCCTGGAGTCGGTGCTCGACCTGATGTACCCCGGCTACTTCGGGCGGCAGGACTTGAATGCGGGCAACTTGAGTCAGCATGTCGAGCAAATGGCGGCGGCCCTGGTGCCGAAGCTCGAGCGCGAAATTGAGCATTGCCTGTGCTACGGCCGCGAACGTGAAACCGCGCCGCCGGAATTCGGCGAGTGTGCGCCGCGTGCGCACGAGCTGACGGAGATTTTTTTGCGGCGCTTGCCGCAGATCCGCGGACTGTTGATACGCGACGTGCAGGCGGCTTTCGACGGCGATCCTGCGGCGCTGAATCTGGATGAAATCATTCTCGCCTACCCCGGCGTGCTCGCGGTCAGCGTGTACCGAATCGCGCATGCGTTGTACGACTTAGGGGTGCCGATGATGGCGCGCATCATGACGGAGTGGGCGCATTCCAAGACCGGCTGCGACATTCATCCGGGCGCGACCATCGGCGCCGCCTTCTTCATCGATCACGCCACCGGTGTGGTGATCGGCGAGACCACGCACATCGGCGATGGCGTCAAGATTTACCAGGGCGTCACTTTGGGCGCGCTGTCGCTGCCGCGGGATGCCAGCGGGCATCTCATCCGCGGCAAAAAGCGCCATCCGACTGTGGAGAGCGGCTCGACGCTGTACGCGAATGCCACCGTGTTGGGCGGCCAGACCGTGGTGGGTGCGGACAGCGTCATCGGCGGCTCGGTGTTTCTGACGCGCAGCGTGCCGCCGCGCTCCCGCGTCTCCTTGAAAGAGCCGGAGCTGCGCGTGCTGACGCGGGACAGCGCCGCGGAGCCCGACGCGATCTACTTTGATATATAGAAGCTCGGTTCGCGTTGAACCTACATCATCTTACCGAGCACAGGCACCATCAGCAGCGCAACGATGTTGATGATTTTGATCAACGGGTTGATCGCGGGCCCGGCAGTATCCTTGTAGGGATCGCCGACCGTATCGCCGGTCACCGCCGCCTTGTGCGCGTCGGATCCCTTGCCCCCGAAGTGGCCTTCTTCGATGTACTTCTTGGCATTGTCCCAGGCGCCGCCGCCGGTGGTCATGGAAATGGCGACGAACAAGCCGGTGACGATGGTGCCGATGAGCAGTCCGCCCAGCGCTTGAACGCCCGAGCCCGGACCCATCAGGAAATTCACGATGAACACCAGCACGATGGGGACGAGAATGGGCAGCAGCGAGGGGATGATCATTTCCTTGATCGCCGCCTTGGTGAGCATATCGACGGCGCGCGAATAATCGGGCTTCGCGGTGCCTTCCATGATGCCGGCGATTTCCTTGAATTGACGTCGCACCTCATTGACCACCGCTCCGGCGGCACGGCCCACGGCCTCCATGGCCATCGCGGCAAACAGGTACGGCACGAGGCCGCCGATAAACAAGCCGATGATCACGGCCGGGTTCGACAGGTCGAAGGTCGTGGGATGGCCGAGCACTTCGCCCAATTTGTGGGTGTAGTCGGCGAACAGCACGAGCGCAGCCAGTCCCGCCGAGCCGATGGCGTAACCCTTGGTGACCGCTTTGGTGGTGTTGCCCACGGCATCCAGCGGGTCGGTGACATCGCGCACTTTTTTGTCGAGGTGCGCCATTTCGGCAATGCCGCCGGCGTTGTCGGTGATCGGACCGTAGGCATCGAGCGCCACGATCATGCCGGTCATGGAGAGCATCGCGGTGGCCGCGATGGCAATGCCGTAGAGTCCCTCGAGTTGGTATGAAGCCCAGATGCTCAATGCCACGGCAATGACGGGCAGGGCGCAGGCCTTCATTGACACGCCGAGTCCGGCAATGATGTTGGTGGCGTGGCCGGTTTGCGAGGCTGCGGCCACGTGCTGCACGGGCCCGTACTCGGTTGCGGTGTAGTACTCGGTGATGACGATCATCGCCGCGGTGAGGGCCAATCCGACCAAGGTGCACAGCCAAATCCGCATGGCGTGATCGCCCATGATTTGCTGCGAGACGAAATAGAATGCGATGGCGGAGATCACCGCCGATACGATGACGCCTTTGTACAGCGCGTTCATGATCTTGCCGCCCTCGCGGGTGGACACGAAGTAGGTGCCGACGATGGAGGAGATGATGGAAATCGCACCGAGCACCAAGGGAAACAATATCGCCCGCGCGCCCATGTCCACCATCACCAAGCCGCCCAGCAACATGGTGGCGACCAGGGTCACGGCGTAGGTTTCAAAAAGATCGGCCGCCATGCCGGCACAGTCGCCGACATTGTCGCCGACGTTATCCGCAATGACCGCCGGGTTACGCGGATCATCCTCGGGGATGCCGGCTTCCACCTTGCCCACCAGGTCCGCGCCCACATCTGCACCCTTGGTGAAAATGCCGCCGCCCAAGCGCGCGAAAATCGAAATCAGCGAGCCGCCGAAGGCCAAGCCCACCAGCGAACGCAATGCGGCCTCCGGGTCTCCCAAGGTGTGCAGCATGCCGAAGTAGTAGCCGGCGACGCCGAGAAGACCTAGGCCCACGACCAACATGCCGGTGATGGCGCCGCCGCGGAATGCGACTTTCAGCGCGGCGTTGATGCCATGGTGCGCTGCCTGCGCGGTGCGAACATTGGCGCGCACCGAGATGAACATGCCGATATAGCCGGCCAAACCGGAGAGAACGGCGCCGACGGCGAAGCCGCCCGCGGTGGGCCATCCGAGCGCAAAGCCCAGTACGAAGAACAGGATCACTCCGACGATGGCGATGGTGGAATACTGGCGATTCAGGTAGGCGCGCGCGCCGGCTTGAATGGCGGCGGCGATCTCCTGCATCCGCGGATTTCCGGCGGGCTGCTTCAAAATCCAGCGCACCGAGATGACGCCGTAGAGGATTGCAACAACGCCTGCTGCAATAGCCAACCATAGCGCACAATCTAGAGTCATGAGAGGGTCTCCGTTTAGACTTATGTTATTGAAAACTAAGAGGTTAACGCCAAAAAAAGCGCGACTATATCACAAACGGTTTGCGCAAGCGCTTCGCAACAGGGGCGCCTTTCAATGTGACATAAGCCGGCAAGCCATTGCGGTAGGGAGGGTAACCTTCGCCGCCGATGAGGGGCAATAAATAACGCCGGCACGCAGCGGTGATTCCGAATCCATCCGGCGTGATGTAGTGGCGGGGTAGCTTTTTTTCTTGATTGGCGATGGCCGACAATGGTGCCTCGCCGATGGCCCAGCGATACGGTTTCGAGGACTTTCTGACGATGATCGGCATGACGGCGTTTTTGCCTTGCAGGGCAAACTTCACCGCCGCCTGGCCGACTGCGTAGGCCTGGTCCACGTCCACCTTGGATGCAATGTGGCGTGCCGAACGCTGCAGGTAGTCCGCTACCGCCCAATGGAATTTGTAGCCGAAGGCCTGCTGCGTCATCTGCGCGACCACGGGACCTACGCCGCCGAGCTGCGAATGACCGAAGGCATCCTTGGTGCCGGCTTCGGCGAGAAATTTTCCATCGGCATCTTTCACGCCCTCAGAGACCACCACGACGCAATAGCCGCGCTTCTCCACCGTGGCTTTTACCTTGCGCAAAAAAGCCTCGCGATCGAACGCAATTTCGGGAAACAGAATGATATGCGGTGCATCGCCGGCTTTTTCCCCGGCCAAGCCGCCCGCGGCCGCAATCCAGCCCGCATGGCGTCCCATGACTTCCAGCACGAATACCTTGGTCGAGGTGCGCGCCATCGAGGCGACATCGAGCGCCGCCTCGCGCGTCGATACGGCGATGTACTTGGCGGCGGAGCCGAAGCCCGGGCAGCAATCGGTCAGGGGCAGGTCATTGTCGACGGTCTTGGGTATCCCGACGCAAACGATGGGGTAGTCCATCTGTACTGCGATCTCCGACACCTTCTGCGCCGTGTCCATGGAGTCGTTGCCGCCGTTGTAAAAGAAATAGCCGATATCGTGCGCGCGAAAAATATCGATCAAGCGTTCGTACTGCGCGCGGTTCTTGTCGAGGCCCGCGAGCTTGTAGCGCGCCGATCCGAAAGCACCCCCCGGCGTATGGCGCAGTGCGCTGATGGCCGCCCGGCTTTCCTTGCTGACGTCGATCATGTCCTCGGTCAGCGCGCCGATAATGCCGTGCCGGCCGGCGTAAACCCGCCCGATCTTGTCGGGATGACGGCGCGCGGCCTCGATCAAGCCGCAGGCGGATGCATTGATGACGGCGGTTACGCCGCCGGATTGTGCATAAAACGCGTTCTTCTTGGCCACAATGCCCCCGGATGACAGGTCGCGCAGAATAGCCGATCGGCGCGTCCTCTGGTACGGTAGCGCGCTTTTACTACCAAAAGAAACATGAGAATAGTCTTATTGGGCGCCCCCGGTTCCGGCAAAGGCACGCAGTCCCAACTGCTGGTCAAGGCCTTTGGAATACCGCAGATATCGACCGGTGATTTGCTGCGCGACGCGGTCGCCAAACGCACCGAACTGGGACTGAAGGCCAAATCCGCCATGGACGCCGGCAAACTGGTCGATGACGCGACGGTGTTGGGCATGATCCGCGAGCGCCTCACCCGGCCCGATGCCGCCAAAGGCTTCATTTTGGATGGCTTTCCCCGCAACATTCCCCAGGCGGAGGCGCTTTCGAAAATGCTCGCCGAGATGGGCACGCCGCTGCAGGCCGTGGTGTTGCTGAATCTCGATTTGGGGATTCTGTTCAAGCGGCTCTCCGGCCGCAGAATCTGCGAAAGCTGCGGGCGGGTGTTCAACATTTACACCGCGGCGCCTGCGGCGCTGGAGCATTGCGACAAGTGCGGCGCGGAGCACCGGCTCATTCAGCGGCCGGACGACAAGGAAGAAGTCATCGGCAAGCGGCTCGATGTCTACGAGGCGCAGACCAAGCCTCTGATCAGTTATTACACGGCGGCAGGATTGCTGCGAGTCGTGGACGCCGATGCCGATGTAAATGCGGTATTCGAGAATATTCGGAACGCGATCGGCACAGCGGCAAACTAGCGCCTAGCCGATCGCTGCGCGCAGGCGGGTTCCGATCTCATGCTCGCGCCACCCCGTGAGCGCAGGGGTGGCGCGCAGCGAGCGTGCGAGCGTGCCCATGGCGAGCGCCTTCAACTCGCCGCGCGGCGCCAGCACTTCGGCGCTCACCTGCAGTTCCGCGGCACGCGCATCGACGATTTTCATCAGGCGTTCCAGCAACGCTTTTTGTTCCGGCGTCGGCCGCGAATCCTGCACCGGCTCCAAATCCTCGAGTGCCTCGCCCGATGAGGCATCGAGGGCGGCGAGCAGCGTGGCGGCAAATTTTTCGTTCAGGGGCTCCACGGCCCCGAGCGCGGCGGGCGTTTTCGGATCGGCGTGCGCGATTGAAAAAATGGCGGCGTCGGACAGGATCCACGCACGCGGCAGATCGCGCTCGCGCGCCAGCTTTTCACGCCAGACGGCAATGACCTTGGCGCGCGCGCGGGGCTCCGGTGCCAGCTGCCCGATTCCGCGCAAGCGCACCCAGGCCTGAGCCGGATCGGGTTCATAGAGCCGCCGATCCTCGAGCTCCAGACAATCTTCCCGCGCCCAGTGCTCTCGCTTCAGTTCCGCCAAACGCCGCGTGAGCTCATCGGCGATGGCGCCAAGATACAAAACATCGTCCGCGGCATATTCCAGCTGCTCGTGCGTCAGCGGGCGCTTCGACCAGTCGGTGCGGGTTTGGCCCTTCGGGATGGTGACATTGAGCAGCGTCTTGACCAGTTCGGCATAACCGACCTGCGGCTTGAGGCCGATGCAGGCCGCCGCGATCTGCGTGTCGAAAACCGGCGACAGGACCTGTTTGCTGGTCAGATAGACGGCCTCGAGATCCTGGCGCGCAGCATGGATGAGTTTGCGCGAACCAGGCGCGGTCAACGCAGGCATCAAGGCGTCGAGGCTGCCGACCCGCAAGGTGTCGACGCACCAGATCTGCCCGGCGGCGCTGAGCTGCAGCAGGCACAGCTTGGGAAAAAAAGTGCGCTCGCGCAGGAATTCAGTGTCTACACCGATCGAAGACTGCTGTTCCAAAGTGCGCGCAAGCGCGTCAAGCTCAGCGCTTCGATCGATCCAAATCGCGTCAGGCATGTCGTTACCACGTGTACAATTTGCATTGAAGTATGACTGAATCAGTATGCTGCGACTCGCAAAAGCATTTTTAGATATTGCACTGTGGCGCCAGACGCCGGCGCATTTGCCCGCGTCGCGGTTCCTGTTGGTGCTCACCGCCTGTGCCGCCGCGCTGCTGGAAGTGCTGGACGTCTTGCTCTCGCCGGGACCCCAGGGCCGAATCGTGACGCGCGTTGCACTGGAAGCGGGTTTGCCGCTGGCTTTCACCTGGGTGTTGCTGACTCTGGGCCGGCAGCGCGCGCGATTTTTGCAGACCGCGACCGCACTACTCGGCGTCGGCGTGCTTGCGGGAATTGTGCTCTATCCGCTGGCCGCCTTGCGCAGCGCCATCGGAGATGATCGAATCGCGTCGATCCCGGTGGGGCTGCTGCTGTTCGTCGGGTTTATTTGGTACTTGCTGGCCTGCGCGCACATCTGGCGCGCGGCGTTGGATTCCGGCTTGATCGTGGGCGGCGTCATCAGCGTGGGCTACTTGATAGTAACGATCGCTCTCGAACAACAATTACTGCCGCACACATGACCCATATCCATATCTTAGGCATCGCCGGCACCTTCATGGGCGGTGTGGCCGCCATTGCCAAGGCCGCCGGTTTTCGCGTCACCGGATCGGATCTCAATGTATATCCGCCGATGAGCACGCAACTGCAGGCGCTCGGCATCGAGTTCGTTCAAGGCTACGGCGCTGAGCAGCTCGATCTGAAGCCCGACATGGTCGTCGTCGGGAATGCGTTGAGCCGCGGCAGTCCGGTCATCGAAGCTATGCTCGATCGCGGCATGGCGTACACCTCCGGGCCGCTGTGGCTCGCCGAACAGGTGCTGCACGACCGGCATGTGATCGCGGTGACCGGTACGCACGGCAAGACCACAACCACCGCCATGCTCACATGGATCCTCGAACACGCGGGTCTTGCGCCCGGATATTTGGTCGGCGGCGTGCCGGGCAATTTCGAATCCAGCGCCCGCTTGGGCCAGCCGCCGTTCTTCGTCATCGAAGCGGATGAATACGACACGGCGTTTTTCGATAAGCGCGCCAAGTTCGTGCATTACCGTCCGCGCACCGCGATCCTCAATAATTTGGAATACGACCACGCGGATATTTATCCGGATGTGGCTTCGATCCGCCGGCAGTTCAACCAATTGCTGCGCACCGTGCCCGGTGCGGGACGGCTCATCGTGAACGCTCAAGATGCCGAAATTGCCGCCGCGTTGAACGAGGGCTGCTGGACGCCGCGGGAAACCTTTGGATTGGTGAAAGGCGGCGCCGGCCTGAGCGCTGATTGGACGGCGCATATCGCCAAGGACTCCGCGGCGAGCCGCTTCGCCGTGCATTTCCAAGGCCGCGAGGTCGCGGAAGTCGTGTGGACTTTGATCGGCGAGCACAACGTCATGAACGCCCTGGCGGCCATCGGCGCCGCCCGGCATGTCGGAGTGACTCCGGAGCGCGCCGCGCAAGCGCTGAACGCATTTCGCGGCGTCAAGCGGCGCATGGAAGTTCGCGGCGAGGTCGCGGGCGTGACCGTGTACGACGACTTCGCACATCACCCAACCGCCATCGAGACCACGCTCAAGGGCTTGCGCGCGAGGGTGGGCGCTGCACGCATCATCGCCGTGCTCGAACCGCGCTCCAATACCATGAAGATGGGCGTGCACCGCGAACAATTGGCGCCCTCGCTGGCGGTAGCCGACCGGACCTGGTTGCTGAATTCACCGGATCTGGGTTGGGATTTGGCCGGCGCGGTTTCGAGCATGGGCGATCGGGCGAATCTGGCGGGAAGCGTCGATGCGCTGGTGCAGGGACTGGCCGCGCAAGCCCGCGCAGGCGATCATGTGCTCGTGATGAGCAACGGCGGCTTCGGCGGACTGCACGACAAGTTGCTCGCGGCGCTGCGAGCGCGTTGATGGCGCCGTCGATGTCGCCATCGATTGCGCTGTTCCCGCTCAACATCGTGCTGTTCCCCGGCGGTCCGTTGCCCTTGCGAATCTTTGAAACGCGCTACGTCGACATGGTGCGAAGCTGCATGCGCGGCGATAAGCGCTTCGGCGTGGCGTTGATTCGCGCAGGCGGCGAGGTCGGTCCCGCCCAGACCTTTGACGTCGGGACCATGGCGAAAATCATCGACTTTCATCAATTGTCGGATGGTTTTCTCGGCCTCTCCTGCATCGGCGAGCAGCGATTTCGCATCGTCAGCCGCGGCCGCCAGGCCGACGGCCTGAACTTGGCGCAGGTCGACTGGATGGGCGCGGAACCCAAAATGGCCGTGCCGGAGCGCCACGCACGCCTGGCCGAACTGTTGAAAACCGTGCTGCCGGAGCTCGGCGAGGTGTACGCGGGCATTGAAATGCATTTGGACGACGCCGCGTGGGTGGGACATCGGCTCGCGGAAATTCTGCCGATTGCCGCGACGGAAAAACAATTCTGCCTCGAGATCGAGGACCCGATCGAGCGCCTCGACGTCTTGAGCCCGTTGGCGCAGGGGGCGCCTAACTAGCCGCGGGAACCCAGCGCGCACGCGACAGCCACAGCGCGGCGGCGATCGCCACGCCCCAAGGCAGGAGCCAGTAGCCCAGCAGGCCGTCGAAGCGGCCGACCCAAAAAGAGTATGCGGGAGCCTCGCCGCTGGTGGTTCCCTCCTGCAGCATGCGCAGCACGATCACCCAGCCGGCGTGCAGTCCGATCGCCACGGCAATATTGCCGGTCAGTACACGGGTAAGGCTCAAGATCAGACCCACGATCAACCACGACAGAAATGAATCGAAGACCAGCGACGGCTGGGCCAAAGGCGAGAACGAGCGCAGCAACAGATCGAAGCCGCTGCCCCAGCCGATGTCCTGCGGGGCGATCCTCGCCTTGGCCGTGAAATGCAGCACGGCGAACAAGGGTGCGGTGAGCAGTGCGGCCGTCCACGGTCCCGATTCGCGTTCGATGGCCGTGTGCATCGCACCTCGGAACACGGTCTCTTCGATGAGTGCGACGGCGATGCCTGAACTTACGCCGATCAGGAAAATGCGCGCGAAATTCCACGCAGTCGGCGCGAAATTGGGACTCATGATGCGCAGGTGCGTAGACATCAAGAACCATGCGCCCACGCCGGCGGTGGCGAAGCCGACGGCTCCCCACGCCAAGCTGACCGTCAGGAATCGGCGCCAAGGCAGGCCGTAGCCGTAGTCGCGCCTTATTTTGAGATTCAAGTGCCGGCACAACCACACCAGCTCCACGACCAACACCAACATGGCCACGCGGCCCCACACCCGGTGAAACGCCCAACTGGCGAAGGCCGAGGTCAGTTCATAGGCAGGGTAGGCGATCAGCGCACTGATCAATCCCGCGAGCAATATCGCACCCACGAACCAGGCGAAGGCGCGCATTTTCCCTTCAGCTCATCGCTGCGAAAACGCGCGAGGCGGCGGCGGCGGTGGCTTCGATGTCCGCGGGCGAATGGGCCGCCGATAAAAATCCCGCCTCGAAGGCGGAGGGTGCGAGGTAGATCCCTTCCTCGAGCATGCCGTGAAAAAATTGCCTGAAGCGCCCGACATCGCAGGCCATCACCTTGTCGTAGCGATCGACATCGCGTTCGGTCGTGAAGAAAAATCCGAACATACCGCAAACATGATTGGTGGCGAGCGCAACGCCGGCGCCGGCCGCCGCCGCGGCCAGTTGCTCCACCAATACGTCCGTCATGGCCCCCAAACGTTGGTGGAATCCGGGCGCGCTGATCAGCTCGAGCGTGGTGATGCCGGCGATCATGGCCACCGGGTTTCCGGACAGCGTGCCTGCTTGATAAACGGGACCCAAGGGTGCGAGCTGCTCCATGACGTCGCGCCGCCCGCCGAACGCGCCGACCGGCATGCCGCCGCCGATGATTTTGCCGAGCGTGGTCAAATCCGGCCGCACCCCGTAGAGCGCCTGCGCGCCTCCCAAGGCGACGCGAAAGCCCGTCATCACCTCATCGAAAATCAACAGCGCACCGACCCGATCGCATTCGCGGCGCAAGGTCTGCAAAAAATCCGGCGCCGGCGGCACGCAATTCATGTTGCCGGCCACGGGTTCGACGATGATGCAGGCGACCTGCTCGCCGATTTGCCGGAACACGCGCTGAACTTGATCGGCATCGTTGTAGTTGAGCGTCACCGTATGGCTCGCAAGCGCCTTGGGCACGCCCGGCGAGGTGGGCACGCCGAGGGTCAAGGCACCGGAGCCCGCTTTGATCAGCAGCGAATCGGAATGTCCGTGATAGCAGCCCTCGAATTTAACGATGGTGTCGCGCCCGGTGAAGCCGCGGGCCAGCCGGATCGCGCTCATGGTCGCCTCAGTGCCCGAGCTGACGAAGCGCACCAACTCGATGGAGGGCATGAGCTCGACCACGCGGCGCGCCAGCCGCGTTTCAAGCGTCGTCGGCGCGCCAAAGCTCAAGCCGTCGGCGGCGACTTCTTGCACGGCTTGGATGACCTGGGGATGGGCGTGACCCAAGATCATGGGTCCCCAGGAGCCGACGTAGTCGATGTAGCGCCGATCGTCCGCGGCAATCACGGCCGCGCCCTTGGCTTTCTTGAAGAAAATAGGCTCGCCGCCGACGCCGCGAAAAGCGCGAACAGGCGAGTTGACGCCGCCCGGAATGTACTTGCAGGCTTCTTGAAACAGGCTCATGGCCGGGCACTTTAAACAGCGATGGCGGTCTCGGGCAAGCTAAGTCGAACTTCGAAGCCGCCGCCCGGCGCATTCACGGCGTTGGCGCAGCCTCCGTGAGCCTTCATGACCTGAGACGTGATGGCGAGGCCGATGCCCTCGCCGCCGCTATCGCGGTCGCGCGACTCGGCGACCCGGTAAAACGGCTCAAAGATGCGCTCCAGATCCGCCGGGGGCACCCCCGGTCCGTGATCGCGGATCAGAATTTCCAAACCGGAGCGGGCCCTCGCCACGAGCACTTCGACCGATCTGTCGTTCGGACTGTAGCGCACCGCGTTGCGCAGCACATTCTCGATGGCACTGCGCAGCAGTTCGCGGTTGCCGAGCACCGCCTCATTCGTCACGCCCTGCAGGTTGACCCGGCAATTCTTCATGGCTCCTTCAAAATTGGCGTCGCGCACGACCTCTTCGATGACCTCGTCGAGTTCAAACGGTTCGCGCTCCCGCAACACATCGGTGCCCTGCAGACGCGCGAGTTTCAACACCTGGCTGATCATGGTGTCGAGGCGTTCGACTTCGCGTTCCAGCCGGTCCAGCTGGCGCGCGAAATCCGCCGGCGGCTGACGCGCGAGTCCCAATGCCACCC
>DATHFB010000023.1:0-5444 GCA_035318305.1 Steroidobacteraceae bacterium | reverse complement strand
GACGCCGATACACCGACGAGCCACGACGATCCGGTGATTCAGCCATCGCCCTATTGGGGCGAGGAGCGGATTTGGGATAGCCGGGCGGTTGCGCATAATCCGATGCTGGATCGATCCGGCCGGGTTTGGTACACCGCGCGGATTCGCGCGGCGGCAAACCCCGCGTTTTGCAGGCAAGGCTCCACGCATCCCTCCGCGAAGGCGTTTCCCCTCAACACGTCCGATCGCCAACTGGCGATGTACGAGCCGAAAAGCGGCAAGTATGTTTTCGTCGATACCTGCTTCGGTACGCATCATCTGCAATTTGCGGAAGATGCGAACGACACCCTGTGGACCAGCGGCGGCCGGGACGTGGTGGGCTGGCTCGATACGAAGAAATTCGTTGCAACGGGTGATGCGGCGGCTTCGCAAGGCTGGGCGCCGATCGTGCTCGATACGAATGGCAACGGCAAGCTCGATGCCTGGACCGAACCCGGTCAACCGGCAAATCCGGGCGGCGACCAACGATTGGCGGCGAGCTTCTACGCCGTCATGCCGAATCCCGCCGACGGCAGCGTCTGGGGCTCGGTCGCGTTTCGTTATCCGGGTGCTCTGATTCGCTTCGACCCGCGAACTCGACTCAGCGAGATCTACAATGTGCCGGCGCCCGGCTTCGGTGTGCGCGGCGCCGATATCGATCGCGAGGGCGTGGTGTGGGTGTCCTTGGCGAGCGGCGATCTGGGACAATTCGATCGGCGCAAGTGCAAGGGTCCGCTCAATGGGCCGGCCGCAACGGGCGATCATTGTCCCGAAGGCTGGAGTTTTCACCGCCTGCCCGGGCCGGGATTTGTGAATGTGCCCCAGATGAGCGTCGAATCGAGCTATTACACCTGGGTCGATCAACACGACACGCTGGGGTTGGGGGCGAACGTGCCCATCGCGACGGGCAATCTGTTTGACGGGGTACACGCGCTGGTTGACGGTAAGTTCGTAACGCTGCGCATTCCCTATCCGCTGGGTTTCTATGCCAAGGGTCTCGAGGGCCGCATCGATGATGCTGCCGCAGGCTGGAAGGGCCGCGGCCTCTGGACTACCAGCGGCGATCGCACGCCGTGGCACAAGGAAGGCGGCAAAGGCATGAAGCCGCTGGTGGTGCACTTTCAAGTACGCCCCTCGCCACTGGCGGACTGAGCGCTACCTAAACGTTTGTTCAATAATGGGCTGCGATGCAATGCATCATTTCGGGGCCATGCCGCCGGCGCAAATTCCCTCTACTCTTCAGGCCCTGAGTGCGCTTCCGCACAGACATCCAGAACGGGCCTCGTTTATTTTTCCGGCCTACCGAGTTCTGCCCCTAAAAACGCTAATTGGGCGCCCTACGGGCTTATAGGAAACTAATGATGGAAAGTAACGCTCGTGAGTCTAGGCGACAGGCAAGCTGGGCTGCTGTCGAGGCGTCGTGTCAGGGAATGTTGGATGTAATTCCCGCAGCTGTTCACGCGTGCGACGCGCAAGGGCTGATAACTTATTTCAATCCGTTTGCTGAAGTTCTATGGGGCCGTGCGCCGAAGCTGCGCGATGCGGCCAATCGCTATTGCGGCTCGTATCAGATGTATTTGCCGGACGGTACGCCGATACGCCACGAGGAGTCCTGGATGGCGCGCGCGTTGCGGGAGGGCAGGGCGTACATCGGCCGAAAGATCTTTCTCGAACGGTACGACGGCACGCGGGTATTTGGGGAGGCGTATGCCTATCCGTTGCACAATGATCAGGCCCAACTCGTCGGGGCAGTCAACTTGGTCGCAGACATAACCGTGCTGCAAGACCCGGGCGCCAAAGACGCGAAGTGGCACGCTGCGCCCGTATCAAGGGATGCCGCATTGGCCATGATCGAGGTGGTGGCCTCAGTATTAACGGCCTTGAACTGGCAACCATCCGTCTTCAATTAACGGTCGTCACCGGTGCGTCATGACTTTCATGCGACCACCGTCGTAGACAAATCGATGCCCAGCAACTTGGCAAATTCACCTGCCGCTGCCGGCTTTTGAAAGTAATAGCCCTGTCCCTCCGCACAGTTTTGACCCTGGAGCGCTATGAATTGCGCGCGCGTTTCCACTCCCTCGGCAATGACCTGAAGATGGAAGCTGCGGCCCAGATTAATGACCGCACTTACGATTTTCGCGTCGTCGGCATTCGTGCAAAGGCCACGCACAAACGACCTGTCTATTTTCAGCGCGTCGATCGGAAACCGCCGCAAATAGCTCAAACTAGAATACCCCGTCCCGAAATCATCCAGCGTGAGCTTGATTCCCATTTCCTTGAGTTCGCGCAGCACTTCGATGGTGGACCGAGGGTCTTGCATGAGCGCGGTCTCGGTTAATTCGAATTCGAGATACGATGCTTCCAGTTGTGTCTCCTCTAATATGGCGCGAACGTGCCCGACGAAATTCTTTGAGCGTAGCTCCACCGCAGAAATGTTGATGGCAATGGGGATCGGCGCGAGCTTCGCATCGAGCCAGAGCCGCCTTTGCAGGCATGCTTCGCGCAGCACCCATCGGCCAATTGGCACTATGTAGCCGGAATGCTCGGCAATGGGTATGAAGTCCTTTGGCAGAGCCACTTGCCGACCCGGGGGGTGCCAGCGAATGAGGGCCTCCGCGCCGGTCAGCGTCTCGGTGACCAAGTCAACCTTGCCCTGGTAATGCAGCTCGAACTCGCGCTGGTCCAAGGCGTGGCGAAGTCCGCTTTCAAGAGACTGCCTTTCTTGAGCGTGCTCATTCATGCTCGGCTTGAAGAACTGATAATTGTTTCGCCCATCATTCTTTGCATTGAGCATGGCAATGTCGGCGCACTTCACCAGCGTCTCTGCATCGGTGCCGTCATCCGGATAAATGCCGATTCCGACGCTTGCGGTGATTTGCAGGCTGTGGTCCTCGAGTTGGTGAGGCATTCCAACCAGGGTGAGTATTTTTTGAGCGCTGAGCGAAGCTTCGTCCACGTGTGCTATCGAGGACAACAGAACCACGAATTCATCTCCGCCTTGCCGGCTGACCGTGTCCGCGGTTTGCACGCTGGCAACCAACCGGCCGGCGACCGACAGAAGGAGTTGATCGCCGACACTTTGACCGAGCGAATCGTTGACGTGTTTGAAGCGATCCAAGTCGATGCACAGAACTGCCAATTTCTGCCGGTCACGTTGCGCCGCCGAGATGGCCTGCGACAGCCGGTCGTTCAACAGAAAGCGGTTTGGCAGATCGGTGAGGAAGTCATGCCGCGCCAGGTGCGACATTTTTTCGGATACCGCTTGCGCCTGTGTCACATCGTGAAAGACCATGACTGCGCCGGTCACAGTTCCTCTTCGATCATGAATGGGTGCGGCGGAATCTTCAATGCCGGACTCTGTTCCATCGCGCCGGATCAATTTGCAGCCGGGGGGCAGCTTGGCCGACCGGTTTTCCTTGATGACCAGCATCATGGGATTGACCACACGGGTGCCATTGGCAACGTCGACTATTCGAAATACCTGTTCAAACGGCCGGCCGAGTGCCTCGTCAGTTGACCAACCGGTCATGGCCCGGGCGATTGGATTGAGAAAAGTGACGTTGCCCGCGATGTCGGTGCTCACCACCGCGTCACCAATTGAGTTCAGAGTCACCTGAGCGCGCTCCTTTTCTCTGAACAAGGCTTCGACGTTCGAGGCGCGCTCGATCATGTTGCGCAGGGCCTTTGGCAATAGATAGCCGTCGAAATCGTCGTCAAGAAGGTAGTCTTGCGCCCCTCGCTGCACCGCGAGTCTGGCCGAGCTCTCTCGAGCCAAGCTGCTGAGTACGAGGATGGGAATTTCCGGCGAGGCAAGGAACAAGGTGTCGAAAGTTTCGATTCCGGTGCTGTCGGGTAGGTATAGATTCACCAACACCGCCGCGATGCGTTTGCTGCCCCCTTTGCGCAAACGCCGAACCCCATCTGCGCACCGCTCCACCCATTCAACAATGAAAAGCCCCTCGAGCGAACTGAGGAGCGCATTTCTAACCATCTGCGCTTTGGCAGCGTCGTCATGGATCAACAATACATTCTGTGGCATCGCACCATCCTTGGGCACACTTCGCTAGTAAGGGCGTTTGTTCGGAGGCCGTCTGTCTGCCAGCACACATTCAGCCTGCTTTCGAAGAGCGTTGGTCATGACTCTCCCAAGTGGCGAATTCTAGAGTTCGTTGCGGGCCCAGGCCGGGGCGCGCTTCGCGATAAATGCCGAGGCGCCTTCCTGCGCAATGTCGTCCATCATGTTGCATGCCATCGACTGAGCGGCGAGCTGGTAGGCAGGTGCGGTGCCCAGCTCGATTTGCCGATAGAACAACGCCTTGCCCATCGCAATCACCGACGGCGGCTTAGCAACGATCGCAGCCGCCAGCTTGGTAATTTCCATATCGAGGCAATCCGCTGCCACGCAGTGATTGATCAGTCCCCGCTGTACCGCAGCCGCGGCGTCGATGGACTCTCCCGTCACCAACATTTCAAACGCGGCCTTGCGCCCCAAATTGCGTGTGAGCGCGACGGACGGCGTCGCGCAGAATAAGCCTATGTTCACGCCGGAGACGGCGAAGCGGGCGTCATCGGCGGCGATCGCCAGATCGCACGTGGCCACGAGCTGACAACCGGCAGCGGTCGCAATGCCATGTACGCGTGCGATCACCGGCTGGGGCATCGTCTGAATCCGCATCATCAAGCGGCTGCAGTCGTCAAATAGCCGCTGGTAGTACTCCAAGCTCGGATTGGCCTTCATCTGCTTCAGGTCATGGCCGGCGCAAAACGCCTTGCCGGCGCCGCCGAGTACCACCACGCGCACCGACGCATCGCCGGCAATCGCTTCAAGCGTGCCATGCAGAGCGGCCAACATCTGCTCGGACAGCACGTTGTATTCGCGGGGACGATTGAGCGTCAGAAACGCGACTCCTTTTGCGATCCGCTGCAGCACGAGGGGCTGCGCATCGATTGCATCGCTAAGGGCATTCATTGCAGACCTCCGTTCGACCTTGCCTCAAAAGCAGTATGAAGCGTGCTTCAGCCGAGCGCGACGGCACGTAAAAAAATGCCGGTGACCTAAGCCGTGCTGCTGCACCGGTCATTTGTCGCAGATGCACAATGCTGTTGACAATCCATCATGGAGTATTAAATACTTGATATGCCAAATATCTGATTGAAGTAAGAAAATAACTGGCCCACGCCGGCAGGGTAGCGATCGTCTTCGAGTTCGACTCGACCGGTACGTGGACGCTTGAGCAGCATTGAATTGGGGAATCACACCGCGTGATTGGCTGGCGCCTCCCTTCGTTCCTTTCCGGGTCCCTGCGCCCGTTCGCATCACGTGCTCAACTCATCGACCGACCGGGAAACCGGTCAACGTTCGGATAGCAATCTAGGGGAATTATTATGAACAGAATCAAAGGCTGGAGGCGCATCGCGGGCGC
>DATHFB010000022.1:0-4065 GCA_035318305.1 Steroidobacteraceae bacterium | reverse complement strand
CGCCGGTGGAATGCAGACCCCTGACGAAGGTGCCGTCGCGCGTGATGCGCTCCAGCGCGGCGTGCCCCATGCGCGTCATGAGTTGCATGTTCAGCACCACATAGGCGCTATCGGTGATTTCAACACCGCAGCGCGAGAAGGGCGAGTCGATGGGGCCCATGCAATAGGGCACCACGTAGAGAGTTCGTCCCTGCATGCAGCCCGCGAACAAAGCGTCCATTTGCGCGTGCGCTTGTTTCGGGGCTAGCCAATGATTATTGGGGCCTGCATCTTCTTTATTCTTGGTGCACACAAAAGTCAGGTGCTCCACCCGCGCGACATCCGAAGGATGCGAGCGCGACAGCACGCAACCGGGAAAGCTTTGTGGGTTGAGCGGCAGCAACTGCTTATCCGCCACCAGCTCACGCTCCAAGGCCGCGAATTCACTGTCGCTGCCATCGCACCAATAGATCTTCTGAGGTTGCGTCAGCTTGGCGACTTCCTCGACCCAGGCAGCGACGTCGCGATTCATGGAGGCAAGTGTCACGTGCTGCGGGGCTGTGGCCATGGTGGTCCCTAGAAGATAGCTTGATAGGCCGATAAGGATGACAGATGGGTCTGGGCTCGCCAACTCCCTTTGATATGTGAGAATCCGCCGACAAGAAATTTGCAGGCACCCTTTGAAAATTTCCGCCCGATAGGAGAATCAAATTTCGAAATTATTCCTAAGTATCTGATTATGAATGTCTTACAATCACCCCAGTAAGCGATTGAGCGCGCCAGCAATATGTACAGCAGATCCCACGCATCGCTCGGGTTGTTATTCACCGCTCTCTTGGGGACGCTTGCCCACGGTCAGGCGAGCTCAGAATCGATCGCCGTCAAGGCGATCGCCGAGGTCGAATCGCAGACCGTTCGAGAGGGGCGGGAGATTTCCAAATTGGCGCCCGCCGACCGGGTGGTGTCGGGCGACTGGGTCATTTACACGCTCGAAGTGCGCAACACCGCTGCGACCACCGTTCGCGCGCCGACGGTGACTTACCCGGTTCCGGAGCATATGTCATACGTGGCTGAATCGGCGGTAGGACCTGCGACCGCGATCAGCTACTCGGTGGACGGGGGCCGCAGCTTTGATGCGCCGGAAAATTTGAAAGTGCAGGACACGGAGGGACAGCTGCGTCCCGCCGCCGCCGCCGATTACACCCACATCCGCTGGCATTTGAAGAATAGCCTGAAGGGCAATTCCGTGGCGTTTGTGCGTTTTCGCGCGCGCGTGAAATAGTCCGCGCCGATTCGTCGTAGGCTAGGCAATCATCCGATGAACAGCGACTACAAAGAAATTTTCAGCACCGCCGGCCCGCTGGCGCGGGCATTGCCGAACTATGCCTATCGGCCCGAGCAGGCCGTGATGGCCAAAGCGGTGGGCGCGGCGCTTGCGCGGCTCGAGCCCCTGATTGTCGAAGCGGGCACGGGCACCGGCAAAACCTTTGCGTACCTCATACCCGCGCTGCTGTCTGGACGCAGCGTCATCATTTCGACCGGCACGCGGACGCTGCAAGATCAACTGTTCCGGCGCGACGTGCCGATGCTGGCGAAGGCTTTGGGGCTGCCGGTCAAGATTGCGCTGCTCAAGGGCCGCACCAATTATCTTTGCCGGCATCGGCTGGAGCTTGCGACTCAGCAGGGCGCATTGTTGGGCCCGGAGCGCAATGTTGCCCGGCTGCTGGCGCGGGTGTCGCGTTGGGCGGCCACAACGAAGAGCGGCGATTTGGCCGAACTCACCGACCTGCCGGAGCAGTCCCCGGTGTGGCCCAGCATCACTTCGACTCGCGAGAATTGTCTGGGCCAGGAATGCGCGCAATTTTCGCGCTGCCATGTGTTCGACGCCCGCCGCAATGCGCAGGCCGCCGACATCGTCGTGGTGAACCATCACTTATTGCTGGCCGATTTGGCGCTCAAGGACGAAGGCTTTGGCGATCTCTTGCCCGGCGCCGAGGCGGTCATTTTGGATGAGGCGCATCAAGTACCGGATATCGCGGCGCAGTTCTTCGGCCAGGTTTGGTCGGTGCGCCAGGTGCAAGTCTTGATGCGGGACATTACCGCCGAATTGGCGGCTGCGGCGATTCGCGCGCCGGCCATTGTCGAAGCGGTGCTGGCGGTGGACGGGCACTTGGACGGACTGAGATTCGCTCTGCAGCGCCCTGCCGGCCGCTATGAGTGGTCGGATCTGCCGGACTCCTTTGTGGACGCGCTGCCGGAAATCGAAACTGCTTTGAGCGACTTGGCGGTGCGACTGGAGAATTTGGGCGGGGGTGCCGGTACGGCGAACTGCGCGCGCCGCGCCGCCAAGGTCGCCAACGCCCTGGCAGAGTTGCGCGAGCTGTCGGACGAATCTGGTTTGCGCTGGGTCGAGGCCGCCGCCAACGGCATGACGCTGCAATTCACGCCCTTCGAGGTTGCCGAACGCCTGCGAGAGTACGTCGAGTCGCGGCCTTGCGCCTGGGTATTCACCTCCGCGACCTTGGCGATCGGCGAGGATTTCTCGCATTTTGCCGCCCGCATCGGCCTGGGCGAAGCACGCACGCTGCGCATCGACAGTCCCTTCGACTACCGAACCCAAGCCCGGTTGTTTTTGCCGCCCCGCATGCCTGAACCGCAGGACCCGGCATTCGCCGACCAATTCATCGACGCCTGCGCACCGCTGCTGAAGGCGAGCGGCGGCCGCGCGTTCCTGCTTTACACCAGCTATCGCGGATTGGCCGAGGGTGTGCGTGCGCTGAAGTCGCGGTTTCCGGACCCGCCTTTCCCGGTTCTGGTGCAGGGCGAGGCGCCGCGCGAAGCGTTGTTGAATCGGTTTCGAGAACTCGGCAACGCCGTGCTGCTGGCGACCGGGAGTTTTTGGGAAGGCGTCGACGTCAAGGGTGATGCGCTCTCCATCGTGGCGATCGACAAGTTGCCTTTCGCCGCGCCCGATGATCCGCTGCTCAAGGCCCGTCTGGAGGGCATTCGCCGCCGGGGCGGCAATCCTTTCTTCGAATATCAATTGCCGCAAGCGGTGCTCGCCTTGAAGCAAGGGGTTGGACGGCTGATTCGCGATTTCGACGATTTCGGCGTGATCGTCATTGGCGATCCACGCATCAGGACCAAGGCGTATGGGCGCATGTTCTTGGAGTCGATGCCGCCGAGTCCGATCGTTACCGACAGCGCGGTGGCCGCCGAATTTCTAAGCGATCGATTGGCGCGCCAGGCAGTGATCCCGGCCAACGCCGAGTCCATCCGATAGTGCGCGTTCTGGCGCTGGATGCGGCCACCGAGGCGAGCTCGGTTGCGTTGCTGTCAAACGGCGAATTGATGGTGCGGTCGGTCGACTCCGGCAAAAGCAGCGCGCAACAAATCTTGCGCCTGGTTGAAGAGGTGCTGGCTGAAGGACAGGTGTCGCTGCTCATGCTCGACGGCATTGCCGCGAGCATCGGGCCCGGCGCCTTTACTGGTGTCAGGATCAGCGTGGCCGTGGCGCAAGGACTGGCATTCGGCGCGGGCCTTCAAGTTGCGCCGGTCACGACGCTGGAAGCGTTGGCGCTGCAAGTCTTGCGGGAACCGGGTGCGGCCCTGGCATGCCTGGATGCGCGCATGGGCGAGGTGTATTGGGGCTGCTTCACGGCCGATGCCGCGCGGGGGGTGATCGAGAGCGGCGCGCTCAAAGTGGGACCGCCCGCGAGCGTTGCCTTGGGGCTCGAGGGCCGGCATATCGGCATTGGGCGCGGTTTTTCCGCTTATCCGGAGCTTGCCCGGATTCCGGGTGTCGAGATTCTTCCGGGGAACGATCTGGCTTTACCTAATGCGCGCGAATTCGCGCAGCTGGGCGCGTTGCGGCTCGCGGCCGGCGGCGGACTCGACCCCGCCGATCTCAAGCCGCTTTATTTAAGAGATAAGGTGGCGCTGACCGAGGCGGAACGCGCCGCCCAATCGTCCGCCCAAACTTCCACTCGATCGCCATAGTCATGGAACTGTCACAATCGAAGTCTGTAATACTCGGCTTTGGAATCAAGGGACTATCTAATGTCAGCCAGGCGCATCCTCGTGGTA
>DATHFB010000021.1:0-10054 GCA_035318305.1 Steroidobacteraceae bacterium | reverse complement strand
GGCAAACACAACCACCAGTCCCCGACCGAATCCTGAGCAAAGCAGCCGCATTTCCACGTGGCTCCCTCGAGAAGTTCGCGCTCAAAGACCCGGAAGGCTTTGCCTGAGAAGCGCAGGGACTTTCCTTTTCGTTTTAGTTGCGCCGCTTTGAAAGGCAGCCAGCCCAAGGAACGCTTCGCGCCCTTGCTCGCGCGCCAGTTAAGCCTTGATAGCTTGAATTGCGCTCGACGGGTCGCATACTCGGCATTGACCCGCTGAATGGTCTCCGAGCCGATGCGTTCAAAGCACTTGCTTGCCCCGGCCGTGAGCTTGTCCAGATCAAACGCGGTGAGCCACTTAGGCTGTCCCGCAAAGGGGCGCGCCGCCTTGTAGCTGGTGGCATTGGCGAAATTCCAAACCTGGTTTACCTCGATCGCCGCAGCATTGAGCCAGGCATAGCCTTCCGCCTTCACCTTGAGGCGCAGCGTCCGTATGTGCTGAATCTTGGTTGCCATGATTCAATGGCCGAAAATACCCCCGTCTATAGAACTCGGGCAAGCTGCATTTCTCGGCAAAACATGCAGAAATGCGGGAACGAGGCGGCGCGAGCCAATATCACTTACAGCTGGCGGCTCTGCCTATGCAACCCGCCGCCGCTGGCTCGCGTCATCCTTGACGCTTCGTGGTTTTTAGCGGGAAAGAAATTCGCGCATCGCCAGTGCGATTGGCTCGGCGTGTGTTTCCAACGCGAAGTGCCCGGTATCGAAAAAGCGGACGTCCGCGTGCGGAATGTCCGCCTTGAATGCGCTCGCCCCGGCGGGCAGAAAAAACGGATCGTGCTTGCCCCACACCGCGAGCAAAGGCGGCTTGTGCGTACGGAAGTATTCTTGGAATGCGGGGTATAGCGCGACGTTGCTCTTATAGTCGCCAAATAGATCCAGCTGCACCTCATCTGCGCCGGGACGGGCGAGATAGAAGTTATCGAGCGACATGCCGTCCGGCGAAACGCATGCCGTATCGGGCACACCGTGGGTGTACTGCCAGCGCGTCGTCTCAGGAGCAAGGAAAGTGCGCAACGCGTTCCGGTTGGCCGCGGAAGGGTCTTCCCAATATGCGCGGATGGGGTTCCATCCGTCGCTTAGTCCCTCCTTATAAGCGTTGCCGTTCTGAGAAATGATCGCGGTAATCCGTTCGGGGTGCCACATCGCCAGGCGAAAACCCGTTGGCGCACCGTAGTCGAACACGTAGAGGGCGAAGCGCTCCAAACCCACGACTTCGGTAAATCGGTCGATGAGGCGGGCGATGTTGTCAAACGTGTATTTGAATTGGCTTCGTGCCGGCATATCCGACTGACCGAAGCCCGGCAAGTCGGGCGCGAGCACGTGAAAGCGATCGGCCAGAAGCGGGATCAAATCCCGGAACATGTGACCCGCGCTCGGGAAGCCATGGAGCAGCAGCAGCTTGGGCGCGTCGGGCGCTCCCGCCTCTCGATAAAAGACTTTGAGAGCGTCGACTTCAACGGTACGGTACTTGATGGATGGCATGACATCTTTCCTCACTGACGATGGAACGGGTTCAGCTTTTGTCATGGACCGCCTCCAGAATGAGGTCCACCACAGCCGCCGGCGCGGTGACGAGGGGCGTGTGGTCGACGGAATGCGCGTACACCCGCGCCTTCATGCGATCGGCCATGAACCGTTGCGTCTCTTGAGCGATCATTCGGTCTCGCTCCGCGATGAGAAACCAACTGGGGCGGTCCTTCCAAAGGGGACGTTCAACGGCGATGGTGATACAGGCTGGGGAGATTGGTCGCTGCACGGCAGACAGCAATGCGTGCTCCTCATGAGTTGCGTCCTGAGCAAACGCCGTGGCAAACGCATCTGAAGGGAGCCAGATGAGCCCATGGCGATCGGGCGCCAGTTTCGGCGCCTGCGGGTGGGGCGGGGCCCGGTAAAATACGTCTGCGACCGTCTCGCCTTCCGCGGGCGCAAGGCCTGCCACGTAGACCAGTGATTTGACCCGCTGATTTCGGCTCGATCCTATAACCGCACCGGCGTAGGCGTGACCGACGAGCACGAGTTGCCCCTCGACTCGCTCCGAAGCCCGATCGAGCGCGAGTACATCATCCGACAGGGAAGTGAGCGGCAACGGCGCCGCAATCGTGGTGACGCCCTTCTTTTGGAGCGCAGCTATCACCTTGTTCCAACTCGACCCATCGGCCCAGGCGCCATGGGCGAGCACGACGCTGACATCAGCTCCGGACATGTCTTACTCCTCTTGATAATTCGAACCCTGAACGCCGCCTGCCCTTGCTTTGCGGTTGACCGGCACAACATAACCGTCTTGAAGTGCTCAGAGAGGTTATGTCGGCAGGCATAACTTGTCAAATGCAATTGAGGCGGTTATGGTGCAACGCGTAGAGGTAGTTCCTATGTCGCAGAAATCCCCTGCCATATTCATCACCGATTCTGCGGCGCTGAATTTTTTGAACTCAGTAGCAACCCCGGTCGACACCAAAATCGACTGGATCAGCGATGGCGAGGGGTTATTGGCGTGGTTGCAGCAGGCGAATCTTGTGCCGCCTGAGGCACTCGAAGCCATGCGCAAGCACGCAAAGCCGGCGGAACTCGACCGCGTGGCAGCGCAAGCGCGGAATCTGCGCGAGTGGTTCAGGACATTCGTCCAAGAAAACAAGGGCAAGCCGCTGAAGGCCGCGGTTCTCGCTGATCTCGAGCCGCTGAATCGACTCCTTGCCAAAGACGAAGGGTTCGGACAACTGGCGGTGCATAAGCACGGGAAGACAACTGCGCTCAAGTTTCAGAGCGCACGACGCTGGCGATCGGCGGAATCGCTCCTCCTGCCGATTGGCGAAGCACTGGCGAGGATGCTCGCCGAGGAAGACTTCTCGGACGTGAAAGCATGCGAGGGAGCAACCTGCACGCTGATATTCGCCGATCGCACGCGAAGCCGTTCGCGTCGATGGTGCAGCATGGGGATCTGCGGCAATCGGGCGAAACAGACCGCCCACCGGCATCGATTGAAGGAGTCGCGCTAAGCGGGGCGGCGAGCGCGCCGAAGTCCTCGAGACTCCGGCGCGCCCTCATACCTCAATGCTTGATCTTCAACAAATTCGCCTGGTCTTCGCCCGAATGATTGTCCTCGGTCACGATCATGAAACCCAAGGCCGGCGTCTTTTGGAATTCCACCGGGTCGATGGTCACAGGTACGTCCACGGTGAGATTCGGCCCAACCGGCACGAACAGGGCATTCGAGATCGACGGTTTGAATGCGTTGAACGACGCAGTTCCCGTCAAAGCCTCTCCGGCCCCCGTGTCGTCGAACGCGCTCATCGTGTACGTGAATCGCGGATTGGTCGGTGAAATGCCAAGATCCGACGCGAATACCGGCAACAGTACGGTTGAGCCATCGGTCGGCGCATCCGCGTTGAACTCGGCGAACTCGGCACCGGTTTTCAGATTGACGAGGAAGGTGCCGATCTGCCCATTCGCGCTGCCCGCCGTAATGCCACCGATGTCGGCGCAGAACAGGACGAAGTCATAGACGCCATCGCCGTTGACATCGATGTAGATATCGTACTCGCCCGATGCCGGATTGGAGAACCGCCCATACGTGTTCACGGCGAACACCAGGACGCTGTCCGTCGCCGAGATCGGGTTGGTTTGGACTCCGACAGCGCGCGGTTCGAAGGCCGCCGCGATCTTCCCGCTCTTCGGATTCTTCAAGCCCCAGGCATAGAAATCGCCATTTCCGGCAATCACGCCATTGCGATTCGTGAGACGGATGCTGGGTTGCTTGCCATCGCGCAAATCCGCATCCACGGTCGATCGTGCGCGCGTCACCAGATAATACGGCAGGTTGAGGCTGACCCCGTTGTTCGACGCAGATTCCGCTGTGAGGGTGATGGCGCCCGAGGCATCCTCGAACAGCACATTACCTGAGGTATCGTGCGTGGCGCCCGCAGTCCCTGCCGGCACATCGAGGGTCATGTGCAGAACCTCCTCATCATGCCCGCGCACCGACACGCTCGAACGCGACAAGTGGACCGAATGCGGAACACCGCCCGCCGCGGTTGCGGCTGCCGTGAAGCTGGCCGGCAGGCTCTCGTGATTGCGCACGATGAGTTCCCGCTCCTCATGGAAGTTGCGGGTCAATTCGGCGACACCAAAGGACATGAGCCCCATGTGCCCGCCTTCATCGCCGTGCACGGTGACATTGGTGGCGGTGGCGCCGATGGGTTGCACCAAGCCTGAGCCCTCGATGCGCGGCGCATAGTCAGGCAGCGCGGTCGGCGATGCGGTCTGAACGACAGCCGCACGCAGACCGGGTTCTTTCCAGTTCTTGTGCGCCTGCACGGCCAGTGCCGCGACGCCGGCGACATGCGGGGTCGCCATCGACGTGCCCGATTCATAAATGCCGCCGGTACCGGTGCCCATGCCGGTCGAAAATACATTGACGCCCGGTGCAGATACGTTGGGCTTCAAATCGCCGTCATGGCTGCGCGGACCGCCGGAGCTGAACGAGGCGGCCAATTTGAAGGTGACGTCCGGTATGTTCGCCGGCGTGATCGAGGCGCTGACCGGCGATGGCGCGGCCAGGAAGGTCGGGGTGTCGCTCTTCAGCAGTTCAATGAACGGAATCGTCGCGGCGTCGATCAAGGGGTTGAAGAACCCGGCCGCGTTGTTGACGACGCCGAGCGCGACGGCGCCGGCGTTCTGCGCATTCGTGACTTTCTGATCGAACGAGCAGGTACCGCGCGCGACGATGGCCAGCGCGCCCTTGGTGCTTGCCGGGAAGTCCGTGGCGTTGCAGCCCAAGCCAAGAGCGGCGCCGCTCTTCAGAATGACGGCCGCGACACTGCCGGTCGGCAACTTGAGGCTGTTGGCTTCGACGCCGTTGGCGCCGCCGCCCGAGGACAGCGCGATATGCACACCATTGACCAGGAATGCACGCGCGTTCATCGCCGCAACACTGATGGCATGACTGGCCGTGCCCGGATCGCCGGTGATATAGGGCGCCGGTCCGTTGTTGCCGGCAGCCGCGACTACGATGATGCCTGCTTTCGCGGCATTGTCGGAGGCGATGGCATCCGCGGTGCCGGTCACGCCATACGGCGAGCCCAGCGACATGCTGATGACGTCCATATCGTTGTGCACGGCCCATTCGATCGCATCCGCGACGACGTCGGTGGAACCTGCACAACCGAACACACGCACCATATAGAGATCGGCGAGCGGCGCGACGCCGGGGCCGATCCCGAAACCGGCCGCGTAGGCAGCTTCGTCGTAGGGACCGTGATAGGTCGCACCGTCATTGGTGACGCCGAACCCGGCCGCTGTGCCGGATACATGGCTGCCGTGGCCATTGCAGTCGAGAGGATTCGGATCCGGCACGGGTACGCTGCTGGGCACATCCGCATTGTAATCGTCACCGACCAGGTCAGTGCCGCCTTTCACCTTGGGAGCATTGGGACCGAACATCGTGGGATCCGCAGCAGCGGTGCTGGTCGCAGCGGCAGCGGTAAATGCCGCCACGGTCCCGGGGCCGCCAAAGTTCGCGTGCGTGTAATCGATGCCGGTATCGATGATGGCGATCTTCACGTGCTCGCCGCGAAATCCGGGTACTCCCTGCCACACCGCGGGCGCGCCGATGAACGGCACGCTCACGGCATTATTGATGTTGTACTTCGGTACGCCGACGACTTGCACGACGCCCGGCAAATTCGACAATCCCGCAACCTCGCTGCGCGCGATCTCCACTTTGATACCGTTCATGGAGTCGTGATAGTGCGCGAGCACTTTGCCGCCGCGTGCGACGATGCCCGGTTCAATCGAGGCATGTTGCCGCGAGACTTGCGTGTGAATCGCATCATGATCCTGCTGACTGATCTGATGTCCGGGAACGCGCGCGCGAACTTCGGCGGTCGACTCGGCGCTCATGGTGACAACCACCTTGACTTGCTCCTTGTCGAGCAGCGACAGCGGCTGCCGCGCCGTCGTCAGCGGCCCAGTTCGGCTCGCCGCTTTGAAGCGGCTCGCACCGGCTTGCTGCGCATCGGCGGCCGGCGGTATCGCGATGAAAGTAATCAGCGCTGCGAGCGCGGCCAGTTGCCAATATCGTGCTCTACGTGCTGTCGTCGCTGCGACGACCCGTCCTTTGGATCCATGCATGTCGTTACCCCTAGAAAATTTTTTATTTAAGAGCAGTGCTCACTGATGACCAGTGAAATGCGTCCGCACTTCGCTGGCTTATCGCGCTAGAGTACTGCTGCATCAACCGCAGGACCAACTTATTTTAGTTCGGGCCTATCGCACTCAATTCGACATAACGCGCATTCGGCCGCGTATGAGAGACCTCACCTCTCATATATATGAGTGAGGGTGAGCACTCTTTTTTGTCACGACACCCAGGTCAGCTTTTCCGACGATAACTCCGCCTCGCCGTCCCAACGATAGGCCACCAGCGGTCCGTCGCGTGCCGCACTGTAGTCAAGACATGCGAACCGCGGCGAAATCACCCGGGGTGTTCCGGTAAACCAGTAATGTCCAAAGAGCACGGGGCTTCCGCTGTACGGATGCGCGACCCATTCTGCCGGCATCGGCGCATCGGGAAGCTTCTCCATCTCCTCGGGCGGCCCGATCATCGCCTTGCGGTAGGTGGACAAATCCTCTTGCCACCATCGAACGCGCACTTCGCGACGTACCTTGCCTTCCTTGTCCTGAAATGAAATTCCGGCGGGAAGATCCACCTCCCGTCCCTTGCAGACGATTTCGATCGCATCATAGATCGCGTGACCCTTGCGGCTTCCCAGCAAGATCATCTCATCGGTGAGCTTGGAGCCGGATCCCATGGCCTTCTGCAGCAAGTCGATCGACGGCTGATCCCAGCAGGCGTGCACGATCCGTAACCCCGGAAAATCCAACCACAACGGCAGCGATCTGAACCAATCGGTGATCTCCCGGTGCCGATGGGTCCCCTCCACGACGTCCAAGAACGCCTGATGCTGCTGCCGATTCCCGGGCTCGTGATGGTCCCGCAAGAATTTCCCCGGGTGCTCCGGATCCGGCGTCACCCAGGCGATTGCATTGAATTCGTGATTGCCCATGACGCAGCGCGCAGAACCAAAATCGGCCATGCCGCGCACCAATTCAATCGTTGCCAATTGTTTGGGGCCGCGATCGATCAGGTCCCCGACAAAGACCGCAGTTCGATCCGAGTGGCGCCAGACGCCTTCGATGTCGCGGTATCCCAAATGCTGAAGCAGCTCGACCAGCTTGTCGTACTGACCGTGTACATCGCCGATGACGTCAAGATTCACAGAATCCAGGATACCCTATGCGAATCGCGACGGCCGCGTCGCAAATTCGCTAGTGGATTTGAATCAATCACATTGTTGGCTGAAGCGCCTTAGCCTGATACATCTCGGCTGGTGATCCCCTCGACGATCTGAACGAGGTAGGGATGCATGGTTTTGTGCGGAATCGAGCAGCTGGAATTGTCGCTCCACACCGTGATGGCAGCGGCCAGGCCGGTCAAGCCCAGGACCAGCGAGGACACCATCATGGCGGTCAATACAGGTTTTCGGCGCAAGATATATAAGATTGCGCGAAAGTACCCATCGGTGCTGATCATCATAGCGAGATCTCCCTACGCTAAATGAATACAACACCACAGGACTCGAAAAGTTCACTCCTTGGTCAGATCCAACCGCCCAAGCGTCCATGGACGGTCGGCCAAGAGCCCGGTAACTCGGGGGGCTTAACCCCCCCGAGTTGATCGTCTCGCCTCGCTAGTCGTGGTGCATGTCGAAAGCCGGGATGCCAGACGCGAACCAGGCGCCGCCCACATTGCGAATCAGGAGCACCGGACTCGGACAGTCTGCGGGCGCGGGCGTCAGCACATCATCGATCTCGAAATCGCCGTTCTGCTCGAGCGGAACACCGGTCAGGGTCGTATTGTGCAAGGTGAAGGGCGCTGCTGCCTCACAAATCAAGGTTGCAAACACGCTCTGCCCGCCATTGAAGCCGATGGCGTTGCCGCCGCCGAGCAGCAAACCCTTGCCATTGACCCTGATGTGCCCGTCGACCGAGACTTCGGCTTTCAAATCGGCGATCACCCAAATCTGACCCGGAGGATTCACTCCGCGCACGACATTTCGGGTCACACTGGACGAAGTCCCATCGGCATTTGCGACACCCGCCGCGGCCGACAGCGGAAGTACGCCGATCCCGCCTTTGAATCTCACCAAGGAGTCGCCGCCCGCCGCCGTCAAGGAACAGCCGACCCCCAGAACTACCGCGACAATAGATAATTTTTGGAACAAGACGTTCTCCTTGCGAATGAATTCGATTCTATTCTTGCCGCCGTATGGTCTACCGCTTGCTAGTGAGAGCCAAGCACGATCGACTCAGGTATCCGCGCCGCGGCAAGTTGCTCAAGATTCTATGACATCTTGGAACCGGTTGCGGTTTCCGCGGAACATACCGCCGCTGAATCCCGCAGCGCCGCAACCGCGGCGGCTGCATGGCACCAAGCTCGATTTCCTTCGAGGCCTGGACGATCGCCGCAATCAGAATCGGATCGAGAGACCCGCCAGCGCTTCACCGTAATATAAGCCGCTGCCCTTGATCGCAATGCGACAGCCGGTAGCGCCGCCGCAGAATAGCGCACTATTGTTGTTCAGCAGGATGCCGTAGCCGCGGGCCTCGAATCGGAATGCGACATGCGCGCCAATCGGCACCATCCAGCCCAAGCCAAGATTGCCCGAGAAGAACGTCGACGAATTGAGCCCGCTGCCCTTGGGCGTCGCAGTCGTTGCGCCGATGCCTCCCATGACATATAGCCCGCGGCCCACTTCGTCGATGAATGCGGTGCCGCCTAAGTGATAGTTGTGAAGCGTGAGCCCCGCGTTGCCCGTCTGTGACGAGAACGCGCCGGATGTGAGCGCCGTGTCTTGCTGGCTATAAAAAAGCTCCAGCTGCCTGCTGCGGTCCAGTCCGATGTCGACTGCCAGGCCAAAGCTTGAACCGTTTTTAAAATCAATGGACGAGTTGCTGGCGGAATCGGTCACGCTGCCGCCGAACCTGTCTCCACCGTAGAATGTGATGCTGTTTTCGTTCTTTGCGGCAGGAGCGGATTGAGCGCGTGCGTGTTGCAGCGGAGCAGCCGCCAACATCACGAGCAGCGCCATTGGGCAAGATTTCATCGGAGTTCTCCAGGGACGAGGACGACCCCACCGACCGCATACAACATAATCACCGCTTCGTGCTGCGAGTCCAAATTACCACGGTTAGTCGAGGCAGCAGGATCGAGATTGGTCTAGTATTTATCCACACGACGTCGCTGCGCCAGGGAATATTTGGAGACGGGAACTGATGTACAAGAAACCTCATGACGACCGATCCAAGCAATCGGCCTCCAATGCCCGCGAGCCCACCCCGCCGCTTCTCAGTGAGCGGCTCATCGCCCAACTCCAAGGGGCTGTCAATGCCGCGCAGCGCAAACGCATGACTCATCCGAGCGACCAAGGCGAGAAACGATCAACCGAAAAGAATTTCTGAATTTGGCGACGACCTGACACGTTGTCGTCGGAATGCTTGCTGTGGAGCTGGACGCGTCGTGGTCAAAGGCGCATGGTGATGCTCGAGTACCCCTGGCGTGCAGGATATGGAATCCAGACCCGCATTCATCTTTGATCTTGACGGCACCCTCGTGGACAGTGTCTACCAGCATGTGCTGGCGTGGCAGGAAGCACTCGACTCGGAAGGGATCGCGCTGTCGGTTTGGCGCATTCACCGCAAGATAGGCATGAGCGGCGGCTTGTTCACCAATCAGCTGCTGCGCGAGACGAAGATCGAGATCAGCGAAGAGAGCAGGGCTCGATTGCGGCACGCGCACGCGGCCGCGTATCGACGCCTGACATCTAAGGTGCGCCCGCTTCCGGGTGCACGCGAACTGTTGGCGACGTTGAGCCTCGCCCGCATTCCATGGGCGATTGCCACCAGCGGCCGCATGGAAACTGCGGCGCCGAACTTGGATCTGCTGGGAGTAGACCCGG
>DATHFB010000020.1:0-6775 GCA_035318305.1 Steroidobacteraceae bacterium | reverse complement strand
GATTTTCTGATCCGCATCGGCGGCCACCGCGAACTTGTTGCGGCATTCGCTCACGGAGAATTTGTTGAGCGTGTCGATGTTGTCATGCGAGACGCCGATCACTGTCGCGCCCAAAGCCTTGAACTTATCGGTGGCCTCGGCGAAGTTGTGCGCCTCGACGGTGCAGCCGGGCGTAAACGCTGCCGGATAAAAATACAGGACCACGGGACCGGTCTTCAGCGCGGCGGCCAAAGAGAACGTGAATGGCTTGCCGGCGAGTGTCGCCTGCGTGGTGAAATCCGGTGCCTGAACGCCCGGGGCAAGTGCCGCGTACAAGGGCGCGGCGAGTGCCGCACTGCTCAGGGCAAGAATCATTAGACGCTTCATGGTAAGAATTCCTTTGGAGCTCAATTAGCTCGGTGGGCAGTCTGCGCCATCCCCCGCCTTGCGGGCAATAAAAGGCGAAACTTCCCCTCAAAATGAGTGCTTATTTGTCTGCAGCGTGGACGTCGCGCAGGCGATCGCTATGTTAATACGTCTTTAATCTCACCGACGACGCGGCCCACATCCTCGTCGCTCATCGCGGGAAACAGCGGCAAGGTGACTGTCTCGCGCCCTACCCTTGCGGCAATCGGCGTGTCCGCATCTCGATAGCCCGCCTCGCGGTAAAATTTGAGGCTGGGAATACTGGGATAGTGCACGCCAATGCCGATCCCCCGATCAGCCATGGTCTTCTGGAATCCGGCGCGCGTCATGCCGCGCGCGGCGAAATCGATCAGCACTTGAAACATGTGCCAGCTATGTCCCGCGTCCCCGCGTGCCGGCAACACCACGCCGGTGAAATCCTTGAAGGCGTCGAAGTAGCGGCCCGCTAGACTCAAGCGGCGCGCGTTAAATCCATCCAAGCGCCGCAGTTGGTCGATGCCGACTTGCGCTGCCACGTCCGTGAGATTGCTCTTGGCTCCCGGAAACATGACGTCGACTTCGCCTTGAGTATTGCGCTTGATGCCGTGAAAACGGTACTGCTCCAACAGCTCCGCCGCCAGGGCATCTCCGGTGCTGATGGCGCCGCCTTCGATGGTCGTCATGTTCTTGTTCGGGTGAAAACTGAACACCACCAGATCCCCAAAGCTGCCGATCGCCTTGCCCTTGTATTTCGATCCGATGGCATGCGCCGCATCCTCCACCACGCGCAGCCCATGCTCCGCCGCGAGACCGTAGAGCCCGTCCATGTCCACCGGCAGTCCCGCAAAGTGCACCGGCATGATGGCTCGCGTCTTGGGCGTGATCGCCGCGGGCACGCGATTCAAGTCGAGGTTGCGGGTATAAAGATCGATATCGACAAACACCGGCTTGGCGCGCAACCGCGCGATCACATTCGCGCTCGCCGCGAAACTCATCGCCGGTACGATGACCTCGTCACCTGCGCCGACGCCGGCGACTTCGAGCGCCATCTCCAAACCGGCCGTGGCCGAGGTCATGACCCGTACGTGCCGGCTGCCGCCGAGGTATGCGGCCAGAGCCGCTTCAAAGGCGGCCACTTTGGGACCGCTGGCCAATTGGCCCGACCGGAAAACGTCCGCAACCGCCGCAATGCTCTGCTCATCGATCGAGGGGCGCGTAAAGGGCAGGAACGGTTTCAAACGGTGCTCCGCGACACCAAGAACACGCCGGCGCAGATCAGCGCGATCCCCAGCACTTTAGGCACAGTGAGCGTCTCCCCCAGCCACGCCACCGACACGGCAGCCACGACCACGTAGCCCAAGGACAGCATCGGATAGGCCGTGCTGACCGGCGCCTTGGACAGGGCGGCGACCCACACGCACACGCTGGCGGCGTAGCACAGCATGCCGCTCCAGAACGGCAGGCTCTTGAATAAAATGGCTACGCTGCTGTTCAAGGTATCGGCATTGAATACGCTGAACTGCGACAATGGCTTGGTGGCCACTTTCAGCAGCAGTTGTGCCGCCGCGTTCAGCCCCACACCCGTCAAGATCAACACCCAGGTGATGACGCTCATCGGCGCGCCACCATGACCTGACCCACATTCTGACCGACCGTTCGCATGGGCACACCACGCTCCTTGAAGTTGTTGAATGTCCGCTTATCCATCACCGCGTAAGCGCGGGTTTGCGAATCCCAAAGGCGAAGAAACTCATCGACATCGGCGATCGCGCCGTTCGGCGCCCGGCGCAATCCATAGTCAAGCTCGCCACGATACCCGACCAACATGACTGTTCGCTGCAAATAAAAAGTCAGGGATTGATCATAGGTGCGCACGCTGTAGAGCGGCGCGTCGCGATCGGCCGGCGGCAATGCCTTGGCCAGGTCGATTCCCGAGTAAATCGGCGCCAGCAGCGTAGCGGTCCTCATCAGCAGCAACCCCGCCAGGCACCACCCCACACCCAGGAACACGCCGGCACGCGTCGCATCGCGAGCTCCCTGGACCCAAACGAAAACACCCGACACCAGCAGCAGGGCAGCGACTTCCCGAAGAGGCTTCGCGAGCGTGAGGAAGTAGGGCCGGTTGGGCGACTCCGGCACCAGGGCCGGCAGATAGAAGCTCGCGACGCCCAACCCCAGACCGACGACGGCCGTCAAGACAGCCGTGATCAAAAAATCCCGCCTCAAGGTTGCGGTGGGCAGCGCCGCAATCAAAACCGCCAGCGCCGGCATGGCCGGCAAGATGTAGGGCATGAGCTTCGAATCCGACAGCGAAAAAAATACGCAGACGAAAAGCACCCAGATCCACAGGAAAAAAGTCGGGCTGAATGGCCCTTTCAGGGCGCGGTCGCGCCAGCCGCTGAAGATCACGCGCAGCGCCGGCACGGTCCACGGAACCGTGCCTATCAAGAACACCATGCCGAAGAACCACCAGGGTTCTTCGCGATCCGCGACCTTGGTCAAGTAGCGCGCGAAATGCTCGTGCACGAAAAAGAACTGCAGGAAATCATCGAGCCTCAATGACGCGAGCCAGTGCCACGGCACCACAATCGCTAAAAACAGCGGCAGACCCCAGAACAACCTCAACCTGCTCCAGGGGGCGAAATCACGGCAGCACAGGCTGTAGATGACCAGCACCGCCGCCGGAATGGCCGCAGCCACGAGACCTTTGGTGAGCACGCCCAACGCCGCGGCGATCCACGCCAGCAACATCCACTTTGGCGCGCCGTCTCCCGGCCGCTGCGCCAGCAAAAATCCCGTAAGGCTGGCCGTCATGTAGAAGGTCAGGCTCATGTCCAGCGTGATCAACTGACCCAGGACGATAACCATGATCATGCCGGCCAAAACGGCGGCGGCCCGCCAGCCTGTTTCCCGGCCCCCGATTCGAGACCCGAGCAACCCAATCAGAGCGACCGTACCGAGCGCCGTGAGGGCGGTGTAAAGTCGCGCGGAGAACTCGCTCACACCGAACAAGCGATACATCGAAGCCGTCGCCCAGTACTGCAGCGGCGGCTTCTCGATGTAGTCCAAGCCATTCAAGTGCGGGATGACCCAATCGCCGCCGCTCAACATCTCCCGCGGGATCTCCGCGTATCGCCCCTCGTCGGGATTGAACAACGGCCGGTTCGCCAATGTCGCGAGCCACACCACGACCAGCAGCACCGCAAGACCTCCGTACAGCCAGTGCTCGCGAACCTTGACGTCAATCGTTTGACTCACGCCGCACCCGCGCGCGCGGGTTGAATGGCGAGCAGCCCTGAGCGTCCCGGAACCTCGCCCATGATCACGGTCTGATCGGGCAGCGGCCTTTGGACGGCGAGTTCGCGAATCTCGGCCATGCGCGTGACTTTGGCGCCGGCCGCCTGCCACTTTTTGAGCAGCGATTCGAAAGCATCCAGCAACAGCATGCCCTCGAGCTCTGCGTGCAAGGTGAACACCTGCAAATTCTCACCGCTCGCGCCGGCGTTAGTTTCGGACAGCCGAAACACCGCGTCCGCGATGCTCGATTCATCAACGCCATCGCGCCCCAGCAACTCATCGAAAGTGGACAACGTGGTCGGCAATTGCGGACAGGTGCTGCGCCCTGCCTCGAGCATCGGCCGAAACGGCGCATAGCCGCGGGTATCGCTGGCGTACTGCATGCCGTACTCACGCTCGAGTTCCAGTGCGTGCGCGTTGATTTGCCAGCCGGCGGCGGCATGTGATTTCGGGAAGAATCCGAATACGCGCTCGAAGGCGCTCATGCCGCGTTCGAATTCAATCCTCGTCCAAGCCGCGGAAGCCCCGGCGACATAGTCTTGCCAGCGCACATGATCGAAGGTGTGCAGTCCTACCTCGAAGCCGGCGTCGTGCACGCTGCGCATGTGGGAGCCCGCTTCGCGGCCGATATCGGGACCCGGCAGCAGCACGCCGTACAGCAGGGTTTTCAGGCCATAGTGTTTCAACACCGAGGTGCGCGCGACCTTTTGCGCAAAACCCTTGCGAAATACCCGGCGCATGGCGCGGCCCGTGTGATCTGGGCCCACGGAAAAATAAAAGGTTGCGTCGACTTGCAGCTTTTTGAGCAGCGCGGCGAGACGGGGTACACCCTCGCGGGTTCCGCGTAAGGTATCCACATCGACCTTGAGGCCGATGTGCGTGTCTTTAAGCATCGCGCGACAGCAAGGCGGAAGCCGAGGGCAAGGCGTGGGCGTAGGAATCGAATATCGCCTTCAACGCCGTGCGCATATCCGTCTTCGGCGTCCAGCCTAGTTCCGCCGTGGTGTTCTTGATCGAGGGCAGGCGTGCCGGAATGTCCGCGTAGCCCTTGCCGTAGTAGTCGAGCGCGGTAACGTCGATCAGCTTGGTATTGCGCGCCGTGGGCGCGTATTCGGGGCGGGATACGGCAATTTCCAACATCATTTCCGCCAGCTTGCGGATCGAGTACGAATTGTAGGGGTTGCCGATGTTGTAGATCTTGCCGTCGGCGACGCCGTTCGGATTGTCGATGATGGTGGTCAGACATTCGACCGCGTCATCGATGAAGGTGAAGGCTCGAGTTTGCGTGCCGCCATCCACCAGCTTGATCGGTTCGCCGCGCACGATGTGGCCCAAGAACTGCGTCAGCACCCGCGAGCTGCCCTCTTTGGGATCGTCCATGCTGTCGAGTCCGGACCCAATCCAGTTGAACGGCCGAAACAACGTGAATTGCAACCCTTGTTGCCCGTAGGCCCAAATGATGCGGTCCAGGAGCTGCTTCACGCAGGAGTAGATCCAGCGCTGCTTGTGAATGGGGCCCAACACCAACTCGGAGGTCTCCGAATCGAATTCCTTGTCGCGGCTGGCGCCGTACACTTCCGACGTTGAAGGAAACACCACGCGCTTCTTGTACTTCACGCAGTGGCGGATGATGGGCAAGTTCGCCTCGAAGTCCAACTCGAACACCCGCAGCGGTTCGCGAACATAGGTGGCGGGCGTCGCAATGGCGACCAAGGGCAGGATCACATCGCACTTGCGCACGTGATACTCGACCCATTCCAAATTGATGGTGATGTCGCCTTCCACGAAATGAAAGCGCGGATTGCTCAGCAGCGTGCCGACCCGTTCCGATTGCAGGTCCATGCCGTAAATATGCCAATCGGTGTGAGCGAGAATGTACTTGCTCAAGTGGTGGCCGATGAATCCATTGACCCCAAGTATCAGAACGTTTTTCAAAATAGACCCCTGCTACGTTTCAAGCTTCAGCGAAGCGCCAGCGGTTGGTGGGCCAGCGCCGGCGGCACGGTATTGTGGGCCACCGGCTCGCCATTGGCAGTCAATTGCAAAATCTTAAGGCGGTGTCCGTCGACGCAGTCGGCGTACCAGACACCGTCCGATGAGTATAAACAAGGTGTTTGGCCGGGGTACTTCATAGGGTGCGGGTCGAGTTGCGTCGCCAGTATCGCAAGTCTGCACCCGTTGATGTCGGTAAACGCACCGGGAAATGGCGGTGCGACGGCACGCACCAGGTCATGCACCGCGCGCGCGCTGCCGCGCCAGTCGATGCGCCCGTCTTCGGGGCGGCGGCGGCCGAAATAGGAACCAGCGGTGAGATCCAGCGGCTTGGAGGCCGCGGTGCCGGCGATCAATTTCGGCAGGCTGCGACGCAGCGCGATTTGCGCTGCCTCAGCCACTTTGATAGATACCTTAAGCGCCGTGTCATTTTCCAAGATGGGCACCGCTTCTTGGTCCACCAATGCCCCGGCGTCGGGCTTTTCCACCATGTAGTGCAGGCTGGCGCCGGTCATGGATTCGCCGTGAATGATGGCCCAGTGGACCGGCGCGCGTCCCCGGTACTTCGGCAGCAGCGATCCATGAATGTTCAGCGCGCCCAGCCGCGGCATGGCGAGCCATGCCTTGTCCAGCATGTAGCGATAGTAAAATGAAAATATGAAATCGGGCTTGATCGCCGCGCCCCTGGCAAACCATTCCGCCGTGTTGGGCGAGTCCGGTGTCACGATATTCAGGCCATGTGCGGCAGCCAATTGCTGGACGCTGCCAAACCACTGGTTTTCGTTCGGATCATCGGCATGACTGAACAGCAGCGGAATGCGGACCCCTTGAGCCAATAGCTCACGGACACAGCGCACACCGACCTCGCTGTATGCAAATACCACCGCACTGGTCACGGTACGGTTGGATCCGTGACCCGGCGGGACATGACCAAGCCCGGCACGGCCCTGTTGGAATCTCCGTCCTGCTCGAGAACTGCCTCGACGATGTAGCGCGGCCTCTCGCGGACTTGCGCATAAATGCGCCCGACGTACTCGCCGAGCAGACCGATGCCAAACAGAGCCAAACCGATGAAGAAAAACACGATGCCGAAAAGTGTAAA
>DATHFB010000019.1:0-6086 GCA_035318305.1 Steroidobacteraceae bacterium | reverse complement strand
TTTCAACACCTGGCTGATCATGGTGTCGAGGCGTTCGACTTCGCGTTCCAGCCGGTCCAGCTGGCGCGCGAAATCCGCCGGCGGCTGACGCGCGAGTCCCAATGCCACCCGCATTCTGGCCAGAGGCGAACGCAGCTCGTGAGAGATGTCGCGCAGCAGCTGCGTGGTCGCACTGCGATTGGCGCGCAACTGATCGGCCATGGCGTCGAAGTCGCGCGCCAGCACGGCGAGTTCGTCCTTGCGCCCTTCCAACCCTGCACTGACGCGCCGGTTGAGATTCTCCGAGGCCAGCGAACGCGCGCCTTCCTGGATGCGGCGGATGGGCGCGGTCAGATGCTCGGCCAGCCACCAGCTGGTGAGGGCGCTCACGACCAGCGCGATGCTCAAGATCGTCAGCGAAATGGCGGGCAGGCTGAGTGCGCCGAAAATGCTGGGCCGGCGCGGCGTCAACAACACGGTGAAGACCTCGCCGTCGGCGGCCACGATTTGCGGCGCGACGCGCGAGGGACGAAAGTTGCCCGGAAGCGGATCGCGGCCGAGCATCGCCAAACGGCGCACCGCGACCTCCGGCAGCGTTCTGCCGAGTATGTCCTGGCCGTTCGGTCCCACCACAAACAGCTCTCGATCGCCCAGCGCGTTTTGGTTGCCCTCGAGCCAGCTCTTCAAGGCACCGATTCCGCCGCGCGCGAGAATCTCAGATGCCTGGATGGCCACCGACGGGCGGCGCTGCAAATCCGGCGACTCAGCTTCACGGTCGCGCGAGGCAATCGTAAAGGTGGTGGCGATGCTGCTGCCGACAATCAGCGTCATCGCCAGCAAGAACAGCAGGAATATCCTTGAAAAAAGGCTATGCATTCGTCTTAGGCACCTGTGCTCCAGGTGAGGGTGTAGCCCGATCCGCGAACATTCTTTATTTCAGGATTCGTGCCGGCCTCGAGCTCGAGTTTGCGGCGTAAATTGCTGATATGCGTATCGATGCTGCGATCGTAGGCGGCAAGCTTGCGGCCCAGCGCCTGCTCGGTCATCGCGTCGCGCGAAATCACCTGGCCGGCGGAGCGCATGAGCAATTCGAGCACGCGGAATTCGGCGCCCGTGAGCGCCACCGGCTTGGCCGCGACGTGCACCTGGCGAGTGCCTGAGTTCAAGGTGATGGGACCTACCACCAGCTCGTCGGACAAATTGCCGCGCGCCGAACGGCTGCTGGCACGCCGCAGGATCGCGCGAATTCGCGCCACCAGTTCGCGCGGGTTGAATGGTTTGCTCAAATAGTCGTCGGCGCCGAGTTCCAGGCCGACAATGCGGTCCACGTCGTCGCCGCGGGCGGTGAGCATCAGTATCGGCGTGGAATAGGAAGCGCCGAGCTTGCGCAACACATCGAGGCCGCTGACGCTCGGCAACATGACATCGAGAATGACGATATCGAAATCGCTGAGCTGCAATTCCGCCAGCGCATCGCTGCCGTCGTGCACGCTCTTCACGTCGAAATGCTCGGCGTCCAAGTATTCGGACAGCATTTGGCACAACTCGCGGTCGTCGTCGACCAGCAGCACGCGTGGCTCGCGCGCTGCGCTGGGATCGACGTGTGGCGTAGTGGTGGCGGTCATGATCGATACCCCATACTTTGGCACAGTCGGCGCCCCGCGATGCTCTTCGCCGTCGAATTTGCAATTCTTGACAGAACTCTGCCTAGCTTCTGACACTTGTTTGCACGGCCCCAGCTTAGGATAGCTCCTGCATCCTTTTTCACCGCATCGGAGCTACTAACATGAAATCGAATCGCAATCTGCTGGCCGGAAGTTTTCTGGCGGCCGGAGCGTTATTGGCAGCCGCCACGAGTATTTCGGTCGCGACTGCGGCCGATGAGGCGGCGACGGCCGCGCCGCCTGCGCCGGGTGAGCACGCCTGGCACCGCCATCATGGAGCGGGACACTTGCTGGCCAAGCTTAACCTGAGTGCGGAGCAGCAGGCCTCCGTAAAGACCATCATGGCCAGCGCCGGCCCGCAGATGAAGAGCATTCATCAGGAAATGCGCGCCAACTCGCTGAAGCTGCGACAGACCCAGCCGAATGACCCGAACTATGCCAACGTCGTGGCCCAAGTCACCCAGGCCAACGGCTCGCTGCACTCGCAGATGATCACGCAGAGAGAAGCGGCGCGCGCGCAGGTGTTCAAGGTATTGACGCCGGCGCAGCAAACGCAGTTGGTGGCCCTGCAGGCGCAGATGATCACGCAGATGCAGGCTCGCTTGCAATCTCGTGGGGGTACACCCGCGGCGCAATAAACTGATATCGGATCGTTTTCGGATCGTCGCCGCTGCAACCCTCAGCGTTGAGTGGCGACGATCCCGTCTTTTCCGAGCAGCTCGATCACGCTGCCCCGGCCGACCAGATGTCCGGTACCCACGATCACCAAGTAGTTCTTGTCATCGTTGAGCAGGGCCTCGATTTTGGGCACCCACTTGCGGTTGCGCGCCACCAAGACGTTTTGATATAGCACCGGATCGCGGCCGAGCTCGGACTTCAATTGATCGGCAAACCAGGCCGTGTCGCCTCGCTGCCACGCGTGCACCATGTCGTCCACTTCCTTCGGCAGGTCATGGGCCTCCTCGAGGCTCGACACCAAGTAGTCGGCTTGTTCGTCCATGGACAGGGCATCGAACAGTGCGATCTGGTCGTGCACCGTTTCCAATCCCGCCACCGGCTTACCGTCGCTGCGCGCATGCTCCAAAAAAAACATTTCGACGCCTGACTTCGGTTGAAACCCGAGCTGCTGCAGTTGCAGCTGCGATATCGCTTCCGCGACGAACCATGGCGCGAACGCATCGAAGATGGAAATGTCGACGCCGACCTCGCGCGCCAGCGCGCCGGCGCGCTCGTAGCGCTGCCTGCCCATGATGGAGGGCAGGGTCTTGCCCTCAGGCAGCCGCGCGCTGGCGAGCAGTTCGATCTGTATTCGCGGCGAGTCGATTTCCCGCAAATCCACTTCCATGAATATCGATTTGGCATTGCTGTAGGCATTGAGAACGGCCGGCGCAAGCGGGTAATCGGTAGGGCGCAGGACGTGAATCGAGCCCAAAATGTAGACGGTGTTGTGCTTGCCGTGCAATTCCCACAGCGCATGCAGCGCGGTGTCGGCGCGGACCCCGGCCGAAACAGCCACGCACGTGAGCGCCAGTCCCAGCAAGCGCCAGCGGATGACAAGTCTTCGCATCGAGAATTTTGAGGCCTAGCTCGCCGTCTGGCGCAATCGTGCGGATTCTACCCAGTGTACTCGGGAGTCGATACGGCCATCTGCATGCAGCTCGAAACTACGATAGGCCGGCGGCAGCGAATCCACCGCGTAGCGATCGCTCTTGGGGAGAAACTGCGCGCCCGTCGATGGCGTGGCGAACAGGCGTACGTCGCCGCGCCCGCCCTCAAACGCCTGGTGAACGTGACCCCACACCACCGCGCGCACATTCGTATGCGCTTCGATGATGCGCCAAAATTCGTGTGCTTCGGCGAGGCCCACACCGTCCAGCCAGCGGCTGCCCATGGGAACCGGATGATGATGCAGGCACACCATGGCGTGCTTGCGCGAGCCGGCGAGGGCGTTGTCGAGACGCGCGAGTTCGTTCTTCGTCAGGCGGCCGCCGACATGGCCGGGATCGTAACTATCCAGCATCACGAACACCCAATCGCCGATGGTGTGCGTGCCGCAGATTTCAAAGGGTGCGCCCGTCAGTTCTTTGCGCATGGCCTCGGGCTCATCATGATTGCCGGGTATGCACAGCACTGGTTTTTTAATGTTGCCGAAAAAGCTGCGAAACCGCAGATAGCCGCTCTTGTCGTCCTGCACCAAATCGCCGGTGACCAGCATCGCCTCATAGCCGGGAACGCGCGCAAGCGCATCATCGAGCGCCGCACGCAAGCTAGCGTCGGTTTCTACGCCGCGCAATCGCCCGCTGGCGCTGCCGTAAAGATGAGGATCCGTGATTTGTACAATTTGCATCTTTTAAATGTTAGCAAAGCACCGCTTCGGCGACGGTGAACTGGGTCATGGCAACGCTTCAATGCCTTATACATAAACAGACTGCGGATCTGTGACCGTGTTCCGTCGCAAATCGACTACGGCAAGCCAGGAATGCGACCGAAATCACGCGGCATTGCTGGCCGGGGGCTCATCGGGGACAATACGCGCCCTGTTTCGTTAAACAAGAAGCCCCCGTATGCCCACCCGCCGCGATCTTGCCAATGCCATTCGAGCTCTTTCCATGGACGCGGTCCAAAAGGCGAATTCAGGGCATCCGGGCGCACCCATGGGCATGGCTGATATCGCCGAAGTGCTCTGGCGGGACGTGCTTAAGTTCAATCCGGGCAATCCGGCGTGGCTGGACCGTGACCGATTCGTGCTCTCGAACGGACACGCATCCATGTTGCTGTATTCAGTGCTGCATCTGACCGGTTATCCCTTGTCAATGGAGGAAATCAAGAATTTCCGCCAATGGGGCTCCAAGACCGCCGGTCACCCGGAGCGTGAACTTCATCTCGGCATCGAGACCACAACGGGGCCTCTGGGACAGGGATTTGCCAATGCTGTCGGCATGGCGCTGGCCGAGCGCTCGCTGGCCGCCACATTCAATCGGCCGGGCCACGCCATCATCGATCATCACACCTACGTATTTGTCGGCGACGGTTGCATGATGGAGGGCATTTCTCACGAAGCGGCGTCATTCGCCGGGATGCAGCAGCTCGGCAAACTCATCGCGATCTACGACGACAACGGGATTTCAATCGACGGCAAAGTGGTGGGCTGGTTCGATGATGACACCGCGCATCGCTTCGAGGCGTATGGCTGGCACGTCATCCCGCACGTCGATGGTCAAAGCAGCGAGGCCGTGGCCGCGGCGCTGACCGCCGCGCGCGCCGTCACCGACAAGCCCTCCTTCATTTGCGCCAAAACCACGATCGGCTTCGGCGCTCCCAAGCAAGGCACCCAGACCATGCACGGGGAGGCGATGGGCGCCGAAGATATCGCCACCACGCGCAAAACCCTGGGGTGGAATTCTCCGCCATTCGAAATACCGGCCGACATTCGCGCCGAGTGGGACAGGCGCGACAAGGGCGCGAAGGCCGAAGCGCAGTGGCGCACGCGGTTTGCTGCGTACAAGCAAGAATTTCCCGCGTTGGCCGCCGAACTGGAGCGACGCATGGCCGGCGATCTGCCTGCCGGATTCGGCGATCAGGCGCGCGCCTTGATCGGCGGCGCGCAAGCCGAGGCCAAGGCACTCGCCACGCGCCAGTCCTCGCAGGCGGCGCTCAATGCCATCGGTCCGTCCTTGCCCGAGTTGCTGGGCGGCTCGGCGGATCTCACGCCTTCTAACGGCACGTGGCGCAAGGACTCCGTGACCTTGAGCCCCGCCGCGCCGGCCGGAAACTACATCCATTACGGCGTGCGCGAGTTTGGGATGTCGGCCATCATGAATGGCATCACCGCCCACGGCGGCTTCATTCCGTACGGCGGCACGTTTCTGACGTTTTCCGACTATGCCCGCAATGCCGTGCGCATGGCCTGTTTGATGCGCATCCGCGTGATATTCGTCTATACGCACGATTCCATCGGCTTGGGTGAGGACGGTCCGACGCATCAGCCCATCGAGCATCTTGCAAGTCTTCGGGTCATCCCTCATATCGACGTCTGGCGCCCGTGCGATGCGGTTGAAACCGCGGCCGCATGGGGCGCGGCGGTCGATAATCGCGATGGTCCTACACTGCTCATCTTGACGCGCCAAGCCTGTGTTCACCAGGCACGCGAAGCGGCCCAGGTGGCCAATATCGCGCGCGGCGGCTATGTGTTGATCGAACCCGCGGGAGGGCCGGAGGCGATCGTGATCGCCACGGGGTCCGAAGTCGGGATTGCCGCCGAGGCGGTCCGCACCGTGAACGCCAAGGGGCGCAAAGTGCGGCTGGTGTCGATGCCGAGCACGAACAAGTTCGACGCTCAGGACGATGCCTATAAGGAGAGCGTGCTGCCCGCGAAGGTCACGCGCCGCGTCGCCGTCGAAGCGGGCGTACGCGACGCCTGGTGGCGCTACGTGGGCTTGCAGG
>DATHFB010000018.1:0-18098 GCA_035318305.1 Steroidobacteraceae bacterium | reverse complement strand
AGCGCTGTCACACCCAAACGCATGCGGCGCTCGCCGAGCTCGACCGCATATGCCAGGTGCGCGGCGGCGAGTGGTTGATCGGCAACCGGATTACCCAGGCTGATATCACCGCGAGCTGTGCCTACTCATTCTTGAGCGAAGCGTTGGACATCAATCGTGATGAGGTGGTGTACCCGGCCTTGGGTGCGCTGGCGGCGCGCTGTGAAGCACTTTCCGAGTTCCGCTCAGTCAAAGCTGCTTGGTTCGCGCCAGGCGACCCCTAGTAGCTCGGCTCAGTGATGATTCGAAACTCGTCCTCCGGCACCGTGACGTTGAGCGGTCAGCGCGATTGGACTAGGCCATCCGAACCGGTCGAATTCACAATGCCGAGGTCCTAGGAGCCCATGCTCCCTAGGGTCTACAATGGCCGGATGGTCGTCGTTCACCATCTCAACAACTCCCGGTCGCAGAGGGTGTTGTGGTTGCTCGAGGAACTCGGCGTCCCTTACGAGGTGAAGCGCTACGAGCGGGACGCCAAGACGATGCTGGCCCCGCCCGCGCTGATCGCGATTCACCCGCTGGGGAAATCTCCGGTCATCGTCGATGGCGGGATCACCGTAGCGGAATCGGGCGCGATCATCGAATACCTGGTGGATAAATACGGCGGCGGACGCTTGATTCCCCCGGCCGGTACCGCGCACCGCCAGCGCTACACGTACTGGTTGCACTATGCGGAAGGATCGGCGATGTCGCCGCTGCTGTTCAAGCTGGTGTTCGATCGGATTGCCGGCAATCCCGCGCCATGGCCCGTCAGTGCGATCGCCCGCCGGATCGCCGCAACCGTCACCAATGCCTTTATTGCGCCTAACCTGACGCGCCATTTGGACTACATTGAATCCGAGCTGGGCTTGCACTCGTGGTTCGCCGGTGAGCAATTCACCGCGGCAGATGTGCAAATGAGCTTTCCTCTGGAGATTGCGGTATCGCGGGCCGGATTGGATGCCGGCCGCCCCAAATCGATGGCTTTTCTGGATCGCATCCACGCGCGGGATGCTTACAAACGCGCGTTGGAGCGAGGCGGGAAGTACGACTACTAATAATGAGTAAGGGGGAGTTGCTATGTCGAAGTCGATTCAAGTCGGCGCCGCGTTGCCGTGCGTCCTGCTGTTTGTCCTGACGGCCTGCAATCAATCGACACCACCGCCGCCCAAACCCAAAGCGCCCTCGGCCGCGAGCGCTGCCTGGCTCAAGCAATCGAACCATTTCATCGAAGACTACATGCTGGCGCGGCCGTCGTTTGCGGTGCAAGCCGGCCGCCACGAATTTGACGGTCAGCTGCCGGACTTGAGCGCGCACGGAATAAAACGCGAAATCGCGCGGCTGCATGATCAGCGCGATCAAATCTCCGCCATCGATCCGGCGACCCTGGAGCCGCGCGAGCGCTTCGACCGCGCATACTTGCTGGCCGTGCTGGACAAAGACCTGTTCTGGATAGAAAAGACCCAGTTCCCTTTCAGCAACCCGGGCTGGTACTTGGACCAGATCGATCCTGACGTGTACTTGAGCCGGAATTATGCGCCGCTCAACGTGCGCATGAAGGCCTACATCAAGTACGCGCGCGGCATTCCCAGGCTCGCCGCGGCAATCAAAGAGAATCTGAAGTCGCCGCTGCCCAAAACCTACGTTGAATTGGGAATCGCCCAATTCGGCGGACTCGCCGATTTCTACGCCAAGAATGTAGCGGCTGTGTTTGCGGCGGTTAGCGATCCCGACCTGCAAAAGCAGATGGCCGACGCGGACACGAACGCGGCGGCGGCCATGAACGGCCTCAAGGACTATCTTGTGGCCGAGCGCAAAAACGCCAACGACAAGTATGCCATCGGAGCGGACTTGTTCGCGCAGATGGTCAAACAAACCGAACAAGTCGATTTGAGCGTCGACAAGATCGAAGCGGCGGGACGCGCGGATCTCGACCGCAACGCCGCGGCGCTCAAGACCGAGTGCAACACCTATGCCCCGAAGGCTTCGCTGGCGCAATGCGTCGCCAAAATGGCGGCGAACAAACCGAAAGCCGGCCCTGTCGAGGAAGCGCGTAACCAGCTCAAGACGCTCAAAGAGTTCATCGTTCAGAACAAGGTGGTCTCGATTCCGGGCAGCGACGAGGCTTTGGTGGCGGAAGCTCCGCTCTACAATCGATCGAACGCCGCATTCATCAATACCGCGGGTCCCTACGACAGAGGCGTGGCATCCACTTACAACATTGCACCGCCGGACCCGAAGTGGAGCAAGGCGGAGCAGGCGTCTTATATTCCCGGCGAAGCGGCGTTGTTATTCACATCGGTGCACGAAGTCTGGCCCGGACATTTCCTGCAGTTCCTGCATTCCAATGCGAATCCCGACAAGCTCGAGGCACTGTGGGTCGGTTACGCCTTTGCCGAAGGGTGGGCGCACTACTGCGAAGAGATGATGATCGAACTGGGCTTGGGTAAAGGCGATCCAGAGAAACATATCGGCCAGCTCAGCGATGCGCTGCTGCGCGACGTGCGCCTGTTGTCCGCCATCGGCCTGCACACGCACGGCATGACCGTTGCGCAATCGGAGAAAATGTTCCGCGAGCAAGCCTTTCAAGATCCCGGCAATGCGCGCCAGCAGGCGGCACGCGGCACTTATGATCCGGCGTACCTGAATTACACGCTGGGCAAACTCATGATCCGTAAGCTTCGGGCGGATTGGCTGACCAAGGGCGCGGCGGCAGGTTCGGCCGCGCCATCCGCGGAGACAATGGGACGCTGGCATGAATTCCACGACAAGTTCCTGTCGTACGGAGGACCGCCGATTCCACTGCTGCGCAAGGAATTGGTGGGAGAGGGCGGCGACCTACTCTGAGGGGGCAGCCGCCGCAGCATCGCCGATGCCGACCAGAATGCCGCTGTCCGCCCAGGTCCCCAGAAGACCGGCGGCGGCGGCGGGAATTTCCTCGTCCGGCAGCAGCGCGCTCAAGTCCTCGCAAATCTCGCCAAAGCTGCGGCCGCGCAGCGCAGAGTCGAGCGCGGCCGATTCGGCGCCGCTCATGGAACGAAAATAATTCTGCAAGTTTTGACGCCACAACAGCCATGGCGCCGGCGCGGCCGCCGGTTCAGGCCGCGGCGGCGTCTCGTCGCGGCTCATGGCCTTCCAGACGGCCGCCGTATTCCAGCTGAACTCGAGCCGGCGCAGCGAAGGATGAAACTGGAATGTCAGAGCGCCCCACGCCGCCGGGTCGACGGCGGCGAGCGCCGCGCGCTGTAGCACCTCAGCGTCCCGGGCATCGAATACCTCCGCCAGGGTCCATTCCAGCAGCGCGACTTCCGCGAGAATGGGCTCATCGCCGTAGGGCGGGCAGCGCGCCAGGAAATCCGCCAATTCACCGCCGTACCAGCGGATCGAACGGAACACCGACGGGTGCGCGGCCACATAGGCCTCGCCCAAGGCGACCCACGCCTCATCGCCGAGCAGACCGTGAAGGATGGGATAGGTGTCGTGCAGCGCATCGATCAGGCGCACCTGATAAGCATTGCGATAAATCGCCAGTCGATCCGCGGCGGGCAGCGGCGGTGCATCCACAATGGCCGCGGTGACTGCGCTTGACTCACCCAACAGATGCCGCTGCATATCCTGCTGCAATTCGCGCAGCTGCATCACGCCGCCTGCTTCGAGTGCCTGGCAGCGATGTCGCGCGCCATGCCCAGTTCCGCCACCAGCTCGCCGAGCTCAGGAATGTTGTCGTCGCGTTCGATCATGGCCGGCACATCGCCGAACAGCGCGACGGCCTGCGCATACAGCTCCCATACGGGCGCAACGATGGGATGGTCATGCGTGTCGATGAGGTGGCCGCCCATGTCGCTATGCCCGGCGAGATGAAACTGGCGCACGCGCGATTTCGGTATCGCCCGAAGATATTCAACAGGGTCAAAACCATGATTGACGCTGCTGACATAGATGTTGTTGACGTCGAGAAGGATGTTGCAGTCGGCGCGCGCCGCGACTTCGCGCAAAAATTCCCACTCGCTCATCTCGTCGGCGTGAAAGCTCAGATAACTCGACACGTTTTCCAGCAGGATCTGCCTGCCCAGGGCGTCCTGCACCTGGCCGACTCGCGCCGCGACGCACGCCAAAGCCTCCTCGGTGTAGGGTAGCGGCAGTAAATCATGCAAATTCCGTCCGTCGACGCCGGTCCAGCACAAATGATCGGATATCCAGTGCGGTTCGATGCGCGCAGCCAGCGCCCGCACCATTTTCAAATACTCGAAGTCGATGGGGTCGGTGCTGCCGATGGACAGCGACACGCCATGCATCACCAAGGGGAAACGATCGCGGATGCGTTCCAGGTAGTCGAGCGGCTTGCCCCCGGGTACCAGGTAATTTTCGGTGATGACTTCGAGCCAATCGATCGCGTGAGGCTCGCTTAGAATGGCCTCATAGTGGGGAGTACGCAGGCCAAGGCCAAAGCCGGAGAGTTTCATCAAATGAGGCCGGGCGATTAAGCCCGGCCCCTTTTCAACGCTTCAGCGCTTACTTCGCCGCCTTGGCTTTCGCTTTGGCATCGTCGCAGGCTTGCTTGGTCATGGAGACGAAGCCCTCACCCTTGCAGCTGTTCATGCCCTTGCAGCTATTCTTCGCCGACTTGCACTCGGAGGTTCCCTTGCAGGAATTCACACCCGTACACTTGACCGTGGCGGCATCCGCGGCAAACGACGTGGTGGCGATTCCAGAGGTGAACAGCATGGCGGCGGCGGCAGCCATGGCGGCGCTCGACAGTTTATTGATCTGCATTTTGAAGTCCTCAATAGTTATAGAACGCAGCGGAATTGCTGCTCATATAAAAGACCCGGCCAACGGCAACATTATTACTCAATTATCTAAGCTCATGCCTGTTTCAAACAGGCGACGGCCGCCGCCGGCGGCGTGCTGAAACACCCGCATAAATGACGGTTTCTTAATGTTGAATGCAGTGCATCCGATCGCCGTTAGTCCACGAACCTCATCGCGTCGCGCACCGCTGGGAATTGCGCCGCTGCGCGGTCGAGCCAGACCAGTCCGCGCCTGATTTCAGGTCCGTGAGCGGCCCGAGCTTCGTTCAATACATCGTGGCGCAATGCGGCGTCATAGGCATGCTCGGGCGCCTTGGAATAGCGGCGCATGTCGGGTCCCTCCAGAATCGCGCGCACCTCGCTCGAAGTTGCTTCGAGGTCGAAATGGCGAAGCACCGAAGACAGGAGCGGCGCCGGGTTCACGAGAAACCGATCGAAATCGAGCTGAAAGACGCGTCTGCGGTCGAAGTCTGCCGCATGCGCAAGCGCCGACATCTCACAGGCCCAGGATAAGGCCAGGACTTCGCCTTCGCTCAAAGAAGCGAGCAGCCAGGCTTCACAGCCGATCCTCCGATGCAGCCGCAGCAGGCGGCTCGGCGCGAGTATTCTCGCCTCCTGCCGCGAATTGGGACCGCCCAAGATGGTGGCCATATAGCTCTCGGGCGATACATACATCATCAGGGCCTTGGGCGCCGAGGCCCGCGACAACAGGGTGCCGGCGAGTTCGGATACAAAACTGGTGGCTTTGACCACCGGCAGTTGCCGCGTTTCGAATGTGCGCGACAGGAGTTTTAGGCCGCCGGTCAACCGAGCGTTGAATTGGTCCTGAAACCAAGCATGGGGTCTGCCTTCAGGTTCACCGCTGAGCTGCGCAAAGGTGCGCAGCATCAACGGCTCGCGCAGCGAGAATGCGGACGAATGGGCGCCGATCAGGCGCGAGAGCAAGGTCGAGCCCACATGGCCGATATGGAAAATGAACCCGCAACGCTCGGCCAGCCCGGCCGCATCGATTGCCGCCACCACCTCCGCCCACGGCAGCGCATGGCTCGATATTTGGGGGTTGAGAAGACGCGCGTCAAGAAAACTAGCCCGTTCATAGTCGGCCCTGGTGAGGCGCAGGAACGATACGCTGTCTCGGGGCACGTCGAGCATGTAAGGGAATAACGCGGGGGAGGCGCCCAATTCTTCTGCAATGGCACTCATTGCGGCAGTTTCGCACTCACACGCCGCTTTCGCGAGCCTGCGTTTATACTAGAACGATGTTCCTTCAAATTGAAAATTTCCTCGCGCCGGCCGAAGTGCAGGAGATTGCAGAGATTGCGCGGCAGGCAAAATTCATCGAAGGCAGACGCTCCAACCCGCATAACCACACCAAAGACAACGTCATCGGCGATCCCAGCGATCCGATGTCGCAGAAGGCGTCGCAAATCGCTCTATTGGCGCTGCAACGCAATGAGCAGGCGAAGTACTTTGTATTTCCGCAGCGCATGGCCGTGCCGTCGCTGGCGCGGTATGACGTCGGGATGAAATATGGAGCGCACATCGATGCGGCGTTCCTGCCGCTGGCGGCCCAGCCGCTGCGATCGGATGTTTCCTGCACCATGTTCATCTCCGATCCGGCCCGCTACGAGGGGGGTGAACTGGTCATCTATCTCGGTTCGGAGATCGTGCACATCAAGGGAAACGCCGGTTCCGCGGTGTTTTACGCCTCAACGCACGTGCATCAGGTCGAGCCGGTCCGCTCGGGTTCGCGTCTCGTCATGATCACATTCATCGAGAGTCAGATACCCGACCCACTGCAACGCGATTTGCTCTACTCGCTCGGTGAAGTGCGTGCATTCGAATCCGCGAAGATGGAATGGCGCACTCGAACGCAGCTCGAGTACGTATATGCAAATCTGCATCGCATGTGGTCAAGATAGAATGATTGAGCAATCATGACTGCGAGCAGTCAAGAGATGCTCGCGGTCGCAGCCGCATTGGACAGCGAAGGGCGCGTCCCCGAGGCCATCGCCGCTTACGAGCGGTTGCTCGAGTTTTGGCCGGGTCAGCCCGACTGCTGGTACAACCTGGCAAGGCTGCAGCGCCAAACCGGGCGGTACACGCAGGCGCTGGCTTCGTACCAAGAGGCGCTCGAACGCCATGTCACCCGGCCGGAAGAGGTGCATCTGAACCGCGGCGTGATTTTCAGCGACTGCCTCAATCAATACGACGCGGCAGAGCGCGAGCTGAAAAAGGCCCTGGCAATCAATCCGGTCTACGTGCCGGCGCTCATCAATTACGCCAATCTGCACGAAGACTTGGGGCGTCGCGAGCTTGCCGCAAGCATGTATGAGCGGCTTCTGGCGCTCGAACCGGACTCACCCTCGGCATTGGCGAGATATTCGCAGCTGAAGGATTTCACCGATATCGATGATCCGCTGATTGGACGGCTGCGCGCGGCGCTCAACTATCCGGGCATCAGTCCGGCCACGCAGGCCAACGTGGAGTTTTCGCTCGGGCGCGCGCTGGATGCTTGCGGAGCATACGACGCCGCCTTCCAAGTCTATCGCCAGGCGAATCGACACAGCCGCGAGAATGCACCGCCCGGAACCAGCTACTACGACTTGGCGCTCGAAGAGAAGTACACCGATCGGCTGATTGAGGTTTTCGCGCAAGGTCTGCCGCGCGCTCCGCAACCGCGAGCGACGCAGCCCCGGCCCGTTTTTATTTGCGGCATGTTTCGCTCCGGCTCGACGCTGCTGGAGCAGTTGTTGGCCGGGCATCCCAGCATCACGGCCGGCGGCGAATTGGATTTCATTCCGCGCGCCGTCAACACCGTGCTGGCGCCATTTCCCGATTCATTCGACTCGATTCCCGCCGAACAACTGAGCCGGCTCGCGGCTGATTATCGCGCCATGCTCGTCGAACGCTTCCCCGAAGCGATCAACGTCACCGACAAGCGGCCCGACAATTTTCTATACATAGGTCTCATCAAGGCGCTCTTTCCGCAGGCAAAAATCGTGCACACCGTGAGGGATGCGCTCGATAACTGCCTGTCCATTTATTTTCTGCATCTTGACCCGGCGATGAGTTACGCGCTGGATCTGATGGACATCGGGCATCACTATCGGCAGTACGTGCGCCTCATGAGCCATTGGAAGCGGCTGTTCGGCGCTGACATCCTTGACGTCTCCTATGACTCACTGCTGCGGGATCAGAAATCTCAATTAGAACAAGTACTTGCGTTCCTCGGATTGGACTGGGACGAGGGTTGCGCGTCGGTGGGACCGGGCCGAGCGGTGAAGACGGCCAGCGTTTGGCAGGTCAGGGAACCGCTCTATACGCGCTCTTCGGGTCGGTCCCGGCATTACGCGAAGCAGCTCGAGGATTTGCGAAAATACATCGAATTCCCGATGTAGCAAAAAAGCAACACTGGCAACTGAATGGGATGCGACCCGATTTCAGCCGTTCCAGCCCCTCGCCGCGCCATGCTTTGTGACGGCTGGTGGCCGCTGGTAACGCCGGAAAGCGGCATATTTAGCCGTAAATCAACCGTATCGCGCGCGAATTAGCTTAGCCGGCAAGCGAATCGTCGCGCCTCCGGACGCAACGTAGGTATTTGCCGCAGGGTCGACGTAGCCGGTGATTCCTAGTTCCGGCGCGATGTAAAGTTTCCTAGATGGATTCCGTGAAAAGTTCCCGCAAGACCGAAATATTCCGTTGCGGCGGGTTGGCAACAACGGGTACACGTGGTTTAATCCGCGCATCTCGGCAAAGGCGCTGGGCGTCTTGTCGATCTTAAATACTTTATATGTGAGGGACCAGCCAATGGGGATTAATCGCAAATTACAATTTGCAGTTCGCGCGGCGCTCGCCGCAGCCACGGCGACCGCGGTGGTACCGGCCGCCTGGGCGCAGCAAGCAGCGGTGGCTACGACCCCCGCAACCTCAGGACTCGAAGAAGTCATCGTCACCGGTTCGCGCATCAGCTCGCCGAACCTGACGGCCATCAGTCCCATCACGAGCGTGGATGCGGGCTACATCAGTTCGACCAACCTGACCCGCACTGAGGACATTCTCAACAACCTGCCTATGGTTTTTGCCGGTCAGAACTCGACCGTGTCAAACGGAGCAACCGGCACCGCATCGGTCAACTTGCGCGGCTTGGGTGCGAACCGCACCCTGGTGCTGGTGAATGGTCGCCGACTTGGCCCAGGCCAAGGAACCGGTACCAACGTATCGGACATCAACGAAGTTCCGGCCGCCTTGATCGAGCGTGTCGACATCCTCACGGGCGGTGCCTCCTCGGTGTACGGCGCCGATGCCGTCGCGGGCGTGGTCAACTTCGTGCTCAACACGCACTTTGAAGGCGTCAAGGTCGATACCAGCTACAGCTTCTTTAACCACTCGAACAACAATGATCTGGCTCAGTCAACCCTCGCAGCTGGGGGCATAGCGGCGCCAAACGGCAGCGTAAACACCGGATTTGGCAAGAACGTCTCGGTGCTGATGGGTTCGAACTTTGCGGACAACAAGGGCAACGCGACCGCTTTTTTCACCTATGACAGAGAGGCGGCGGTCCTTCAATCCAAGTATGACTACTCGGGCTGCACTTTGGGTGCCACGAAGGCGGGCGGTTTGACCTGCAGCGGTTCGGGCACGTCCGCCAAGGATGGTGCCGGCGGCTACTTCCAGGCGTATGGCAGCGCGCCTGGGCCAGCATTGTTTACCAACACCGTCGATGGCAAGACCGGCGCGTTTCGTCCGTTCACAGCTGCCGACACTTACAATTTTGGCCCCTTGAACTTCTACCAACGGCCTAACGAACGCTTCACCGGCGGCTCGTTTGTGAATTACGCAATCAACGAGCACGTCACTGCGTATAGCGAACTCATGTTCATGAGAAATACCACCGACGCGCAGATCGCCGCGAGCGGTGATTTCTTCACGGCTACGCCCATTCCTTGCTCCAATCCGCTGTTGACGGCTGCAGAAAAGGCCGCCATTTGCAGCGCAGCAATATCTCAGGGAGGAGATCCCGCGGATCCCAATCGCCCTGCCACTCTGTACATCGGCCGTCGTAACGTCGAAGGGGGCGGTCGCGTTCTCAGCGTGGCGAGCAATTCCATCCGCGCGGTAGTGGGAGTGAAGGGCGACATCATCGATGGCTTGACCTTCGATGTGTATGGCCAGCGCAATGGGGTCGACACCCAATTAAAGAATCTGAATTACTTTGACGCGACTCGCGTAGCGAAAGCGCTGAATGTGGTCACCAATCCCGCCACCGGGCAGCCGGCCTGCGCGTCGTTCGTGGACGGCAGCGATACGAATTGCGTGCCCTGGAACATCTGGGTGCCGAATGGCGTGACTCCGGCGGCAACCAACTACCTGTCGATTCCGCTGCTTACCGATGCGACCACGGTTGAATATGTGGTGTCGGGCTCCGTGACGGCCGACTTGGGCAAGTGGAGCATCAAGTCCCCGTTTGCCGACGAAGGCATCAAGATCAGCGTGGGCTCGGAATACCGGTCGGAGTCGGCGGTATTTTCCCCCGACCTTGCAAGCGAGGAAGGCAATGCGGAAGGTTCAGGCGGGCCAACGGTCCCGGTGGCCGGCGACTATCACGTCTGGGAAGCGTTCACTGAAATGGGCATTCCGCTCCTCGAGCACAAGCCCATGGCCGAGTCTCTGGCATTGGACGTAGGCTATCGGTACTCCAGCTACAATCTGGGCTTCAACACCAACACGTATAAGTTCGGTGGTGAGTGGGCGCCCACCAACGACGTCCGCGTACGCGCCAGCTATTCGCGCTCGGTACGCGCGCCGAACATCGGCGAATTGTTCTCTCCGCAGTCCGTGCAACTGGACGGAACCACCGATCCGTGCGCGAGTAAACCGGGCGTAGCGCCGAAGGCAACGCAAGCGCAGTGCGCGCTAACAGGCGTGAGCGCCGCGCAATACGGGAATATCGGTTCCAACAGCGCCGCGCAATACAATGGCTTTATCGGCGGTAACCCGACTTTGCAACCGGAAACGGCCGATACCTATACGGCGGGCATCATCCTCACGCCGAGATTCATTCATGATTTCTCGATGTCATTCGATTATTTCAACATCAAGATAAAGGATACGATCGGGTCGATCGGTGCCAATACGATCATCAACAATTGTATCGCCACAGGCAGTCCGGTCTTTTGCAGTGCGATAAACCGGGATGTGAATGGTTCGTTGTGGAAAACGAATAACGGCTTTATTACCGACACCAACGTGAACTTCGGTTCTCTGACCACTCGCGGTGTCGATGCCAAGGTCAACTATCGATTGCCGATCGATACTTTGGGCTCGTTGCTTTTCAATCTGGAAGGCACGCGGTTGATCAATCTGGGTACGCAGCCGCTGACCGGTGGACCGGCTTACGATTGCGCCGGCTACTTCGGTTCGACTTGCGGTGCGCCGAACGCGAAGTGGCGTCATGTGTTCAACACCACCTGGGCCACGCCGTGGAGCGGATTTGATTTCACCGCGCGCTGGCGCTTCCTGAGCGGTGCCGACTCTGAGCAGATCAGCCCGAACGCGCAGTTGGCAGGGAACGCGTTGCCGCTAACGCAGCACATCAAGCCGTTCAGCTATCTCGACTTGTCGGCCGACATCGCGCTCTACAAGATGTTCAAGCTGCAAGTGGGCGTCAACAACGTGCTGGATAAGGACCCGCCGATTATTACATCGGGTAATAGCACGTTCCCTTCGGACTGCCCGACGATTACGACGCTCGGAAGTTCTTGCAACGGCAATACCTTCCCCGGAACGTACGATGCGTTGGGCCGCTTCATCTTCGCCCGAGTAACGGCGCAGTTCTAAGCTAAGTCTCGATGACGACCTTAAAGGCGGGCTACATAGTCCGCCTTTTTTCTGGTTGGTGCGCCCGGCAGAGCGCACTCGTCAGCGCAGGCGGTGCAGCCGGTGAATGCGGCCGGCGGGCGTTGTCATGATGAATGAGCCGAGCACCCCGCGATCGATCGTTACAGTGTCTCCGCTCTTCAGCAGCGGATCCGGCCCATCCAACTCCCAAACCTGATCCCCTTCCATCGTCGCAATGGGGTGGCCTGAGCTGCCGTTCGCGATTGAGGCAATTTTCAAGGTGACTGCCGCGGCTTTCGCAACATTGGGGTGAGGATGCTCCGCGGAATAAAGCCCGAAGGTTTCCTTGGGCGCGGCCGCAACCGGCGTTGCCGCCCGTTCGGCTGTTCCCGGCTGCTCGGCCGTTGCCGCCCGCTCTCCGGTTGCCGGGCGCTCGGCGAGCTGGTCGTAGCAGGTAACGCGTTCCTGGATCGAGACGATGTCGGCGCACTTCTTGAGTGCACTCATGGGCACGGAAGGTTCAGCGGCGTGAACGCTCCCTAAAGCGACCGCACCGAGGCTGATCGGCGCCAACAGGCTCAAGGCGCGACGCGGGTGGACCGTGGTCATGCCGGCCTCTCCGGTATGCTGCCGTAGTAGGTACCGACGACCTCGGTGGCGGCACGCACGACGTCGCGCTCGGCCGCCGTCAGTAAAGGATTCCAAATATCGAAAATCAATACGGCGCGCGGCGAATCCGAGCGATTCCAGGCTTCGTGCTCGATCGTGTCGTCGAATACCCAGGCCTTTCCCGGTAACCACTCTCGCGTCTCGCCTCCGACCCGGAATCCGCAGTCCGGCGGTACGATCAACGGCAGATGCACGGTCAGGCGTGTGTTGGTGACTCCGGTGTGCGGCGGTATGTGTGTACTGGCATCGAGTATCGAGAAAAACACGGTCGGTGCGCGCGCGGGCACGTCGCATAGCGGCGCACCCTTGAGGACTTGCATGGTACGCGGGCAACGCGCGATATGCGCCGGTAGGTCTACTCCCTGATTGGAAAGAAAATAGGCGCTCCAACGTCGCGACTTGTTGAGTTCGCGCCAGCGGTCGAGCGGCACGCCGTCAGGATAAGCTATGTAGGGCTCGAGCCCTGCGCGATCCGCCACCAGCACCGCCGTGAGTTCGGTGCGAATGTCATCGGTTGCCGCTTCGATCGCGTCGAGCCACGGAAAATCGCCGCGCTCGAAGAACTCGATCGCGGGAATTTCAGGAAAGTACATGAACGTGGGTTCGGGGTTGAATCGGGCGCGCCGGCTGGTCAGCAGCTCGACGCATCGATCGACACGCTTGAAGTTTTCTCCGGCATGCTGATCGCGAATCGCGGCGAGCCGGGCTTCCATCGCGGCCGCCAGTGCCTCATCGTCGGCCCGCACGGCGGCGCGCGCTCGATCGACCATGCCGCTGATTGCCGGCGCCGGCGTCGCGCCGGTGGGTATTGTCGCGAGAGCGTTGCGATATGCCCTGGCGGCATTGCGGGTGTCGCCCCGCCCTTCGATCAAGGCGCCCTTTTGCAGGAGCGACGATAAGTGCCGCGGCTCGATGGCGAGCGCCCTTTCAATGGCTTCCAATTGCTCTTGCTGCAGGCCGAGAGCATCCAAACTCGCGGCGAGATTTGCCCACAGCGCCGGATGGCCGGGATCCGCCTGGGTGGCACGCTGAAACAGTTCGCGCGCCTTGACTGGTTCGTTCGCCTGCATCATGCGCATACCCAATTCGTTGAGCACGGCAGGATGCGCCGGCGCGAGTTGCGCGGCTCGGGTGAGAAGCTGATCGGCCTCGCCTTTTCGACCGGCGGCTTCGGCGGCCTTGGACGACTGGATCATTCGCAGGATCGTGCCGCTGTCCGCAGGAACGGGATTGACGTTGCTCAAGAAACTCCCCTATGGTGCCCTATTTTCGCGCGTATTCTAGCGCGGTTCGATAATGGAGGGCGGCTTGGCGGGAACGATGGCGGTCGATGCAAGGCTCATGCGGGCGGCGACGCTGCTGGACACGGATCCGGCTGCCGCGGCGCGGGAAGCGGCCGAAATCCTCAAAGAACACCCGGGGTATCCGGGGGCGCTCTTGCTGCTGGGTACGGCGCGCCGCGGCAGCCCCGATGCTGCCGCATCCTTCGATGAACTCGCCGCCGCGCAGCCAGGCTCCGCGCCAATCCAATTTGAACTGGGGCAAACGCTGGCGGCCCAAGGACGGGGGGCCGAGGCGCTCGCAGCGTTCAACCGGGCAGTCGAGTTGCAGCCGAACCTGGCCGAAGCCTGGCGCGAGCTTGCGGTTCTGCATGCGGAAAACGGCGACACGCTCGCTTGCGATGCTGCGTATGCTCGATTTACGCAACTTGCATCGCCCGATCAGCATCTCGCAGAAGCACATGCTGCCCTGGCCAACCATCGACTCGATGCCGCTGTAGCACTGTTGCGCCAGCAGCTAACGCGGCACTCGCAGGACGCTGCGGCGCTGCGCATGCTGGCCGAAATCGCCGCCGAGCGCGAAGACTATGTCGAAGCGGAGCGGTTGTATGCGCTGTGTCTCAAAATCGCGCCGGGTTACAGCCGCGCCCGATTCGACCTTGCACGCACGCTGCACATGCAACAAAAAGCACACCCCATGCTGCCGCTGCTCGAGCGCTTGCTGAGCCTGGAACCGGACAATCTGCAATACCGTTCGCTGCAGGCCTCGGCATTCGGGCTGCTGGGCGAAAACGAGCGTTCTCTGGAGATTCTCGGGGCGCTGATCGAAGAGTTCCCGGGCAACGAGATGCTGCGGATTCACCAGGGCAATGTGCTGCGTACCGGCGGCCGCTCCGAAGAGGCCATCGCAGCGTACCGGAAAGGCGTCGAGCTTCGGCAGGGTTACGGCGAAGCCTGGTTCTGTCTCTCGAACCTCAAGACCTTTCGATTTACCGACCAGGAAATCGACCTGATGCGGGTGCAGGCGGATAAACCGGATTTGAGCGACGCGGATCGCCTGCAGCTGGAATTCGCGCTCGGCAAGGCGCTCGAAGACAGGGGCGAATTCGGCGAATCCTTCGAACACTACGTGCGAGGCAACGCGTTGCGGCGACGCGCGGTGTTTTATGAAGCTGATGCCGATGATCGATTCGTGCAGAGCCTGCAAAAAATGTATACAGCCGATTTCTTCGCCGCCCGCGCCGCGTCGGGATGCGATGCCCCGGACCCGATTTTCATCGTCGGCTTGCCGCGTTCGGGTTCGACATTGCTGGAGCAGATTCTTGCCAGCCACTCAGCGGTAGAGGGCACGCGCGAACTTCCGGATATTCCGGGATTCGCCTTGGAACTCGGAATTCTTGAGGTGGGCGGCAAGCCATCGGAATTTCCTCAACGAGTTGCGCGCCTGTCGCCGGCGGAACTCAAAGCCCTGGGGCAGCGCTACCTGGACCAGACCAGGCCCAATCGGCCGCGCGGTACTCCTTATTTCATAGATAAAATGCCGACTAATTTCCTGCACGTCGGCCTGATTCACTTGATATTGCCCAACGCCCGCATCATCGATGCGCGGCGTTCGCCGCTCGCCTGCTGCTTCTCGAACTTCAAGCAGCATTTTCAAGCCGGCGTCTGGTTCTCCTACAACCTGAATGACATCGGCCGCTTCTACCGCAGCTATGTTCAGCTGATGACGCACTACGACAGCGTGCTGCCCGGGCGCGTCCACCGCGTCAGCTATGAACTGCTGGTGTCGGATTTGGAAGGCGAAGTACGCAAGCTGCTGGAATACTGCGGCTTGCCCTTCGAAGAACAGTGCCTGCGCTTCCACGAAACCCGGCGTGTGGTGCAGACGGCGAGTTCCGAGCAAGTGCGCCGACCCCTGTTTGCGGAGGGCGTCGACCAATGGCGCAATTTCGAACCCTGGCTCGGCGAGTTGAAGCAGGCTCTCGGCGACGTCGTACAGCAACAACCTGCGCGAGACTAAAAAATGGCCTTTGCTCCCCCTGAAATCATGCACATGTTCGCCGTGCCCTTCACGTTCTCCGTTCATCCGGAACAGCAACGGCTTAATGAATCGCTGAAGCGCTATGTTTTCAAGCATGAAAGGGACGGCGACGGCACCAACCCGCGGCCGCTCACGCAGCGCAATGCCGCGCTATTTGAAAGCCATTTCAATTTATTTCGCGTCCAGGATCCGGCGGTCCAGGAGTTGAAGGCCTTTTGCTGGAATCAGCTGTTGGCGCTGATCGGTCGCTTGAACAGCTATGATTTACCCACCCTCAATCGTCTGCAAATCTTCAATGACAGCTGGTTTCACATTACGCGCCGCGGCGGCTTCTTCGGCCTGCACAATCACCCGAACGCCTCGTGGAGCGGCGTGTATTGCGTGGATCCGGGCAAGAGCGATGCAAACAAGGAGGGCAGCGGCGTGCTGAGCTTCGTCAGCCCGATGCTGATGAGCGGCATGTACCAAGATGCCGCCAATGCAAAAATGCAGTTACCGTACGGGAATATGCTGGCGCAGCTGTCGCTCGAGGCGGGCCAGCTCGTCATGTTCCCCTCGTGGGTGCTGCACGACGTCAAGCCCTTCGAGGGCGAGGGTGAGCGCATCACCATCGCCTTCAACTGCTGGTTTACACTGCCGGACGCGTAACTGATTATTCGGGCACTTTATGCAGGCGAATTTCGAACAGTTTCGGCCAGTTCTTCCCCGTCACGAACAATCGATCACCCTTCGCGTCGTAGGCAATGCCGTTGAGAACATCCGTCTGCCCGGGCACGATGTCCTGACGCTTCAACAACCCGGCGAGATTGATGATGCCGACAACCTGGCCGCTGGCGGGGTCAATGCGCAGGACCCAGTTGGTTTTCCAAACGTTGGCGTAGATTTCACCTTTGATCCATTCCAATTCATTCACATCGCTGATGGGTTTGCCCTCGATGGTCACCTGGATGCGGCGAGTTTCCTTCAAGGTTTTAGGATCCAGAAAGCGAAGTTCCGAGGTGCCGTCGCTCATGATGATTTCGGTATCATTCCGCGTCAGCGCCCAGCCTTCCCCCTTGTAGTGGAATTGGCGCCGCAGCTTGAACGTGGCGAGGTCGAAGACGAAGCCAACCTGCGACTTCCAGGTCAGGCTGATGATCTGCCGGTTCCAATTCACGATCCCTTCGCCGAAATATTCAGCGGGAATATCCTGCTTCTGAAGCACTTCGCCTGTTTCGAGACGCACTTTGCGAATGGAAGAGTGTGCCTCGAGACCGGTGCTTTCATACAAAAAGCCGTTCAAATAAAACAGCCCTTCGGTAAATGCCGAGGCATCGTGCGGATACGTACGCACGATCTCATAGTCATATCTTGGGGTGGCCGCCCGCGCGCCCGTGCACGCCGGTGCGCAAAGAGCGCAGAGAATCGTCAGAGTTCGCGCAACAGCGCGGAGCTCAGTCCTTCTGAGCGTCATAGGCCACGGGCCCCGCAAACTCAAAAGTGCTCACCAACACATCGCCCTTGCCGCGTACGGCATGCGCTGGTTGGGTGCAGAAGCCGCGCGCTTCGATACGGTAGGTGTGCTCCGCGGCAAGCGGCCGCTGTGTCAGGGAGTCGACGGTACAGCGTGAATCGCCCAGCGTGCCGAATATCCGGCTCGTACCCTGGACGATGACGGTCAAATTGGTTTTGACCTCGCGCGCTGACAAGCCTTCTTTGACGCCGGTCAAGCCGAACACCAGCAGCAAGTTAGGTTTAGCACCTGAGGCGCGCTGAAAACTCAACCGCACGCCGGGCGGCTTTTCACGAAACTCACCTTCACAGCGGGTTCCGCTATTGGGCCAATCGATATTCGCATCAACCGCGCCTGCCAGCTTGGCGCGCAGGTACCCATCGCCCGATGCCAGGCACGCGACCGCTGTATTCTTGACCAGGGCGCCCGGCGCGCCCGGCGCGGCGGCATCGCCCGTTGCGGCCGCCAAAAACCCAATGATGATCAAAGCCTGTCTCGCGAAAATCGGTATCATTTCTTCCATGTTGCCACGGCTGCCCAAGATTTTGTTGCTCCTCGCGGGATCACTGCACGTCGCCTTCAGTCTCCTAACCGGCTGCTCTCTGGTCGCACCAAAATTCACTCGGCCGAACGTCACCGTCATCAGCATCGAGATGCGCAGCGGCAATCTGCTGCAGCAGAATTTCGCCGTTAAGCTCAACATTGAAAATCCCAACGATCGTGCGCTGCCGGTTCGCGGGCTGCACACGGAATTGACCGTGGGCGGGGAGCAAATCGCGAGCGGCGTCAGTGACCGTGCCATCATAGTTCCTGCCTTCGGCGCAGCGGAATTCGACATGACGATCACGGCGAACCTCGCGTTGGCGCTGCTGAAATTGACCGACAAAGCGAATCAGCATGCGGACTCCATTGACTACGACCTGACGGGCGAGGCCAGCATCGATCTG
>DATHFB010000017.1:0-5305 GCA_035318305.1 Steroidobacteraceae bacterium | reverse complement strand
TTGGCGGAGATCCCTATGAGGCCGCCCCACGTGCGGGTACCGATGAGTTTGCCGAGACTGAGACGCCTGAACCCGTACGGCAGATAATCCCCGCCGGAACCTGCATCCTGGTCGATCAGCATGGCCTTAGGCCCATAGATGGCCGCTGCCGGCGTGTTGAATATCAGTGCGTCGCGGTCTTTCCAGCCGGAGAGATACTTTCGGTTCAGCACCTCCAACACATAGTTGGCCGCCTGCCCGCCGCTATTGCGACGATCGTCGACGATCAGGCCAGGCTTGTCGACTTGCGCGAAGAACATCCGATTGAAGAAGGTGTAGCCGTCGTCGGCGGTGTCGGGCAAGTACACGTAGGCCACCTTGCCCGCGCTCTTGCGCTCCACGTAATCTCGATTCGCTTCGACCCAGGTCCATTGGCGCAGTGCAGCCTCATTGGGAACGGGTATCACGACCGCGGTGTGCGCCCCTTTCTCAGTGCCGTCACGGCTCACGGTCAGCGAAACTTGCTTTCCGGCTGTGCCCTCGAGCAGTGAAAAGATGTTCACCGACCCGTTTAACGGGTGGCCGTTGATCGCCAGAATAGCGTCGCCCTCGGCGACATCGACCCCCGGCGTTGCGAGCGGCGCGACCAGAAACGGATTCCAGCGGTCGCCGCGGTAGATCTTGTCGATGCGATAGAGATTGTTTTCGACCTTGAAATCAGCGCCGAGCAGGCCGACCCCTACGGGAGTTCCCGCATACAGGTCACCGCCGCCAATGCGATTGTGGCCCACCTGCATCTCGCCGATCATTTCGACCAGCAATTCATTGAGATCCTCGCGGCGCTGCACGAATTGCAGCAGCGGTTCATAGCGCGCGCGGATCGCGGCCCAAGGCAGTCCGTGCATGTTCGGATCGTAGAAGTACTGTTGCTCCATTCGCCAGGTCTCATCGAAAATCTGACGCCATTCCTGGCGTGGATCGACGAGCATCCTCATGCCGCTCAAATCAACGGGCTTCGACTCGAGCTTTTCATTGGCATCGGCCACCTCCAGCTTTCCCTCGCCCATCGTCAGCAACAGCTTTTTTCCATCCGCACTGGCAGAAAAGTCGACGAGATGCGATTTCAGGAGTTTCTCTTCCCGATCCTCGAAGTTGAATCGATAAAGATCGGCGTCTGCATCCTTGTTGGGACCGGGTGGTTCGTTGGCTGAACCGGGTTGCCGCCGGGAGATGTAGAACAAGGCTCCGTCCGAGCCGACGACCAGGCGGTCATAGTTTCGCTCCGCGACCGGGATCGGGACGAAGCGTTGCGACAGACCCGGCAGATCGATGCGCGTGGGCTTGACCGGCTTGTCGGCTTCGTCATTCTCATCGGACTTTTTTGACTTGTCTGTCTTGTCTGTCTTGTCAGATTTATCGCCGTCCTTGTTCTTGCTGCCCTTGGCTTCTTCATCGCCGCTCTTGGGCGGCAACGGAGAGTGCCCATCGGCGGAGAGCACGACCGCATACAGCGCCATGCGCAGCGGCCGCTCTTGCGTTGACATGTCGAGCGAGACGCGCGTGGGGCCTGCATCGATCGAGGCGGTAAAATAGAGCAACTCGTTGCCGCCGAATGCCGGCGTGTCGGTTTGCACGAAGGAATCCGCGAGGTCGAAACTCTTGGCGCTGGCAAAGCTGTGCAGCCGCACCCGCGTTAAATAATTCTCGCCCACCACCGTGTAGGCGAGCCACTGACCGTCGGGTGAGAACTCAACGTGGAACGAGTGTCGGCGGGGGCTTGCGTCGATGAGCGCGACCGCGTCAGTCACGAGATCGATTGCATAGAGGCGTAAGTGGTTGTCTTGAAACACGACGCGCCGGGCCTCCGGCGACCAGCCGAGCAAGGTGAAATAGCCCATGTTTCCCAATGTATGTCGGATCGGTTTCTCGAGCCCGACCGCGTCGCGCACCCACAAGGCCTGGCTGCCGCCCTCATCGCTCAAATAGGCAATGCGCTGGCCGTCCTTGCTCCACACGGCATCCGATTCGCGCACTCCGGAGCTCGCCGTCAAATTGCGCACCGACCCATCCTTGACCGGAACACTGAAAATGTCCCCGCGTGCGGTAATCAGTACGCGTTTGCCGGTGGGTGACAGATGCGCCGCTGTGAGATTCTTGGAGGCGTCCTTCCACTGCGGTCGTGCCTGGATTGACTGCAGCTCGAGGTGGATGGGGATCGGCTGAATCTGTCCGCCGGCGACGTCCAGGCTCTTCAGCTGACCGCCGACCTCGTAAACGATGGTGTGGTCGAATGCCGCAGCGTTGCGCACATCCCACTGCGTTTCATGAGTCAGCTGCCGCAGCGAATGTGAATGCGCATCATATAGGTAAAGATTGGCCGCGCCTTCGTTGCGGTCGGATATGAACGCTACGTCATCGCCGATCCACATGGGATTGCTATCCGAGGCATTTACATGCGGAATCTTCTCGAGTTGATTGCCGGCCGGGTCAATGATCCAAATGGGCGGCGTGTCTCCGCCGCGATGTTGGCGCCAACCGCTGACGCCGGCATAGGCCATGATGTAGGGGCGATAGGCGAGCCGCTTGCCGTCGGCCGACCAGGCGCCCTCCACCGCCACCGCCTTCATCAGCTTCTTCTCATAGCCGCCGGTCAGCGGTACCTCGAACAGCTGGCTGCTGCGGCTGTTGGCGATTTCCCGATTCGAAGAAAACAGTACACGCTTGCTATCGGGGCTCCAGCCGGTGACCAGGTCCGCGGCCGGGTGCCAAGTAAGACGTCGAGGTTGACCCCCGTCGACCGACACCACATAGACGTCCGTGTTGTTGTCGTAGGTCGCTGAAAACGCGATCCACCGACCGTCCGGCGAAAAATGCGGCGCAAATTCTGCGGCAGGATGCGCCGTGATTCGCACCGGCCGGTTTCCGTCGCGATCGCTTATCCAGATGTCGCCGCCGAAAACGAAGGCGAGATGGTCTTTGGATACTGAAGGCTGGCGCAGCAGGCGTGTGCCCGAATCGTCGGCCGCATCGGCGGCGGTACTTTGGTAAAGAAGAAAAAATGCCAAGAGTTGAAAAAGAAATCCGCGCGCCTGCATAACACTCCCACGGGGTTTTACTCAAAAGAACGTCTGTTCCGGACGAGACATTAGCAAATGCACTCGTCCGTGACTCAAGTTTCGCGGCCGTTTGCAGCTGTGTACCTTAGCGCGCGCGCAAGGTGATTTGGTCAGCCTCTTCGGTAGCCTGCAGATCAAAAGCGCGCTCCAAGCTTTTGACCCATCCAGAAATGTTCTCGCGCTCTACCGTGCCGGTGATCACGAGTGCGCCCACATCGTCGCTTGCTGACACAATGGGCTTCGGAGCGTAGCGATTCACATCCTCGAGCACGTAGCGCAGCGGTTGCAGATGAAATGCCAGATGTCCGGTCTGCCAGTCGGTGGCCGGACTTTCCATCTTGGTCGGTTCCTCGATCCCAGCGCTGCCGGCTGTGGTTTGTTGTCCGGCAACCAGATGCACGCTGCGCAGCTTGGGCTTGAACTCATGCAGCACCGACACGGGCAAAAAATGGCTCACCGGCTCAACCACGACACGACCTTCCGTCACGGAGACGACGGCTCGATCACTGTCCCGCTCCACATTGAACGCGGTTCCCACTGCGACGATGGTCGCATCCCCGGCGTGCACTTTGAATGGTCTGGCAGCGTCTTTGGCCACCATAAACAGTGCTTCTCCCTTGGAGAGCTCAATGTTGCGCTCTTTTTCGGACAGGGCCACCGTGATGTGCGTGTCGGCAGCCAGGGCAATGGTCGAGCCATCGCTCAATGCGACCGTGCGATTTTCCCCGATGGCAGTCGAAAAGGTATTCGTTGCGGGCTGCGTTTTCCAATATGCCAAGGTCAGAGTCAGGCTGACCAACGAGGCAGCTACCGAAATGGCCGTCCACGGCCGTCGCGCATGCGGCTGATGCCAATCCTTGATTGGAACCGAAGCATCGTAGCGATCGCGGGCAATTTGACTGGCTGATGCTGCGGATGGCGCAGGCACGTCACGCAACACTTGAGATAATTCCTCGATGCGCGCAAAGGCTCGAGCGTTTCTCGGACTTTCATTGAGCCAAGCCTGCCAAGCCAGCGTGTCCTCGATCGACACATCGGTACTTTGCAGGCGTACCAGCCAATCGGCAGCCGCCAGGTGCGTAGGGTCGCGGTCGATATCAATCGAGTTAGTCATTGCGTTCCACGTCTATATATTGGCGGCAGTGGAGCAAAGCTCGTACGACGTATTTGCGCACCATGCTGTCGGTGATGCCGAGCCGGGCTGCGATGGTGGCGGCGTCAAGTCCCTGGATTTGGTTCATGACGAACGACTCCCGGCATTTTGCCGGCATCGCCTCAATCAAAATTCCCAGATGGCGCAGAGTTTGTTCGCCCGACAATTGCCGTTCCGGCGTTCGGTTCTCGGTCAACTCCGCAAAGAGCTGGCGACCGGCTACCCTGTCGTAGTTCTGGTGTCGGCGGCGCCGGTCGATCGCTATGTTCGCGGCGGTCTTGAACAGGAACGCGCGCAGATAACTGACGGCTCCCGGCTGGTCCAAACTCAAAAGCCGCACGTAGGCTTCTTGGGCAACTTCGCGCGCCTCATTCTGAGATCCGACCCTCCCCCGCAGGAAGCGAATCAAGGCCTCGTTGTGTTCGCGAAACAATCGCTCAACGACTTGGGCCCGCGATTCCTCGTGATCGGGCTCTGAGTCAGCGACCTGGCCGGCTTTGGGCGGCAACATGCTCACTGGATTCACCATGGCGAGTGTTCGGACACTCCAGTCTAACTTAGACGAACGAGGCGCCAAAAACGGGAATCCGGGCGCGGCTTTATTTCCGGCTGCTCATCGGGCTGAGAACCAACCACCACGCGGATGACTTGACTCCAAGCACAACCACGTGGAGGTCATTCTGCCTGCCGCAGCGGCAGGCAGGTGTAGCAAAAACGCCACGGGAAAAATAAATCAATAAATTCCTCCAAATCCGTTCCCATATTCAAACCCTCATTCGTCTAATCCCCCAGAAGCGGCTATCAAGCCGTAAAGGGGAAGGGAATGAACACGCTCGTCGATCTATTCACTCGCGGCACGAAAGTGCTGCTTTTTGTCCTGGCGCTATCCGTCGCCGCCGGCATTCAGCCGGGTTTGGCGGCGATTGATCTGGGACAGCAGAGACAATTTGACATCGCGCCCCAGCAGCTCTCATCAGCGCTGCTGAAATTCTCGGCGCAATCCGACATTCAAGTCACCGTCCCCGGTCAGCTGGTCGAAGGTAAGAACTCACCTGGC
>DATHFB010000016.1:0-13495 GCA_035318305.1 Steroidobacteraceae bacterium | reverse complement strand
CAGACTCTTCTTGATCGAGGCGCCAAGCGAGTCAAACACGGCTCCGACCTGCTTCTTTGAGAGCTCTGTTTCCTTTGAAATCGTAGCGAGAATTTCAGACTTGGTCGGTGCTGCATTCTTTTTCGCCATATTAAATCTCCTAAAATGTTTTCCCAGCGTGGGCGGTCAATGCCCACGGTGGGCGAAATTGCCCACAAATTCAACTCGGCGCCGAAAATAACATAGAAAAAAGCCGATGTTTAGCGCAATCGCGAAAAAAGATTTCGCCTGTCGATGCAATTCGCGCTGGTTTTTCAGGCTTCCGCGACTGCAAGGGTGCGATTCGCGGCGTCATGAGTTGCTTCGTTCACAGCGATATCAGGCATGTACGAGGCGATGTTCAACGCAGTAACACTAGCAGCGCACCGATCGCGATCGAAACCCAGAGGACAGAAAAATCTATTTGTCCGATGCGGGGAATAACGCGGCGCACGGGCTTTAAAATGGGTTCGCACACCTGCGCCAGCAAGCGGACACCCGGAGCGTAGCCGCCCGGCGACACAAAACTCGTCAGCCAGTAGATCAGCATCGCGAACAAATAGACGCGAAGCACCAGGCCCACCAGGTCGAGCAGGGTGATGCGCAGGAATGCGACACCATCCCCGACGCCTGCGCCGGCCAGCGCCATCAAGGTGAAGGTGCGCGTTGCAGCCACCAACAGCACAGCGACGACGGTGGCGGTGTCGATCTTGCCGATGGGCGGCAGCACCTTGCGCAAGGGCAATATCAGCCAGTTCGTCACGCGCACGATGGCATCGGCCATCGGATCTCGAAAATCGGCTCGCACCAATTGGAACAGCAGCCGCAGCACAAAGGCGAGCAGCAGGAGCCACAACAACATATCAACGATATATCTGATCGCTTCCATAGGGGATACGCTTACGTTTATGGGGTGCCGAACTCGGCGGCGAGCTCGGCCGAACGGCGGTCGGCTGCCGCCACCGCGTGCGCGACGATAGCACGAAGGCCCGCGGCGTTAAGGACCTCCAGCGCTGCTGCGGTGGTGCCGCCCTTCGAAGTCACTTGCTCGCGCAGCGTGGCGAGGGAATCTTGAGAGTGACGCGCCATTTGCGCGGCGCCGAACGCCGTTTCCAGGGTCAAGCGGTGTGCGATCTCCGTGGGCAGCCCGCGTTCATGCGCCGCCGCCTCCAGTGCTTCCATGAATAAGAAAAAGTACGCCGGACCGCTGCCCGACAGAGCGGTGACGGTGTCCATTTGCGATTCATGCTCCACCCAGACGGTGGCGCTGACGGCAGCCATGATGGCCTCCGCCAATGCGCGATAGGCGGCCCCGATGCCGGCGGGAGCGTACAAACCGGTTGCGCCGAAGCCGTTGAGCGCCGGCCGGTTGGGCATGGTGCGAATGACGGGGACCTGCGGTCCGAACCAACGCGCAAGCGAGGCATGAGGGATGCCGGCGGCCACCGAAATCACCAGAGGCCGCGTCGCCGCGAGATGCGGCGCCAAACTCAACGCCACGGCGCGCATCTGCTGCGGTTTGACGGCAAGTACGACCACCTCGGCGCCCTGCACGGCGCTCACGTTGTCCGCCGCGGTCCGGACTGCGTAGTCGCGAACCAGCCGCTCGAGCTGATCCTGGCTGGGATCGGATACGATCAGCCGCTCAGCGGACAAACCCCGCTTGATCAGGCCGCTGATCAGCGCGGCGGCCATGTTGCCGCCGCCGATGAACGCCAGCTTTCTTATGTTGTTCATTCGTCTGTCCCCTTGCGATAGCTTCGTCAGATTACCGGGATCCGCCTGCCGGGATCCGCCTAACGGGACCCGAAAAGCGCCGTGCCGATTCGGACCAGCGTGGCTCCCTCGGCGATGGCGGACTCGAAATCTCCGCTCATGCCCATCGACAGTGTATCGAGCTGCAAGCCGCCGGCGTTCAGATCCTCGAGCGCGACTCGCAGGCGCGCGAACACCGCGCGTTGTTCGCTCGGCGTGGGTTGCGGCGGCGGCAGGCACATGAGACCGCGCAGCCGCAACCGCGGCAGCTCGGCCACAGACATCGCCAGCTGAGGCAAGGCATCCGGTGAGACGCCGCCCTTGGTTGGTTCCGGCACCAGCGCCACCTGGATGCACACATTGAGCGGCGGGGCGTGAAAGGGCCGTTGCCCCGACAGCCGCTGCGCGACATTCAGGCGATCCACGCTGTGGACCCAATCGAAGCGCTCGGCAATGGGTCGGGTCTTGTTGGACTGGATGGCGCCGATGAAGTGCCAGCACACACTCAAATCGGCCATCAGGTCCATTTTGGCAAGAGCTTCCTTCAAATAATTTTCGCCGAAATCCGTGACGCCGGCGGTGGCGGCGAGACGTGCAGTTTCGGCAGTCTGCGCCTTGGTAACTGCGACCAAAGCGACCGTAGCGGGGTCTCGCCCCGCCGCAATGGCCGCACTCCGTATCCGAGACCGGACGTGGTTCACATGAAGCGTCAAATTCTGCGGACCAATTAACATATTGGGTGGCAACACCCTCTTATATACTGCTGGTGGCTTACGCCTAGTCTAATTAGGAGCCGTAAATGGCGGTTGATATCGCGCAGCTTCTCGCCTTTGCGGTGAAGAACAATGCGTCGGACTTGCATCTGTCGGCGGGAGTGCCGCCGATGATTCGCGTGGACGGCGACATGAAGCGCATCAACATGCCTGCCCTGGTGCACAAAGAAGTGCACAGCATGGTGTACGACATCATGAACGACAAGCAGCGCAAGGCCTTCGAAGAGTTCTATGAGACGGACTTTTCGTTCGAAATCCCCAAGCTGGCGCGCTTTCGCGTCAACGCTTTCAATCAAAATCGCGGCGCCGGGGCGGTATTCCGCAATATTCCGTCCGCCATTCTTACTTTGGACGAATTGAACGCGCCCAAGTCTTTTAAAGATTTATGCATGCTTCCCCGCGGTCTGGTGCTGGTCACCGGACCGACCGGATCCGGCAAGTCGACCACGCTGGCCGGCATGGTCAACCATTGTAACGACAACCGTCCGGACCACATTATAACCATCGAGGATCCGATCGAGTTCGTTCACGAAAGCAAGCGCTGCCTGGTCAATCAACGCGAAGTGCATCGCGACACCTTGGGATTCACCGAGGCGCTCAGGTCGGCGCTGCGCGAAGACCCCGACGTGGTGCTGGTCGGCGAAATGCGCGACCTGGAAACCATTCGTTTGGCCCTCACCGCTGCGGAAACGGGCCACCTGGTGTTCGGAACCTTGCACACGAGCTCCGCGGCGAAGACCATTGACCGTATCGTCGATGTGTTCCCGGCCGCGGAGAAGGAAATGGTCAGGGCCATGATGTCGGAGAGCTTGAGGGCGGTGATTTCGCAGACCTTGATGAAGCGCGTCGGCGGCGGCCGTATTGCGGCGCACGAAATCATGATCGGCACGCCCGCCATCCGAAACCTGATTCGCGAGGGCAAGATCGCCCAAATGTATTCGGCCATCCAGACCGGCCAGGGCCAAGGCATGCAAACTCTTGACCAGTGCCTGCAGGAAATGGTGACAAAAGGTGTTGTCAGCCGCGAAGAAGCCAAGTACAAGGCGCAGAACAAGGACTCTATTTAGTGCGCCGTGCGCACCCTTTTAACGGGGTTCGCGAGGAGCCGCGAACCCCGAATTTGTGGCGGCGCGCCTGGCGCGCCGTAAGATAAGGACAAACTATGGAACGCGAACAAGCCATACGGTTGATGCAAGACCTGCTGCGGCGCATGGTCGAGAAGAAGGGTTCGGACCTGTTCATTACGGCCGGCTTCCCGCCCGCGATCAAAATCGACGGCGAAATCAGGCCCCAGTCCGACCGCTCGTTGAGCCCCGAGCAGAGTGCCGGAATGGTCCGCGCCATCATGAACGACCGGCAAACCAAAGAATTCGATTCGACCAAGGAATGTAATTTCGCCATTGCGCCGCCCGGCATCGGGCGCTTCCGCGTCAGTGCCTTCATTCAACAGGGGCACACCGGTGCGGTGCTGCGTACCATCAATGCCAAGATTCCTACCCTCGAAGAGCTCGAACTGCCGCCGATTCTCAAGGAGGTTGTGCTGTCCAAGCGCGGCTTCGTGATCCTGGTGGGCGGCACCGGCTCGGGCAAGTCCACATCGCTGGCGGCGATGGTGGGTTATCGCAATGAAAAGACCCGCGGCCATATCGTGACCATCGAAGATCCGGTGGAATACGTGCATGCCCACAAGGGCTGCGTGGTCACTCACCGCGAAGTCGGTGTCGATTGCGAGAGCTGGCATCTGGCCCTCAAGAACACCCTGCGCCAGGCGCCGGACGTGATCCTCATCGGCGAAATTCGCGACCGCGAGACCATGGAATACGGCATTCAGTTCGCCGAAACAGGCCACTTGGTGCTCGCGACCCTGCACGCCAACAGCTCGAATCAAGCGCTCGACCGCATCATCAACTTCTTCCCCGAGGAGCGGCGCGAGCAGCTGCTCATGGACTTGTCGTTGAACATTCGCGCGCTCATTTCCCAGCGCTTGATTCCGCGCGAAGCAGGAGCCGGGCGCATCGCGGCCATGGAAATCATGCTGGCATCCCCGCTGATTTCCGACCTGATCTTCAAGGGCGAGGTCACCAAGATCAAGGAAGTGATGTCGCGCTCCAACCGCCTCGGCATGAAGACCTTCGACCAGGCGCTGTTCGAGTTGTATGAAGCGGGATTGATTTCCTACGAGGATGCGTTGCGCAACGCCGACTCGAAGAACGAACTGCGCCTGCGCGTGAAGTTGGAAAGCAAGCGCGAGATGAAGAGTCCGGAGGCGGAAGGCCAGGCGCTGCAGATCCTCGAGGAAGAAGAAGGACAGGTGTTCTAGTGCAAGGCCAGGCGTTCTAGGACATGAGCGTACCCGCCGACCTGCCGGCTCAGGTGATGAACACCAAGCCGCTGTTCAAACTGATGGTCGAGAAAAAGGCATCGGATCTCTTCTTCACCTGCAACGCTCCGGTCAAGATCAAGATCGAGGGCAAGATCTTCCCGGTCAACAAGCAGATATTGACCCCTGAAACCGTGCGGCAAGCGGCATTGGGCCTGATGACGCAGGATCAGATCGAGCATTTCAACGAAGATCTGGAGATCGATTTCGCGATTTCCGAGACCGGCCTGGGCCGCTTTCGCGTCAATGTGTTCTATCAGCGCGGCTATCCGGCCATGGTGCTGCGCTACATCACCGCCGAAATGCCCAAGCTCGAAGATCTCGGCATGCCCGACATATACAAAGAATTGGTGATGCTCAAGCGCGGCCTGATCCTCATGGTCGGCGCGGCCGGCGCGGGCAAATCGACCACTCTTGCGGCGATGATCAATTACCGCAACGAAACCTCATCCGATCATATTTTGACCATCGAGGATCCGATCGAATTCCTGCATACCAACAAGAAATCCATCGTGAATCAACGCGAAGTGGGCCTGGATACCAAGACATTTGCGCGGGCATTGCGCAGCGCGGTGCGCGCGGCGCCGGACGTGATCCTGGTCGGCGAAATTCGCGATCGCGAAACGATGGAAGCGGCCATTGCACTGGCGGGAACGGGTCACCTTTGCATCGCGACCCTGCACGCCAACAATTGCGCCGAGACCTTGGATCGCATCATCAACATGTTTCCGCGCGATCAGCACAACCAGATTTTTTTGGATCTCTCGCAGTACCTGCGCGCCATTCTGTCGCAACGCCTGGTGTTCGCGAAGACCGGCACACGGGTTGCCGCATCCGAGGTCATGGTCAATACGCCGCACATCTCGGAACTCATCAAGAAGGGCGATGTGATCGGCGTGAAGGAGGCGATCCGCACCGGCACGGAACGCGGCATGCTGAGTTTCGACAGCGCGCTCTACAACCTCGTGCGCGAGGGCCGCGTCGAACTGGAAGAAGCCTTGTCGAGCGCCGACTCGCGCACCAATCTCGAGGCCAAGATCAACTTCGGGTAGCAGTTCGGCCCCGTGATTTTGAACGGTTGGAGTGGCGCTCGCCATGAAGGGTAAGTAGCCTCGAGGGAACGAAGAGGCAGTTCCCTCGTGGCTACTTGCCCCTCCTGACGGGGTGCTCGAACCGGTCAACATCACGATGCCGATGCTACCGGCGGGCGTTGGAGACGAAAACCGAGGGCTGCGCCGCGACAGGGCACCAGATTGTTCTCGAACTCGCGGCTCGACATGTCCCAGCCCGATTTCAGCGCGCGCGCTCGGCACGCCGCGGGATCGACTTTGAGCGCGCGCAACGCGGCGGCGGCGAGATCGACGTCCAGTGCGCCGGTGACTCCGTCCTCGATGACATCGATGGGGCCGGTGACCGGATAGGCTGCGACCGGCACACCGCAGGCCATCGCCTCCAGATTGACGAGGCCAAAGGTGTCGGTGCGGCTCGGGAACACCATGACATCCGCAGCCGCCAAATGATTCGCGAGGTTCTCGCCGAACTGATATCCGGCGAAGGCCGCATTTGGATATTGGCGCTGCAGCCTGGCGCGCTCAGGCCCGTCGCCGACGACGATCTTGCTGCCGGACCAAGGCATGCTCAGGAACGCGTCGACGTTCTTCTCGATTGCGACGCGTCCGACATAGGCGGCGATGGGCCGCGGCAGATCGAGAAAGTCCTTGCGTCCGGGCTTGAATTTCCCGGTATCCACGCCGCGCTGCCAGCACGCCAGATTGCCGAAGCCGTGTGCTGCGAGTTCCGTGCGCATCGAGGCGGTGCTCACCATGCAGCGCGCGCCGGCCGCATGGAAGCGCCGCAACGCGCCATAGGACACTTTCAAGGGTATGGGAAAGCGCGCCCGTAAATATTGCGGAAATTGCGTGTGATACGAGGTGGTGAAGCTTACGCCCCACTTGATGCAGAAGCGCCGCGCGCTCATGCCCAACGGGCCTTCGGTGGCGATATGCAGGGCTTGGGGCGCGAACGCCAGAATGTCGCCGGCGATTTTTTTGTATGGAAAGAGCGCCAGACGAATTTCCGGATAGGTCGGGCAGGCGACGCTGCGAAAATCTTGCGGCGCCACCACTCTGACCTCGTGACCGAAGCGGCCCAACCACGCGGCGGTTTGCGCCAGGGTGCTGACCACACCGTTGGTTTGCGGAAACCAGGCATCGGTGACGATCATGATTCTCATGATGCATCACAATGGCACCCAAGGATGACGATACGATGACGACTTGCATCACCAAGCTATGTCATAGCCCTGTAACGAAAATCCTATATTTGCTTCATGGGCAGATTCATTTCCCAAGGAATCCAACATGCAAAGCTTTTTGGCGGAACTCAAGACTCAACGCTGGGACGATCATCGCTACTACCATCACAGCCGGATCAATCAATCCCTGCACCTTTTGAGTGCAATCAGCTTCATCATCGCGTATATCACGATGTTTTTCGATCCCGTGAAGTCGGCGTTGATCGGCTGGCTGGTCTCGATGGTCAGCCGCCAGTCGGGCCATTTTTTCTTTGAGCCCAAGGGGTATGACCGGGTCAACCACACGACGCATGAACATAAAGAGGAAATCAAAGTCGGATACAACTTGCGCCGTAAAGTGATTCTGCACGCCGTCTGGGCGCTGGTGCCCCTGGTGCTGTGGCTGGACCCGACTTTCTTCGGCGTATTCCCCGTGCACTCCGACGGTTGGGGCTTCGTGCGCCACGTGGGCGCGATTTGGCTGTTCGTTGGCGCCGGTGCGCTGCTCTTCAGGATGATTCAGTTGTTCTTCCTCAAGGGCGTGCAAACCGGGCTGGTATGGGCCACCAAGATCCTCACCGATCCTTTCAATGACGCCATCATCTACGCCAAGGCGCCGCTTTACTTGATGCGCGGCGAACTGATCGACCCGATGGGCGAGGTCGAGCCCGAAGCCCATCGCGCCTGAATCATCTCCTTGAGCACGCGGCGTTTGATGGCTTTATTGGTCAGCCGGGAATCGGACCACCACCAACCGTCGCGTTGCATTTCCTCGGCCGCCGACACGATTCGGTCGGCGACCGCGGAGAAATCCTCTTCCGTATAGTTCAAACTGAAAATCAGGCGTCCGGTGCCGACCCAGCTCAAGGCAAGGCCCGCGGCGCGCAAATAGTATTGAAGCATCCAGTTGTAGCCCGACGCTTGCGGGTAATAAATGGTCCAAATCGTGGACAGGTTGGCCACGCGTACCGGCAGATGCGCGGCCGCCAGCCGATCGTTCAACCTGCGTGCGCGGCCGTTCCAAACCTCGTCGAAGCCGCGATACAACGCGCGTACCGGCTCCGTGTCGAGCTTGGCGAAGAATTCGTACATGGCGCCCATGACATAGGGGTGCGAATTGAACGTGCCGCGGGCGAAACAAATATCCGCCGGACGATCATCGCGAAATCTTTTCATCAGCTCGTGCTTGCCGCAAACCACGCCGACCGGCAATCCCCCGGCCACGGTCTTGCCATACGTGACCATGTCGGCGCGCACGCCGAAGTATTCCTGCGCGCCGCCGGGGGCCAGACGGAAACCCACGAACACTTCGTCGAAGATCAAGGCGATGCCCCGATCGGTGCACACCTGGCGCAATTCCTTCAGCCAAGCCGAGTAGGCCTGGCGGTCGAAATGCGCCTTGCGCGCACTATCGACCAGGGTCGAATCGCCGGGGGCCCCGGCATTGGGATGCAGGGCCTGCAACGGATTGACCAGTACGCAGGCGATATCACGGCGGGTGCGCAGCACTCGAAGCGCCGCGGGGTCCATGTCCTTCAGGGTGTAGGTCTCGCGAGCCGCCACCGGATTGCCGACACCCGGCTGCACGTCGCCCCACCAGCCATGGTATGCGCCGCAGAAGCGCACCAGATGCGAGCGTTGCGTGTGGTAGCGCGCAAGCCGCACGGCCTGCATGACCGCTTCGGTGCCGGACATGTGAAAGGAAACCTCATCGAGTCCCGAAATCTCGAGCAGCCGCCGGACGTTGTACGCCGTGACCGGGTGATACGCGCCCAGTACCGGCCCCAACTCGCGCGCGCGGTCGGCGCCGCGGTCGATGCATTCCTTGTAAAAATCGTAGCCAAAGACATTCACGCCGTAAGAACCGGTGACATCGTAGAAGCGGTTGCCGTCAAGATCGGTGACGGTGACGCCCGACGAGGACTTGAGGAACGAGCCGGACTTCAGGTGTTCGCGCACGTAGCGGCTGAATTGGAAGGGCACGCGATACCGCGAAGTGAATTCGAGATCGGATACGCTGTCCGCGAGCGCCGCGGTCTGTTCGGCGGTATTCTTGAAACGCTGCGCGAACAGAGCCGCAAGCCTCATGAACCCGGCGCGCCGTGCCGCGATGATCTCCGCAGGCGCGGAATCGACGCCAAAGAAGCTGGATTCGCCGTATTCGTAGAAAGGCACCCACGAGGCGAAGCGCCGCGACATGCGCGCATGGCCCGCGAGCGAGCGGTGTTTCGCCAAAGAAAGCTGCAGCCGTACGAATACTTTGCGCAGCAAAAACGCCAGAACGAGCCCCGTCAAGACATAGCCGATGGTAGTAATGGTCGATTCCTTGCACACGCCTTAAGGGGCGGACTGTATTGCAGGCGAATGACAATACAATGAACGCTAAGTCTTTGATCGGCCGGCTGACGCAGCAGGAGAGCATTAACTTCCTGTTCAGCAATCGCATCCCGCGGCGTCTGGTGACGCGTTTCATGGGCTGGTGGAGCCGCATTGAACATCCCTGGGTCTGCCGCGGCAGCATCGCCCTGTGGCGCCTGTTCTCCGACCTGGATTTGAGCGAGGCAAAAACCACGCACTTCAAAAGCATGCACGATTGCTTCACTCGCGAACTCAAAGAGGGTGCGCGGCCCATCGATACGCACGCCGCTCATCTCGTCAGTCCCTGTGACGGCTTGATCGGCGCCTGCGGGCCGATTACGCGCGGGACGATGCTGCAGGCAAAGGGTTCTCCCTACTCGCTCACCGAGCTTGCGGCCGATGCCGAGTTGGCGGCGCAGTACGAGGGCGGCTACTACGCGACATTGCGGCTGACCTCGAGCATGTACCACCGGTTCCACGCGCCTGCCGATTGCCGGGTCGAGCAAGTGAACTACATTTCAGGCGATACCTGGAACGTCAACCCCATCGCACTGAAGCGCGTCGCCAGACTCTTCTGCAAGAACGAGCGCGCGGTAATCCGTTGTCGGATCGGCTCCGGCGCGCTGCTGACGCTGGTGCCGGTCGCAGCCATTTTGGTCGCCAGCATCCGCCTGCGATTCCTCGATGTGCGCCTCCACTTGCGCTACCGAGGCCCCAACGTGATCCCCTGCGACGCAACGTTGCGGCGCGGCGAAGAAATGGGGTGGTTCGAGCACGGCTCCACTATCATAGTGCTGGCTCCGCCGGGTGTCGGCCCGGCCGAGGGGGTGGTCGAAGGAGCCCGCGTACGGATGGGGCAGCCCCTGCTGCAAATCGGCTAAAACAGCAACTTTTCCAGGCCAGCGGTGTTTTGTTTCTAAACGAACACACATTCCAGTGCAAACGCAAACTACGGCCGAGTTTACGACATTCATGCGTGCCTATCAGGACATGGTTTTTTCGACTGCCGCCCGCTTGGCGGGCAACGACACGCAGGCGGAGGACATTGCCCAAGAGGTGTTCATCCGCGCCTATGAACATTTCTCGGATCTGCGCAGCAGCGTGACCGCCGGCGGCTGGCTCAAAACCGTCACCACCAACTTGACGCTCAATTATTTGAATCGATATCGCAAGCGCTGGCGCTTCTTCTCGGAGATGCGGCCGGCTACCGAGGACAGTGAATCGGAAGCTCCGGAAATGGATTGGGAGATTCCCGACACGATACTTGCTGACTTGAGCGCCGAACAGCGATGCGCCATCGTTGATGCAGCGTTGCGGCAGCTGCCGGATCATCAGCGGCTGCCGTTGGTGCTGTATCACTTCGAGGACCTGTCGTATCAGGAGATTGCCATCAAGCTGAATGTTTCGCTGACGAAGATCAAAACCGACATACGCCGCGCCCGCGCCGCGCTGCTGCCCCTGCTGCAGAACGGCGGCGCCGCGCGCGACACGCTGGACGGCTGAAAGCATCATGAGCAAGCACATCGATTCAGAGCAAAAACTCGAGAGGGCGTTGACCCAGGCACTCGAGGGTCTGCCCTTGCGCCGCGCGCCGAGCACGCTGGAGTTGCGCGTGGTCGATGAATTGGAACGGCGTGCCGCGCTTCCCTGGTGGCGTGTCAGTTTCACGCATTGGCCGGCGGCGCCGCGCGTGGCGTTCGTCGCTGTTTGTATCGCTCTCGTTGCGGCGACGATTTTGGGAGGCGTCTTTGCCTTTGCGGGAGATCGCTCCTTCGACCAAGCCGCGGCGCTGGTTCTCTCCTGGGTGCAACCCTTCCTGGCGGTCATGTCATCGGCAGGCGGAGTGGCGACGCTGCTGGTGCGGGTGATACCCCCGCTGTGGTTGTACGGCGGGCTGGCCCTCGGAATCATGCTGTACGTGGCCTTATTCGGGCTGGGTGCTGCGGCCTATCGCACGCTGTATCTTCGGCCCTCATCGGCAGGTGACGATTTATGAACATGTATCTGTTGCGGCGCTTAGGGTTCCTATTTGCGCTGCTGTGCGTGACAGCCGTGGCCGGTCACCCCGGGGCCGCGCTGTCCAAAACCACAACGCCCAAGACGGCGCCGGCAGCCGCCGTGACGACAGACGCAGCTTCCACGGCTACCTCGGACGATCACTCCGCAGCGACGGCACCTGCCGCCGCCGACACGGACGACTTCAACGATGAGCCGGAATCGGTGGACCGCCACGACCGGCGCGATTGGCGCAGCCGCATCGAATCGCGCCATCGCCGCCAGCGGCTTGGTCATGACGACAACAACATCGTGAGCATCGGGCACTCCAGCCATTTGCAGAGCGGAGAAAAGGCCGATGCCGTGGTTTCGGTTTTCGGATCCTCCACCAGCGACGGCGAGGCTATAGACGTGGTCTCGGTGTTCGGCAATACGCGCGTCACGGGTCCGGTGCACGAAAGCGCCGTCGCGGTATTGGGCAATGCCTACGTCGACAGCAAAGTCGACGGCGACGTGGTCGCGGTCCTGGGAAATGTAACGCTCGGACCCAACGCTGAAGTCGGCGGCGACGTGGTGGCGGTGCTGGGCACGATGGAGCGCGATCCCGGGGCAATCCTTCACGGTTCAGTACAAAGAATTCTCAACTTCGACGCCGGCGGCTTCGGCGGCTTTGCCTGGCTGAATACGTGGATCAGCCATTGCCTGTTGTACGGCAGGCCGTTGGCCCTGGTGCACGGACTTGGCTGGGCCTGGACGCTCGCTCTGGGCCTTTTGGCGTTTTACGCCTTAGTTGCGCTGATGTTCCGTTCCGGCGTAGAGCAGTGCGTGCATACGCTCGAGACCGAGCCCGGGCACACGGCGTTGGCCGCGCTGATCGGCATACTGCTGACGCCGGTGCTTCTGGTGTTGTTGTGCGTCACCCTGATCGGCATCGCGGCAGTGCCGTTTGTCGTGGCCGCGCTATTCTGTATATCGCTGTTCGGCAAGGCCGTCATGCTGGCCTGGCTCGGAGGCCGCATCTCGGGCAGGCGGCCGGGCGTCGCCAACCATCCAGCCGTCGCGGTACTGATTGGCGGCGCGGTGGTTCTGGCGCTGTACGTCGTGCCGGTGGTGGGATTCCTGGTTTATAAATTGCTGGGTTTCTTCGGGTTTGGCGCGGTGGTCTATACCTTGGTCTTGCACGCCCGCGCGCGCCGAACCGCCGCCGGTCCGCCCCCAGCACCTGCATCCTCCGCATTCGCTGGGGCGAGCGCCGCAGATCCTTCAAACTCGGCAACGATGGCGGGCGCGGGATGGACAGCCGGCCCGGCGACCGCAGCCGCAGCCGCGCCGCAATCGAGTGCTGCCGCTGAGCCGGTGCAGCCCGCCGCGCCGCCGCAGTCCGCACCCGCGGGCGCCATTCCGTCCGGTCCCCTGCCGTCGCAGATCACGGCGGCGATGCCGCGCGCCGGCTTTTGGATACGCATGGCGGCACTGCTGCTCGATGTTCTCTTGGTCGGCTTCGTCATGAGCTTGCTGCACCCGTTTGGCAACTTTCACATCATGGTGCTGGCCATCTATGGCGCAGTGATGTGGAAACTTCGGGGCACCACGGTCGGCGGCATCGTGTGCGATTTGCACGTGGTTCGGCTGGACGGCCGCCCGCTCGACTGGGAAACCGCGATCGTGCGCGCGCTCGGCTGTTTCCTGTCCTTGTTCGTCGTGTTCCTGGGCTTCATATGGATTGCCTTCGACGCTAATAATCAAGCCTGGCACGACAAAATCGCCGGAACCGTGGTGGTGCGGGCCAAGCGCGGCGCGCCGCTCTAGCACCGTGAGTTTGAGCGGTGCGCATGGCCTCGGTCCTTGAGCCGGACCGCTCAACATCACGGTACAAGAGGACGAGTCCAACACACGCCGGTAGCATCGGCACCGTGATGCTGA
>DATHFB010000015.1:0-3438 GCA_035318305.1 Steroidobacteraceae bacterium | reverse complement strand
GGCCGCCCTCTGCGCGGTCGGTGCTTACTATTTGGGCAGGCGCCCCCTGCCGGGAGCCGCCGTCGCGCTTGCGCCGGCCGCTGCGCAAGCGATTCCGACGGAGCATAAAGAGCTGTCCTGGGATGATGTCGAAGCGGTGGACCTGATTGGTCTGGAGGTCGGCTACCGCTTGATTCCGTTGGTCGACCGCAACCAGGGCGTAGAGCTCATGGGGCGCATCAAGGGCGTACGCAAAAAATTGTCCGAAGACCTGGGATTCCTGATTCAGGCCGTGCACATACGCGACAACTTGGAGCTCGGTCCAAACTCCTACCGCATCACCATTCTCGGCGCGCCGGTGGGCGAGTCCGAAGTGTTTCCTGATCGAGAGATGGCCATCAATCCAGGACAGGTCACGGGCAGCATGCCGGGCTCTGCGACCAAGGATCCGGCCTTTGGCTTGGACGCGATTTGGATCGACAAGTCGCGGCGCGATCAGGCACAGGCTCAGGGCTACACCGTGGTGGACGCCGGCAGCGTCATCGCGACTCACTTGAGTCATCTGCTGCAATCTCATGCGCATGAACTGTTGGGCCACGAGGAAGTGCAGCAGCTGCTCAATCGCCTGGGCAAAACCGCGCCCAAGCTCATCGAGGACTTGGTGCCCAAGCTGTTGCCGATGAGCGTGGTCGTGAAAGTGCTGCAGTATTTGTTGTTGGAGCGCGTGCCGATACGCAACCTGCGCACCATCTGCGAGACGCTCGCGGAACTCGCGCCCAAGACGCAAGACCCGGTGGCGCTGGTGGCGGCAGTGCGCGTGGCGCTCGGCCGCACCATCGTGCAAAACATCGGCGGACTGCGCCAGGAATTGCCGGTGATCACGTTGGATCCCGCGCTCGAGCAAGTGCTGCAAGATTCGATGGCCGGCGGCGACGCATCGCCGGGATTCGAGCCGGGGCTCGCCGACAGAATTCAGCAGGCGCTCGGCGACAGCGCGCGGCGTCAGGACGCCGCGGGCGAGCCGGCGGTGCTGCTGGTCGCCCCGAAAATTCGTCCCTGGATTGCGCGACTGATGCGCCATTCCACGCCCTCGCTGGCGGTGCTGGCCTACAACGAGATTCCGGAAAACCGCCGCATCCGCGTCATAGCCGCGGTGGGCCGATGATGATTTGCTCGATTCACGGAGATTGACATGAAGATAAAGCGATACACGGCTGTCAGCATGCGCGCGGCTCTTGCGCAAGTGCGGGCAGAGCAAGGACCGGATGCCGTCATCCTTTCGAGTCGACGCGGCGAGGACGGTATCGAAGTCATCGCGGCCGTGGATTACGACGAAGCCTTGTTCGCCGACGCCAATCGGCAGCGGCCGGCGCCGATCATCGCGCCGGCAGCACCCAAGGCGCCGATCGCCTCCGCGGCGCCGCGAACCGCAACTCCCGCGCCCGCGCCGGCGAGCATGCCGCGGCCGACGCCGGCGGCAGCGCCCGCCATGGCGCAACGCGCTCCGCAGCGATCAGCCGCGCCGGATATGGGTTACGGTGCCATGCAGCGCGAACTGCAGGATCTGCGGCGGGTCGTGGAGACCGGCCTGGCCGGCATGACTTGGAGCGACAAGCGCCTGCGCGAGCCCTTGCAGGCGCGGGTGCTGGAAGAGCTGTCGGCCATGGACATTGCACCGGACGTGGCGATGGCGCTGGCGGCGCTCACGCCGCGCCGCACCAGCTTGGAGAATCCATCGCACATCCCGCTTGCACTGCTCGCCAAGCATCTTCCGATCGTCAACGATCCGACCTGTGTCACCGGCGGTATTACCGCCGTAGTGGGTCCGACCGGGGCCGGCAAGACCACGACGATCGCCAAGCTCGCCGCGCGCTGGTGCATGCAGCATGGCAGTCAGGACCTGGCGCTGGTCAGCACGGACGGCTACCGGATCGGGGCCCGCGAGCAACTGATGACCTACGCCCGTATTCTGGGTGCGCCGATGCATGCCGCAAACGGGGCCGAGGAATTGCTCCGCGTGCTCGAGCGGCTCAAATCCAAGAAGCTGATTTTGATCGACACTGCCGGCATGGGACCGCGCGACGAGCGTCTCACCGAACAATTGTCGGCCCTGAAGTACGGCGCCTCAGGCGCGCGCGTGTTGCTGGCGCTTCCGGCACAAGCCGAAGGTCAGGCGCTCGATGAAATCGTGTGCGCCTTCGTGCGTGTGAAGCCCGCGGCATGCATCCTGACCAAGGTGGATGAGGCGGCAAGTCTCGGTGCCGCCATTTCCACGGTGCTCAGGCACAAGCTGAAAATCGCCTACGTCTGCAATGGTCAGCGCGTACCGGAAGACTTGCACGCATCGCATCTCAAGCGAATCTGGCTGGTGCGCGCGGCTCTGGCGCTGGGTCAACGCTCGCCCTCGCCGCGCGATGAAGCTTACTTCGCCCGTAATTTCGGCGGAGCATCCGCTCATGCGTGACTCCAGACTTTCGCCTGATCGGGTCGAAGCCTTGGCTGAACTCAACGCCTCGCGCCCCGTGAAGGTCATTGCGGTGACCGGCGGCAAAGGCGGGGTGGGCAAGACCACGGTTTCGGCCAATCTGGCCGTGGCCATCGCTGCGCAGGGGCGCGACGTCATGCTGGTGGACGCCGACTTGGGATTGGCCAATGTGGATGTGGTGCTGGGACTTCACACCCGCTTCCATCTGGGTCACGTCATTCAGGGCGACTGCTCGCTGGAAGACGCGATTGTCACCGGACCGCACGGGCTGCAAATCGTGCCTGCCGCATCCGGCGTCAAACGCATGGCGAGCCTGACGCCGGCCGAGCACGCGGGGATCATCCGCGCCTTCAGCGATCTGTATCACCAGGTCGAGGTTTTGGTGGTGGATACCGCGGCGGGGCTGCACGACAGCGTCATGACCTTCAGCCAGGCGGCGCATCACGTCGTCGTGGTGGTCTGCGACGAGCCCGCTTCGATCACCGATGCGTATGCGCTGATCAAGGTCCTGAGCCGCGAGCACGGTGTGCAGCGCTTTCAGATTCTGGCGAACCAGACCCGCCGCTCCGGCGAAGGCCCCGACCTTTTCCAGAAAATTGCCCGGGTTTGTGACCGATTTCTCAATGTGACGCTGGAGTTTGCCGGTTCCGTACCGTTCGACGACTACCTGCGCCGCGCCGTGCAACGGCAGACAGCCGTCGTCGATGCCTACCCGGCATCAATTTCCTCCATTGCCCTCAAGAATCTGGCCTCCAAGGCCGATAAGTGGTCTGTGCCCCAAGGAGCACGCGGTCATCTTGAGTTCTTTGTCGAACGAATGGTCGGGGCCAGGATTGCGCCCTCGACGGTATTGCAATGAGAGCAAGCACACAGTACACGGACACCCAAAAACGCGGCGCGAAGCCGCTTGCGGGCGATCACGTCCCCGTCGATCAGGTGCCGCAGCAGGAATTGGTGTTGCGACACGCCGATTT
>DATHFB010000014.1:0-16421 GCA_035318305.1 Steroidobacteraceae bacterium | reverse complement strand
GTTCCTGCCTTCGGCGCAGCGGAATTCGACATGACGATCACGGCGAACCTCGCGTTGGCGCTGCTGAAATTGACCGACAAAGCGAATCAGCATGCGGACTCCATTGACTACGACCTGACGGGCGAGGCCAGCATCGATCTGCCATTCCTGCGGAAACTGCCTTTCCATCAGAGCGGATCGTTCAATCTCCATGGCGGCCTGTAACCATTTGAAATAACTGATATTTTCACGCGCGTTGAACAGGCTTGGCCTGCCTGAGGTCTGGTAAACTTGCCGGTCGAACAAAACGCGGCAAGCCATTTGCCGCTTCAAGGGTCCCATGGCTGCCTCTCCGTACGAGCAATTGGAACAAGAGTTTCGCCGCCTGCATGCGTTTCGCGGGGCGCTGTCCTTATTACGCTGGGATGCCGCGGTGATGATGCCGCGCGGCAGCGCCGATGTTCGAGGCGAGCAACTCGCGGCGCTCGAGACTGAGCACCATGCCTTGCTGACGACGCCCAAGGTGGCGCGGCTGCTCGAGCGCGCGGAAGCGGGTGCCTCGCAACTGGAAGATTGGCCGCTGGCGAATCTGCGCGAGATGCGCCGGCAGCGTGATCACGCCATCGCAACCCCGCCCTCGCTCATTTCCCGCCTCGCCAAGGCCACGGCGCGCGCCGAAGTATTCTGGGTCGAAGCCAAGAAGGCGAACGACTTCAAATTGTTCGCCCCTCATTTGGAAGAGGTGGTTCATGTGGTGCGCGACAAAGCAGCGCTGCTCGGGCAGGCTCGCGGACTTGCGCCTTATGACGCATTGGTCGACGGCTTTACGCCGGGCGTGTCGGCGGCCGATATAGACACCATATTCAAGGCGCTGTCGCGCAAGCTCCCTGGCCTCATCAATGAGGCTATCGAGGTCCAGGCGGCGCACGCGCCCGCGCCGCTGACGGGTAAATTCAGCGTCTCGCGCCAGCGATCGCTGGCCGTGGACGTGCTCAAGGCGCTGGGTTTTCCGTTTGACCGGGGGCGCCTCGATGAGAGCGAGCATCCCTTTACTGAAGGCGTGCCGGGCGACATCAGAGTCACCACCCGATTCGACTTGAACGATCCGTTTTCCGGCCTGCTGGGCGCGGTGCACGAAACCGGTCACGCCATGTACGATTTAGGACTGCCGCTCAAGTGGCGCGATCAGCCGGTGGGCCGGGATCGTGGTCTGGCGCTCGAGGAGAGCCAGTCGCTGTTGTTCGAGATGAATCTGTGCCGCAGCCGCTCTTTCGTTAGATACCTGCGGCCTTTGCTGGAAAAATATCTGCAGGTGAGCGGTGCGGAGTGGCAGGAGGCGAATCTCTATCGTCAGCTGATCCGCGTGCGCCGCAGCTGCATTCGCATGGATGCCGACGAGCTGACCTATCCCGTTCACATCATGCTGCGCTACGAGCTGGAAAAGAAGATCCTCGAAGGTTCCCTGCCGGTGGCCGACCTGCCGCAGGCTTGGAACGACAATCTCGAGCAGCGCCTGAATATTCGCCCGGCGAACGATGTGGAAGGCTGCCTGCAAGACATCCACTGGGCCGTCGGACACTTCGGCTATTTTCCGTCGTACGCCCTGGGTGCGGTCATTGCGGGCCAGCTCAATGAAGCGATGCGCGCGGCGCGGCCATCGCTCGATGAGGAGATCGCCGCCGGCCAATTCGGCGGGGTGATGGATTGGCTGCGGGACAATGTGCACGGCATCGGCGCGCGCTTGCCGGTACAGGAGCTCATCAAGCAGGCGACGGGCAAGCCGCTGACCGCGGCCGCGTACTTGAGGTACTTGGAAGCCAAGTATCTCGAGGTCCCGTGAGCAATACCTTCAAAAAACTGCAGGCGCAGCTGCGCGGCTCGGTCGGCAAAGCCATTGCCGACTACGCGATGATCGCCGATGGCGATCACGTGATGGTGTGCCTGTCGGGCGGCAAGGACTCGTATACCTTGCTCGACATTCTTCTGAGCCTGCAACGCAGCGCACCCGTGAGTTTTGAGATCACCGCCGTGAATCTCGATCAGAAGCAGCCGGGATTTCCCGCCCACGTGTTGCCGAAGTATCTTGAAGATCTGGGCGTGCGCTACCGCATCATTGAGCAAAACACGTACGCCGTGGTCAAGCGCGTGATTCCGGAAGGGAAAACCATGTGCGGCCTGTGCTCCCGGCTGCGCCGCGGCGCGTTGTATCGATTTGCCGCGGAGAACGGCATGACCAAAATCGCGCTTGGCCACCATCGCGACGATATCGTCGAGACGCTGTTCTTGAACATGTTCTTCGGCGGCAAATTGAAGGCGATGCCGCCGAAACTGCTCAGCGAAGATCGCCGGCATATCGTCATACGGCCGCTGTGCTACGTGCCGGAGCGGATGATCGCGCGTTATGCGACGGCGCGTGCATTTCCCATCATTCCCTGCACCCTGTGCGGTTCCCAGACCAATATGCAGCGCATCGTCGTGAAAAACATGTTGCGCCGGTGGGAGCAGGAGTTTCCCGGCCGGATCGAGGCGATTTTCTCCAGCATTCGCAATATTTCCGGCTCGCAACTCGCCGACCCCAAGCTGTTCGACTTTGCCGGACTCGAGGGTCGTCGCGAGCTGTCGCCGATGACGGAAGCCGACGAGGACGCATTGGCGGAAGAATTAGAGATGGGGAGAGCCTGAGGTGAAGAGCGCGCGGCGGCCGCGATCGCGAAGCGTTGCCTGGGAGAAGCTGTCGGACGATCAGCTCCTGAGCCTGCGCTTTTGCGATTTGAAGCTGACCATTCAGGGCACCGAGCTGCAGGACGCGATCGAGCGTCTGTACCGTGAATTGTCGATGCGCGGCATTCGCTTTCGCCCGCATTGCTGGCTGGCTCAGGAGTGGTTTTCGCCGGACGGCATTCCAGGAATCGCGATACCCTTCTACCTCGCCCACAAGCGCTTGATCGGCATCGAGCGCAGATTCATGCGCGAAGCGGAGGGCGGCAACCGCAACTGGCTCATGCGCATTCTGCGCCATGAAGCAGGACACGCGATTGATTCGGCCTACCGTCTGCGGCGGCGCAGTCACTGGCGTTCGGTGTTCGGGCCGGCGTCGCTGCCATACCCCGACACCTATCGGCCGCGGCCCGGCAGCCGCCGATTCGTGCAGCACCTGGGGGCGTGGTACGCCCAGGCGCATCCGACCGAAGATTTTGCCGAAACCTTTGCCGTGTGGCTCAAGCCGAATTCTGCATGGCGGCGTGAATACGAGGGCTGGCCGGCTTACGCCAAGCTGCAGTTCATCGATCAGCTTGCCGAGGAAATCGGCGATCAAAAGCCGCTGGTCGCGGACCGCGGCACCATCGAGGATGTGACGCAAGAGACCGGCACCTTGCGCGAGCATTACCAGCGGAAACTCGCGCGCTATCGGTTGCCGCGCCGCTCGGGCGCGGACGAATTGCTGCTCAAGGTGTTCACCACCGCGCCCCGCAATCGCTCCTCGCCGAAGGCTGCCAGCGTGTTGCGCGAAATGCGCGGCTCGTTGCGGCAGCAAATCCAGCGCTCGGGAGCCTTCAGCGAATACCTCGTGCACCAGGTGCTGCGCCTGATGATCGGGCGCTGCGAACGCCTCGGATTGTACGTTCGCGGATCGCGGCGCGAGCTTCGAGGCCAGCTGTTATGGGTGGTGGCGCGCCTGGCAGAGTCTCACGAAGAGCGCAAGCTGCCGCGGGTGGCGTTGTGAGTGCCGCGCCGTGAGTGCCGCGCTGTGAGTGCCGCGCCGTGAGTGCCGCGCCGTGAGTGCCGCGCTGTGAGGAAGGTGCGCGCCCTGGTCCTGGTGCATTCGACGCTGGTACCGCCGGATTCGCTCAAGGGCTCGACCGAGAAAGAGATCGAAGAGTGGCGCACCGAGTACGATGTGATTTCGCACTTGAAGAAGCAGGGACACGAGGTCATGCCGCTGGGCTTGAGCGACAGCCTGTCGGAGCTGCGCCGCGCCATCGCGGAATGGAAACCCGGCATCGTGTTCAATTTACTGGAGGAATTCGACGGCATCGTCACCTACGATCAGCATGTGGTGGCGTTTCTGGAACTCATGCATCAGCCCTACACGGGGTGCAATCCGCGCGGCATGCTGCTGTCGCGCGATAAGGTGCTGTCGAAGCAGTTGCTGTCCTATCATCGCATTCCGACGCCGCAATTCCTGGTGTTTCCGCGCGGTAAGAAAGTACATATTCCGAAGAAATTGCGTTTTCCCTTGTTCGTGAAGTCTTCCACCGAGGATGCTTCGTTGGGGATCGCGCAGGCCTCCGTGGTCGCCGATCCAAAACAGCTCGCGGAGCGCATCGCCTTCATACACGAGCAAACTCATTCCGACGCATTGGTGGAGGAATATATCGAGGGGCGCGAGCTGTACGTGGGCGTGATGGGAAACGATCGGCTCCGAGTACTGCCGGTATGGGAGATGAGTTTCGGCTCCTTGCCCGAAAATCTACCGGCCATCGCCACCCGCAAAGTGAAGTGGGATCGCGGCTATCAACAAAGGTACGGCATCACCACGGCGGCGGCCGAGGATTTGCCCGACGGCACCGTGGCGAGATTGGAGCAACTGTCGAAGCGCATTTTTCGTGCATTGCACTTGACCGGCTATGCGCGCATGGATTTTCGTCTCCGGCCCGACGGCGAACTGTTCGTGCTCGAGGCGAATGCCAATCCCAACCTCTCGGCCAAGGAGGATTTTTCCGCGTCCGCGCTCAAGGCCGGCATGAAGTATGACGATCTGCTGCACCGGATCTTGCTGTTGGGCGAGAATTATCCGGCGGCCTGGCGCGGCCTCGAGCCTTGAGTTCGCAGCGGCCCTATCAGGGCCGCGTCCATCGATTCAGCCACGCCAGCACGGTGTCGTACCACTGAATGCTGTCGGCGGGCTTCAAGACCCAATGGTTCTCATTGGGAAAGTACAAGAGTTCGCTCGGAATCCCGCGGCGTTGCAGGGCCGTGAACACCGACAGGCCCTGTGAGTCCGGCACGCGATAATCCTGCTGACCGTGAATCACCAGCATGGGCGCCTTCCAATTGGCCACATAGTCGATGGGGTTGAACTTGGCATACGCTGCCGGGTTTTGGTATTCGGGTCCGGAGAATTCGTGCTCGGGAAACCACAGCTCCTCGGTCGAGTAATACATGCTGCGGTTGTCGAGAATGCCATCGTGGCTGACCAAGCATTTGAAGCGATCCGGCCACTGGCCCGCGATCCAGTTGATCATGAAGCCGCCGTAGGATCCGCCTAAAGCACACACATTTTCTCCGTCGAGCCAGGGATTGGCCTTGAGCGCCTCATCCAATCCCAGCTTCAAATCCTGAAGCGGCTTGCCGCCCCAGTCGCCGCTGATGGAATCGGTGAACGCCTGACCGTATCCGGTGGAGCCGTGAAAATCGATCATGACGACCGCATAGCCGGCGCCGGCGAAGGCTTGAGGATTCCAGCGCCAGCTCCAGGCGTTGCCGAATCTGCCCTGCGGGCCGCCGTGAATCAGGAATGCGACCGGATACTTGCGGTCGGGCTTGAAATCCACCGGCTTGACCACGTAGCCGAACACATTCTCATTGTTCGCGCCGGGGAAGCTGAACTGCTGATATTCACCGAACTTGCGCTGCTCGAGCACGGCTTGGTTCAGGCGCGTCAGTTGCGCGGGCTTGCCGCCCGTGAAACTGACCGAATAAAGATCCGCAGGATTGCCTAAATTGCCGGCGGCGTAGAACACTTTCGAGGCGCCCACGCCAAATCCTTCAACCTCGCCTGCACCGGTGATCGCCGATGCCCTGCCGCTGGCGGCATCGATGGCCCACAGCGGGCGCTGCCCCAGATGATCGGCGGTCGCAAACAGGGTCTTGCCGTCGCGCGACCAAGCAAAGCTGGTGATCGAGCGATCCCAGTTTTGCGTCAGCGGCCGCGAGGCGCCTGAGTGCAGATTCAGCAGCACCAGGTGAAAGCGGTCCGCTTCGAATCCCGGCCGATCCATTGCCACGTACGCCAGTTGCGAACCGTCCGGAGAGAAGGCCGGCTGTCCGTCCCATGCCTTGTTGTCGGCAGTGAGATTCTTGGGCTGGCCGCTGCCGTCCGCGGCGATTTCATAAATGTCAAAGTTCGTCGACCAGGCTTCGCCCGCCGAGCCGCGGACCGAGAACGCCACCTGGGTGCCGTCCGGACTGAAGGCGTAATCCTCGCGGCCGCCGAATGGCTTGCCGGGCACATCGCCGATGCCGCCGGTCAGATTCACCGGCGTGCCCTGCGCCACACCGCTGTCGCTCAAGGCCATCGCGAAGACTTGCGAGCGCCGGCCGTCGCTCCAACTGTCCCAATGCCTGATGAAAAGTTGCTTATGCAATGCGCCGGTCGCTGCCGTGTGCGCGCTCGCATCCAGGCGTTTCTTGGTGCAAGGCAGATCCGCGCAATCCAGGAAGACCTCGACGCTCACCAGAATCCGATCGGCCTTGGGCGACACATGAAAGCTGCCGACCTCGAGCGGCAAATTGGTCACCTGGGTGGAATCGGGCACGGGCGTGTTGCCGCGGGGCCCGGTGCCGCTCGAACTGATGCGCCACACCTGGTTGGTGCCGCTGCGATTGGACAGGAAGTAGATGAACTTGCCGTCCTTGCTCCACTCGGCCGCCCCGGAGTTGGGGCCGCCGTCGGTGAGGCGCAGCGGCGTCGCGCCGCGCTTGCCGGTATCGAGCAACCAGACGCCGGTGCGGCCTTTGTTCGCCTCCATGTCCGTGGTGCGCTGGGTGTAGGCCACGCGCTTGCCGTCGGGCGCAACCGCGACCTCGGAGATTCGTTCCATGCGCACCATGTCTTGAACGGTGAAGGGCAGCGTCGGCTCTGCAGCGGGAGACTGCGCTGCGCCGGCTAGACCCGCTAAGCACGAAAGGGCAAGGGCTGGAATGAAGCGTTCGGCGGACATGGGTTGCTCTCTTAGTGGAGGTACCGGGGCAATTGTACTCCAAGAGCCTTGAAGCCCGCTTTGCGTAACAATAGATCCATGAACGCACCCGCGGTCTTGAGTTTTGATTTGGACGACACCTTGTGGCCGGTGGAACCGGTGATTATCGCCGCCGAAACAGCGATGTTGTCATGGCTGGCAGAACGGCATCCTGAGATCATGCGCGGCCAGAGCGCCGAGTCGCTGCGCGCCATGCGCGCCGGCATTGCCGCGCGATTCCCGGAGCGCAGCCATGACATGACTTTTTTGCGTCATCAGGCGCTGACCGAAATGTTTGCCCAGGCGGGGCAGCCGATCGCGCATGCCGACGAGGCATTCGAAGTTTTCTACGCCGAGCGCAACCGTGTGAAATTGTATGGCGACGTGGAAGCTTCGCTGCAGCGCTTGAGCAGGCGCTATCGGCTGTTTGCGCTGAGTAACGGCAACGCCGACCTGAAGCGTTGCGGTATTGCGCATTGGTTCGAGGGACATATCACCGCCATCTCGGCGGGCGCTGCAAAGCCCGATGTGCGCATTTTCACTCGATTGCTCGATGAGGCCGGGGTCGAGGCGGCGCAGGTGCTGCACATCGGCGATGACCCGCACCTCGATGTCGCGGGCGCAGCGCGTGCCGGCATGCAAGCGGCGTGGCTGAATCGCGACGCGAAACCATGGCCTGCGCATCTGGCGCCGCCTTCGCGCACCATCTCGACGCTCGACGAAATCACTTAGCACCAATCAGAGGCACGCACGGCGTTAGCAGCCTACGTGTGCGATTGCTGATTAAAAAAAGCCTAAAAATATAGGCATTTTCTGACTCCAGTTCGCGCTTTTTACGTTTACTTGGGCGTAGCGTGGTCGATAGGATGGTGTCAGCTCTAAAAGGATGCCAAGCAATGCAAGCATTGTCTGCGGAACCTCTTGTAGCGGTAAGTTCGCTGCGCGAATTCTTTCGTGACGCATTTCACACTGCGAGCGAACATCAACATCTCGACATCGACGAGCAGGCCGAGCAATACGTGGTCAATCTGCTGACGATGTTTTCACGAGCTGACGCCTTGTACGAAAAGACGCCGGATGGGCTGCGCATCAGGCCGCTGGCGCACATGCTGGCGGATGCATTGGAGGCGCCGAGCGCGAGTGCCCGGCAGCGCGGTCTGCAACGGCTGGGCGATGTCTCGTTGTTCATCGCGGGGTTTTTTGCACGCAGCTTCGCGCGCAAATTGATCGACATCGACTATCACATCGCCATGGGCGGCAACGCCTACAGCTCGTTGGCGGATACCATGCAGCGCTCGATGTCCGGACGCTGCGTCGCGGCCGTCTATGCTCAACTGGCGCAGAAATTTCAAGGATTGGTCGATGCATTGAACGAAGTGAGCGATATGTCGTATCGGCACACCGACGCCGACATATTGCGGCTCTATGAAATATGGATGAAGACCGGCAGCCCGCGGGCGGGCGGCTTGCTGCGCCGGCTCGGGGTGCAGCCCGTCACGGCGGCCGGTGCGCGCCGCGAGCACTGATCATGGTGCTGCGCGGCCTGCAATCGCTGCTCGAGCGCTTGTACGACGTCGAACCCCCGTACGACGTGGATGATTTCTTGGTCACGGATCGGCGCGACGTCAGTTGCCCCGATCCGCAGAACGATCGGCGCGCGCCGGACGAGGAGCTGCTGCTGGCGGAAACGGCGGACGGCGCCGGTGTCGCACTGTACTTGGATCCCGATCTGTTGCGGCGCCTGGAAACGGCGAATCCCCATCACGCTTTGACCGAAGAGAATCTCGCGGACTACTGCACCGCGCTCGAAGGGGTAAGCCATTTCGTCTATTCGACCTGGCGGCTGGACCGCGACTCGCCGGTGTCATTGCTGGAGCTCGAAACCCAGGCGGAAGTGGACAAGTATGCCGTGACGGTGTTTCTGCTGGCGCGCCAGCAGGGAAGCCGCTCATACCCTTCGCAGGTGCACGCGCGCCTCTTCGATCGCGTCAGCTTCGATGCGCGCCTCGAGCCCGATCAATACGAACGCTACCGAACGGCGCATCGCTGCGCTGCGAATTATTGCCGCCGCCTGGAACGGCGATTCGTGAACAGGGGCGTGGCGAGAATCGAGGCGATGGTGCGCGAATTGCGCGGTTTCTATCGCCTGAGGCACGACGCTAAATTGCGTCACGCGCTGGCGTGATGAGCGCCTGGCAAACCGTGGGCGAGGGCGCGGTAATTCAGTCCTGAGGCTCTTCGTCCTTGTTGCCTTCGGCCTGCTTTTTCAATTTCAACCATTCGCTCAGCTTGCGTAAATCCTTTTTCGCCGGCGGCGGTTTCTTCCCCAACTTGCCGCTGTCGTAGGGGTCGTAGCCTTTTTTCGTGCCGAGCGGGTTGGCACGCACCGTCTCGAACGGCGTCGGGTCATCATCGGCGATCGACAGGGCCGGGTGCTCGAGCTTTTGCAGCCGCTGCGTCGATACCTCGGCACCGAAGGCGCCGGTCGCAAGCTGCCACTCCCAAACCGCGTTGCCGCGCTCGTCGAATTTGACGCGCCCGGTGGATTTCCCGCCGCCGGCGTCCTTGGACGGCTCAGCCGGGCCGGCGGGGGCCGGCGGGGACGAAGTTTTTGGCTTATCGTTGCTCACACTGCCTTTTTAGGTGATGCACAGGTTAAGTCAAGCCAGAGCCCTCTAAAAGCAGCAAAGCGTCACAATTGCAGCTGATATTGTGCGCGCCACAGCGCCATCGCCGTTTTCCCGTCGTTCCATTCACCGCGCAGAATGAGGCCTAAAGCGTCGTCCAGCGGCAGCCATTGGATCTCCAATTCCTCATCCGCATCCGGACTGGCTGAGCCGATTTTGAGATTGCGCGCCAGGTACAGGTGGATCACTTCGGTGAATATTCCCGGTGCGGGAATGTAGATGCCGAGCGGCGTCCATCGCTGTGCTTCCACCCCGGTCTCCTCCTTGAGTTCGCGCAAAGCGCACATTTCAGGCGGTTCGCCGGCATCGAGCTTGCCGGCGGGAATCTCCCAGAGAAAATCTTGAACCCCGTGGCGGTACTGGCGCACGACGCAAACGCGATGGTTGCCGTCGATCGCGACCACCGCCGCCGCACCCGGATGGCGGACGAAGTCGATGTCGTACTCGCGGTTGTTCGAGTAGCGCAGCCGCTCGGTGGAAACCTGGATGACGCGGCCGTTGTGCGTTGGGTTGCTGGCCACCACCTGGGGTTTCAACATGAACTTAAAGCTCCTATGTGCAAAAGGTAAGGGTGACGATCATCGCTGAAACTCGGACAAGTGTGTGATCTGGCTCCTCGCGCGCACTGGGGCAGATACGCGATGCTCCGGGAAGTCACCTTTTGTTGCGTCGACATCTGGATATACGTACAGTACCGTCACCCGTATGATGAAAGCCAAACCAAACGCATTCGACACGCTCAATCCAGGGCAGCGTCGCGCCGCTACGTTCGGCACGGCGGTTCCGGATAAGGGTGGCGTCAATGCGGGCCCCTTGCTCATCCTGGCCGGCGCAGGGACCGGCAAAACCAACACCTTGGCGCATCGAACCGCGCACCTGGTGCTCAACGGCACCGATCCCTCGCGCATCCTCATGCTGACTTTCACGCGCCGCGCCGCGCAGGAAATGATCAAGCGCACCCAGGGTATCGTCGGGGAGGTGATGTCGGATCGCGGCAAGGCGGGTGATCGCAGCGTCGTATCACGATTGATTTGGGGCGGAACCTTCCATTCCATCGGCAGCCGCATCTTGAGGCTCTACGCCAAGCACTTGGGGCTCGATCCGAACTTCACGGTGCTCGATCGCGCCGATGCCGCCGATCTGATGGACGTGATCCGTCATGAATTGGGATTCTCCACCAAGGACAAGCGGTTTCCCCGCAAGGATGCCTGCCTCGCCATCTACTCCTATCGAGTCAATACGCGTCTTGCGCTGAAGCAAACTCTCGAGGAACAATTTCCGTGGTGCCGCGAGTGGGAGGCGGATCTGACGCGCCTGTACCGCGAATACGTGGGTCGCAAACAGAAGAATCGCGTCTTGGACTACGATGATTTGCTGCTCTATTGGCACGTCATGATGCAGACCCCGGCCTTAGCGCAAAGCTTGTCGAAGAATTTCGATCACATTTTGGTGGACGAATATCAGGACACCAGCACCCTGCAGGGCGAAATAGTCCTGGCGCTCAAACCCGACGGCAGGGGCATCACGGTGGTCGGCGACGATGCGCAGGCCATTTATTCCTTCCGTGCAGCCGCGGTCGAGAACATCTTGGGCTTCGCCGATCGCTACAAACCGAAGGCCGACGTCGTTGTGCTGGCACAGAATTATCGATCGACGCAACAAATATTGGATTCCGCCAATGCGCTGATGTCGGAGGGCGCCCGCCAGCATCGCAAGACCTTGCTGGGTACCCGGCAATCGCCGCAGAAACCGTTCTACGTGGCGCTGGACGACGCGCAGGCACAGGCCGAATACATCACCGGCAAGATCTTACAGACCCGCGAAATCGGCGGGTCCTTGAAACGCCACGCGATCCTGTTCCGCAGTTCACATCACAGCGACGTGCTCGAAGTCGAACTGACGAAAAAGAACATCCCCTTCGTGAAATACGGCGGCCTCAAGTTTCTGGAAGCAGCGCACGTCAAGGACATGATGTCGGTGCTGCGCTGGGCCGACAATCCGCAAAATGCGGTGGCGGGTTTTCGCGTGTTGAAGCTGCAGCCAGGCTTCGGACCGGCCAATGCCAAACAGGCCTTGGAACACTTCGAGGCGCGGGGATTCGAGGCCAATAGCCTGGCCGACTTCGATGCGCCGCAGCCCGTGAAAATGGAGTGGAAGAGATTCTGCGCGCTGTTCGAGAAGCTCGCCGATCCGGCGACCCCCTGGCCGGGCCAAGTAGGATTGGTGAAGGATTGGTATAAACCTCAGCTGGAACGAATCTACGATTCCGGCTGGACCCGCATGGGCGACATCGAGCAGCTCGATCAGCTGTCGGTACAACACCTGAACCGCGAGCGGTTCTTGACCGAGCTTACGTTGGATCCGCCGCTGGCCACGAGCGATCAATCGGCCGGCGCCTCCAAGGACGAGGACTACGTGATCTTGTCCACCATCCACTCCGCCAAGGGTCAGGAGTGGGACAACGTCTACATTCTCAACGTCTCGGACGGTAACTTTCCGTCTGAATTCTCGACCGGCAAACCGGAAATGATCGAGGAAGAGCGCCGCTTGCTATATGTGGCGATGACGCGTGCGCGCAATGAATTGCATCTGTGCGCACCGCTGAAATTTGCGGTCACCCAACAGGCGAAGAACGGCGACGCCCATGTGTACGGTGCCAAGAGCCGCTTCATGACCGACAAACTGCTGGAAAGCTTCGAAAAAATTACCGTGCGCACCACCGTCGGGGTGGAGAACTTAAAGGCCGGCGATACGGCAACGGTCGACGTCGTCGCGCAACTCAAAGAAATGTGGTGAGTGCCTAGGAGCCTGTCCCACGGGTAGCGCCGCCACCCGTCAGGAGCTTACCAGCGGCGTGACCCGCCGCCGCCTCCACCACCGCTGCCGCTCCCGCTGCCGGGTTTGCGCGGCGCTCGTTCTTGAGCCTCATTCACGCGCAGCGGCCGACCCCCCATTTGGAAGCCGTTCGTCTGCTGGATGGCGTTTTGTGCTTCTCCGGCAGCCATGTCGACGAACGCGAATCCGCGGGGCCGCCCGGTCTCACGATCGTTGATGAGTTTGACGGATTCAACTTTGCCGTGGCGTTCGAATATCGCGCGCACTTCGTCTTCTGTTGCGGTGAATGGCAGGTTGCCAACGTAGATCGTCGTCATTCAACTAATCTCACTGACAGAGTTTCAACATCAGACACCGGCGCGAGTCGCAGCGTCGGTGTCTGTACCCAGAGGGCCGTACACTAATATCGACTAGGGAAACGGCCTAATGACCGATGCTACGCTTTGAGATTATTGTTGGCAAACGCAAGATTTGAGGCGGAATTGCTTTATTCGACCTCTAGGTAGGCATAGCCGTTGAGTTCGTTTTCATAAAACCGCTTGACCGCTTGGGCTTCCGTCAACGACATCCGGCCTTCCTGTACGGCCCGCTCGCAGTCCCGGGCGATCCCCGGATAGAGCTCGTCGGTGTCGTACTCCATGTACTCGAGCACCTTGTTGGCCGTGTCGCCTTTGACGATTTCTTCGATCCACCAGCCGCCGCCGTCCTGCAGCCGAATGTGCACGACGTGGGTATCGCCAAACAGATTGTGCAAATCACCCAGGGTTTCCTGGTAGGCGCCCACCAAAAAAGCGGCCAGGTAGTAGGGCTCGTCGGGGATCAATTCATGAACTTCCAGCGTGCGCTTGGTGATTCGAGGATGCACGAAGCGATCGATTTTACCGTCTGAGTCGCAGGTAATATCGGCCAGCACCGCACTGCGCGTCGGCCGTTCGGTCAGGCGCTGAATGGGCATGATCGGAAACACCTGGCCGATGGCCCAGCTGTCGGGCAGCGATTGGAAAATCGAAAAATTGCAGAAATAGATGTCGCTCAGCATGTCCTCGAGGTTTTCAAGCTCTTCGGGGACACGATCGAGCTTGCGGCAGTAATCGCGGATCTTGGCGCAGGTCGCCCAGTAGAGCTTTTCCGCCAGCCCGCGAAACTCGAGGCTCAGATATCCGAGGTTGAACATCTGCAGCGCCTGCTCGCGCGCCTGCAGTGCGTCGTGATAGCACTCCACCAAACGCCGCTCGTTCACCGATCGGTAGCTGTCGAATAAATCCAGCACCGGCTGCGGCACTTCTTCCGATCCGTGGTAGTCCTCGGCCGGCTTGCCCGCGACTTTGAATTGATCGAGCTTGGAGGAACCCAGCGTGTCGAACACCAGCAGGCTGTGATGGGCGGCGATGGCGCGGCCCGACTCGCTGATGATCATCGGATGCGGCACGTCGCGTGCATCGCAAACGCTCTTGATGCGGTACACGACATCGCTGGCGTATTCATTGAGGGTGTAGTTCATCGAGGACTCGTAGTTGGTCCCGCTGCCGTCGTAGTCGACGCCCAAGCCGCCGCCGATGTCGATGTACTTGAGGCCGGCGCCCATGATTTTGAGTTCCGCGTACACATGGGCCAGCTCGTTGATGGCATCCTTCACGCGCCGGATGTCCTGCAGCTGGCTGCCGGGATGGCAGTGAACGAGCTGCAGACAGTCGAGCATGTTGCGCTCCTTGAGCAGCGCATACAGATCGAGAATCTCGCTGATGAACAGGCCAAACTTGGATTTCTCGCCGGCAGATTCACGCCATCGACCGGCGCCTTCGCTGGCGAGCTTCACGCGCACGCCGATCTTGGGTCTCACGCCGTAGTTCTCGGCATGCTTGAGAATCAAATGGATTTCTTCGTAGTTCTCGACGACCGGAATGATGGTGCGGCCGAGCTTGGTCGCGATGATGACCGCTTCGATGTAACTGTCATCCTTGAAGCCGTTGCACACCACGAGACGATCCGGTGCATTCTCGGTGATGGACATGACCGCGAGCAATTCCGGCTTGGAGCCGACCTCCAGCCCGAAGCCGAACTCCTTGCCGTAGCGGTAAACCTCTTCGACGACCAGTCGTTGTTGGTTGACCTTGATCGGGAACACCGCGGCATAGCGATTCTTATAGTCGTTCTCGGTGATGGCGGTGGCGAACGCGTCCGCAAGATGCCGCAGCCGATGCGCCAGAATGTCCGAGAAGCGAATCACCACGGGCGTGTGCAGGTCGCGCGCCTTGAGTCCTTGAACCACATCGTACAGATCGATTTCGCGGGTCGCGTCCAGATTTGGCCGGATGACCACATGGCCTTGCGCATTGATCGAGAAGTATCCCTTGCCCCAGGCTTCGACCTGATACAGGTCCAAGGACTCGGCAATCTTCCACGTATGGTTGGGGGCGTTAAGCACTTTCGCGGGCGTGTTCATGTGGCGCGCACGATAACAAATTGGCGCTGCATGTAAATGACCGCGTCGTGCAACGGGATCGCGAGGTTATGCGCCGCGGGCAACAGGTCGATTCGGATCTCTGATCCATTCGCTCCAGGAACCGGCGTACAGCTTGGCTCCGCTGAGCCCCGCAACCTCCAAACTGAGCAAGTTGTGACAGGCGGTGACCCCTGAGCCGCACATCGCGGCGAGGTCCGCCGCCTGCCTGCCGGCGAGGCGCGAAGCCCACAGACGCTCGAGATCGGGCGCGGGCAGGAATCGGCCGTCCGGCGCGAGATTGGCTGAAAAAGGCTGGTTCACGGCGCCCGCGATGTGACCGGCGACGGCATCGATGGGTTCGACCGACCCCGCAAATCGCTCCGCGGCTCGGGCATCCACCAGCAGATTCTTAGGGTCAGTCAAAAATGCCGCGATGTCGGCCGTGTCGATCACCGCGGCGCTGTCGGCTCGCGGCGAGATGCGGCCGCCGGGAATCTCCTTTGGTAGCGGCTGCTCCCCACCCGATTCCAACGTGCCGCCCGCGGCGGTCCAGGCCTTGATCCCGCCGTCCAGCACGGCGACTGACCGATGCCCCAGCCAACGCAGCATCCACCAGAGCCTGGCCGCGAATGATCCGCCGGCGTCGTCATAGGCGATGACCTGGGTGGCATTGCCTATTCCCAACCTGCCCAAGGTGGCGGCGAAGTCCTTTGGCGAGGGCAGCGGATGGCGCCCTGAATTTGGGCTGATCGGCGCGGACAGGTCCTTGTTGAGGTCCGCGTAACGGGCTCCGGGGATATGGCCCGCAAGATACGCGCGGCGGCCGCCCTCGGGGCGGTTCAGGTCGAAGCGGCAATCGATCACGGCGACCTCTGGCCGGCCCGCCAATTCTCGAAGGGCGAGTGCGTCGATCAAGGTACTAAAGGTCATGAATCGAGCTTAGCGCTGAACTTCATCCGCTACAATCAAGGGTATGGCACTCACTCTTTATTGGGGCAGCGGCAGTCCTTTCTCGTGGCGCATCCTCTTGGCGCTGGAGCACAAGGGCTTGCAATACGAGTCTCAGCTGCTGCACTTCGACAAGCAGGAGCAGCAATCTCCGCAGATGCTGAAGATGAACCCGCGCGGCCGGGTGCCGGTATTGAAGGACGGCGACTATGTGGTGTTCGAATCGGTGGCGATACTTTACTACCTCGACCTGAAGTATCCGCAGCCGCCGATTTTTGGGCTCAGCCCGGAAGAGGCCGGGGTCATCATGCGGGTGATTTGCGAATTTCAGGCCTACGCAGAGCCCTCGGTGCAGAAGATCGTCGGCGCCATCTTTGCCGACCAGGTTGCCGCAGATATCGACAATCTCACCGACGCCATGCACCTCGTCGGGCGCGAGGCGCGCACCATCGAGGGCCGCTTGAGCAAGGAGGAATGGATCGTGGGCGCCAATTATTCCGCCCTCGACATGGTGATTTTCCCGTGGATACAAGTACTGCGGCGCGCGCTCAATCGAAGCGCCGCAGC
>DATHFB010000013.1:0-14542 GCA_035318305.1 Steroidobacteraceae bacterium | reverse complement strand
TGTAGTCAAGCGCAAAGTGCCACCCCGGAACTGAGCCAAAGATGGCGACCGAAAACGGTTTCCGGAATGCATACATCGAAAAGTAGGCCGCAAAGCCTGCCAACCCGGCAAAAGTCGTGAACAAAACAGGATTGGCTTTTTCGAGCGCTTGATGGAGCTTGCTGGCCACGGGGCGAGTCTATCCTGAAAGCGTCGTCGTCGTCGGTCGGTAGAATGGGGAGGGTGCCACGAATCTGTCATCATGGTGTAAGAAATGAGTGGCGGAATTCATGTCCCAATCTATGCTCTCCGGCGTCTTTGATCTTGCGGTAGTCGGTGCTGGCATCATCGGGATGTCGTGCGCGCGCGCGGCTGCGATGAAAGGACTGCGCGTCATCGTCATTGACCGCGACTCTCAGTCAAACGGCGCATCGGTGCGCAACTTCGGCTTCGTATCGGTGACCGGCCAGGAGCGCGGCACGGCATGGTCTCGCGCCCGCCGCACCTGCGCCATTTGGGAAGAACTGGCTGAGCAGGCCGAATTTCCGATTCTGCAGCGGGGCTTGTGGATGACGACCCGCCGGCCGGAAGCGGTAGCCATCCTCGAGGCTTTTCTCGAGACCGAGATGGGCGAGGGCTGCAAGATTTTGAGCCGCGCTGCCGCGCGCGCGCGCTGCGGCGAAATTGTGAATGAGCAGGTGCAGGCCGTGCTCAGCAGCTCGATCGATCTTCGAGTCGAATCGCGGGAGGCGATTCCAAGAATCGCAGCGTGGTTGGCCGCGCGCTTGGGTGTAGTATTCCTGCGTCAGACCGCGGTACTGGCAGCCGCGCCGCCCCGCATCGAAACGTCGCGAGGCGTGGTGGAGGCGGGGGCGGTGGTGGTGTGTCCCGGAGACGACATGGTCTCGCTGTATCCGGAGAGAATTGCGAAGTACCAGGTGACCCGCTGCAAGCTGCAAATGCTGCGCCTTGCAGATCCTGGGTTTCACTTGCCCGGCATCGTGATGTCGGATCTTGGACTGATACGGTATCCGGGCTTTTCCGCGCTGGCGGAAGCGGCGCCGCTGCGTGCGTCGCTCGAGTCCGGGCAGGGCGAGCATGTCAAGCATGGTATCCATCTCATCGTGGTGCAAAGCGCCGACGGCAGTCTCGTGGTTGGCGATAGTCATCACTACGCCGCAACGCCGGATTACTTTACGGACGAGCGAATTGATCAACTCATTCTCGAGGAATTTTCCGCGGCGACGGGCCGGCCGCCGCCGGCCGTTCGCGAGCGCTGGGTGGGGACATATGCCTCCGCCGATCGCACCATGTTCATCGATGCGCCCGCGTGCGATGTACGCCTGGTGATGATCACCAGCGGCTCGGGCGCATCGATCGGATTCGCGATCGGCGAGGAAGTCGTCACAGATCTGTTTGGCGGGAGTGCCTGATGGCCATACGCGATCGCTTCGATCTGGTGATCTTGGATTGGGCGGGTACGACGGTGGACTTCGGATGTCACGCACCGGTCATCGCGCTCCGCGAAGCCTTTGCACGCCGGGGAGTCGCCATCAGCGATGCGCAAGCGCGCCGCGATATGGGCAAGCCCAAGGCTGATCACGTGCGCGCGCTGCTGAAAGATCCCGCCATCGGCAAGGCGTGGACCGAGGCCTGCGGTCGCGCGCCGGACGATACGGATGTTCAAGACTTGATGACGGACTTGGCCCCGTTGATGCGCGATCAAGCGGCCCGCGCGGCGCGTCTCATCGACGGCGCCCGCTCCGCGGTCGAAACGCTGCAAGCGCAAGGAATCAAAGTGGGCTCATCAACCGGTTACACACGCGAGATGATGGCGCCGGTGCTGCGCGAAGCGGCGGCGCAAGGCTACGTACCGGATCACGTCGTTTGTTCCGGCGAGACGCCGGCCGGACGGCCGACGCCACTCATGATTTATAAGGCATGCACTGAGCTTGGGGTTTGGCCTCTGTCGCGCGTCGCCAAAGTAGATGATACCGAAGCCGGCGTCGCCGAGGGCCGAGCCGCGGGCTGCTTCACGGTTGGAATCACGGCATCGGGCAACGGCGTGGGCCTGTCTCAGCAAGCCTTGTCGGCGCTGCCTGCCGCCGATCGCGCCGCGCGCATTGCGGCGGCGGAGAAATCACTTTTGGGCGCCGGAGCGGACGTGACCATTGAGACGATCGGCCAGCTGCTAACGGTGCTGCGGTTGGCAACCTAACGCAGCATGCAACCATTATGGTGCGATGCACAAGTTGCGGTTTCGCCGCGGGTCGGCCACGATCAAAATGTTTCTCGAAACCAGGATGGACCGTGACACCCGAAGCCGACTTGCCTCTCGACGTACGAAAAAAAGCCTCGCTCCTCGTAGCGCTGATTGGCTGGATCGCCGTGCCGGTGCAGGCCGCGAACTATCAGGTTTACGTAACCAATGAGAGATCGGGCGACGTCACCGTCATCAATGGCGGCGACTTCAGCGTCGCCGCGACCGTTCCGGTCGGCAAGCGGCCGCGCGGCATTCATGTGAGCCCCGACGGCAAGACTGTCTATGTGGCTTTGAGCGGCACGCCCATCGAGGCGCCGCCGCAGATTGACGCTCACGGTAATCCGGTATTCGAGAAGAAAAAGGGTGCTGACGATGATGACTCCAATGCCAACGCAGATAAGACCGCCGATGGCATCGGCGTGCTCGAAGCCGCCACCAAGAAGCTGACCGGCAAGCTCAATGCGGGATCGGACCCTGAAGAGTTTGCCTTGAGCAAGGATGGACGCCACATTTACATTTCAAACGAAGACACAAAAACGGCGAGTGTGATCAGCATTGCCGCCGCGAAGTTGGAACACATCATCCCGGTGGGCCAGGAACCGGAAGGAGTGACCACCACGCCTGACGGCAAGCAGTTTTACGTCACGTGCGAAGCCGGCGGCGACATTTATGTCGTGGATACGGCTAATTACTCGGCAGTGGGGCATTTCAAAGTTAACGGGCGGCCCCGCAGTGTGGCCTTTCTAGCCACCGGCGGAATCGGGTTCATTCCCTCAGAATCGGCCGGCGAACTGAACGTCATCGATTCGGTGAATACCAAAGTGCTGAAGACCATTGCGCTGCCGCCAGGTTCCCGGCCCATGCGGGTTACATTGTCGCCCGATGAAAAGAGACTGTATGTGAGCAATGGACGGGCTGGGACGATTTCCGTGTTCGACACCCACAGCTATGATTTGCTCGACACGATCAAGGTGGGAACTCGTCCGTGGGGAATGGGGGTATCGCCTGACGGAAAATTTCTGTTCACGGCCAACGGACCTTCCAACGATGTGTCCATCGTTGATCTGCATACGAACAAGGAGGTGAGCCGAGTCAAAGCCGGCTCGAGTCCCTGGGGTATCGCGATCACTTCCCGACAATAAATACTTGCTGCTCGGTGATGCTCCGAGTGAATCCTTCCTTGAAGGCGCGTGCGCGGAGCACCGCAGGCCCGGTCAGTTTGATGGGCCCTTCATAGCTCATATCAGATGCGCCCGGTACGCTGCCGTCCAGGGTATAGCGTATGTCGGCGCCGGGTTCGCTCATCAGCTTGATCTCAACCGGCCCAGCGAACGTTCCACCAGCCGGCGAAATAACCGGCGGCGGCAACACCGGGCGTCCGGGCAGGCTGTTGATCCAATCCTTGAGCAGCTGCATGCCTTTCTGATCGATGGTTTCGCGCGCCAGCGGCGGCATTTTGATATCACCTGTGGTGTTGGCGCGCATGTACACGATCGAGCGCCAAATATCGTGCGGCGAGATGACCCGCGGATGGTCGATGCCTTGATCGATCAACACCGGTCCATCGATCAGCGCCTGGCGGGTGAGCGGCGTGTCATAGCGCGCGTCGAAATTGGCCACCGTGCCGCCCGGGCGGTGGCACTGCGAACAATTCGCATCGAGATAGGATCGCGCACGATCTTCGAGCGTCCGCGAGGCATCCTCGGCGGAGGCGAGCGCTGCAAAAGATCGCAAATCCTCGTCCTTGAACCTCGGCGCGAACAGGCCGAGATGACTCCAGGTGCGCAACTGGTTGTCGGAAACCCCCGAAGGGTATGTGAAGGACCGGTTCATTTGCCGCGTCTTCACGCCGAGCACGCCACCGGCATTGGCCGTGTGGCAGGTCAGGCAATCTTGTCTGCTCGGGTAGTACCAGCTCTGCTGATGGACCTCTCCATTGGCCGATCGAATGGCAATGTCTTCCGTTTGACTACCCTCGAGCAAGTCGGCGTCACTGCCGTCCGCTCTCCATTTGTACACAACGCCGTAAACGCCGCCGGCGGAATCGCACACCAGCAGGCGCGTCTCGAGCCTGTGTTTGGGGCTCGCACCAGCGCCGTCCGTGAGTAAGTCAAAATTCTTCACGAATACGGTGCCCGGTGGAAAGCGCCACTCGCCGGTCGCCGAAAAAGCTATTTTCTCGTTCGGCAGAGCAATCCAGCGCGACTTATCGGCGCCATCGGACCAAAAAGCCACGACCAGATCGTAGGGAATCAGCTCCTTGCTCGGGATCCGCTTGGCTGTATCGCTGAAGACCCCGGTTTGCGAGAGAAGCACAGGGATCTTGCCGTCCGCGCGTGGCGGCATTTGCAAATACGGCTTCGCCGCCACCCGCGAAGCGAGACCATACGGCGCCGGCTGGCACGCGGCGAGGAACGCAAAGATTACCAGCGCGAGACTTGTTTTTGCCGCGATCTTCAATCGGTACGTGCTCCTTGAGAGCTATATAGTAACGAATCAATCCATCGTTCCGTGAGGCGTCTATGAAACCTGGCTTGCCCATCCTCTTGAGCGTCAACGGCGGATACGTCGATGCCGCCGGCTACCTCGCGCTGCACGGATTGTTCACCACCCACGTCACGGGAAATTTTGTAACACTCGGCGCCTCATTGGTGCTGGGAACCAGCGGCGCATTGGCAAAGCTGCTGGCGCTGCCGATGTTTTGCATCGTCGTGCTGGGGGTGCGGCTCCTCAGCGTAGCCCTGGCAGCGAAACGCTTGCCGGCGCTTCGCACCATACTCGGACTCAAATTGGCGTTGCTGACGACAGCTGCGCTGCTCGCCATTGAGTTCGGGCCCTTCGACAGCGGCGACGGATGGGCGGCGCTGCTGACCGGCATGGCCCTCGTTGCAGCGATGGCGATTCAAAACGCCATCCACAGAATTCACATGGGTGCCTTGCCGCCGACGACCATCATGACCGGCAATACGATTCAGATCATGATCGATCTCGCCGATCTTATGCGCGGCGTTCCGGCCGATGTGCGTGCGGCGATTCATTCGCGCCTGTCCCGGATGTCCGCCAGTGTGGCGGCATTTGCTGCCGGCTGTGCCGCCGCAGCGCTGATTTATGCCAAGCAGGGGATTTGGTGTTTTGCGATTCCACCCCTGGTCACCGCATGCACTCTGTGGTTGGGGGAGTCGATTCCTGAAAAAAACTAGCTGAGGCATGTCCCGATTTGCCTGCCGTTTTCGATGTACTCCATAGGGACACGTGAATTGACACTGACCGGGAGACATCATGGAAAATACAGTCACTGGCACCGCAGGCGAATCTCAGTCTCGGGGCGAGCGATCTGCGCTGCAGAACACCAGCTCCAACAGCACTCTGAAACTGGTGCTGTTGTGGCTCGCGGTTGGCCTCCCTCTGCTCTGGGGCGTGATGAAAGCTCTAGAAGACGTCGGAAATCTGATCCCGTAAGCGCGGCCTAAACTCCCCGTCTTGCGGCTCAGGGGCGCATTGCCTGCGCTATAATGCCCCAAGAACAACGATCTCAAAGGGGAGTTTCATGTCGAAGTCGATTTTCGCGGCGGCACTCATTCTGATCTTGGGTATCGCCGCCATTGACGCAAGCCGCGCGCAAGATGCTCCCGCCGTTCCCGCTGCGCCCGCAGCCACCGACTACGCCAATCCCGCCGTGTGGCTGTGCCGGCCCGACGCCCGAGATGCTTGCACGGTTTCTCAAGATGCGACCATCGTTGCCGTCAACGGCACACTGACGCGCGAGAAATTTCATGCGGCAAAGAATCCGCCGATCGATTGTTTTTACGTCTATCCCACAGTGTCAAACGAACCGGGCGGCAACTCCGACCTAACCATCACAGGCGCCGAAAAGTTGGTGGTGAACGCGCAATTTGCGCGTTTTGCGGCGAAGTGCCGCCTATACGCACCGATGTATCGGCAGGTCACTCTGACTGCGTTGCGCGCGATGATCGTGGGGAAGCCCATCCCGGTCGATCGCGAGTTGGGATATAACGATGTTGTCGCGGCATGGAATTACTATCTCGCCCACGACAACAAGGGCCGCGGCGTCGTGCTGGTAGGCCACAGCCAGGGCTCGGGAGTCCTGACGCGTTTGATCAAGGATGAGATCGACGGCAAGCCCGTACAGGATAAATTGATATCCGCCATTCTGATGGGCACCAGCCTGCCGGTGCCGAAGGGCGCCGATGTCGGGGGTGCGTTCAAGAATATTCCGGTTTGTCACACCAACAGCCAGATTGGCTGTGTCATCGCCTTCGCCGATTTTCGCGCCAACGTGCCGCCGCCGGCCAATTCGCGCTTCGGCAAAGCCGCTGAGGGAATGCAGGCGGTCTGCGCGAATCCGGCTGCCTTGGGCGGCGGGTCTGGCATGCTCGACGCTTATTTGTCTGCCGGCCGCATTTCCACCGGTTCCGACGGTCCGCGAGAACCCTTTGACTGGACTGCACCCGCAAAGCCCATCGACACGTCTTTCGTCAAAGTACCCGGCTTGTTGAGCGCGGCTTGCTTAGCGGATGAACACGGTTCCTATCTGGCTGTGACGGTTCATCCCACGGCGGGCGGCGCGCGTACCAATGACATATCGGGCGACGTCGTCGTGAACGGCCAGGTACTGGAAGACTGGGGTCTGCACCTGATCGATGCCAACCTCACGATGGGCAACCTGGTTGCGATCGTCGGCGACGAGACCAAGGCGTATTTGGCGAAGGCCAAGAAATGATGGCTAATCGCGGCGGCTGCGCGCTGCGCCTGGACAATTTGATTGATCAAGATAACGCTAGGCGATGACTGGGTAGACGTTGAGCCCTATCTCGATCAGGCGCTCGAGTTATCGGGAACTGAGCGCGACGCTTACGTAGGCCGGGTGTCATTGGAGCAGCCCGGCATCGCGGTCGCGCTCAGAGAATTACTGGCCGACCGCGATGAGCTCGATTCGAAGGGCTTTCTCGAACAGCCTGTCATGGCGTTAACCGGCGTTTCACTGGTCGGTCAACAAGTCGGCGCTTACACGATCGATTCGCTCATTGGACGCGGCGGCATGGGCGAGGTATGGCTGGCGCTTCGCAGCGATGGGCGCTTCGAGGGCAAATTCGCCATTAAGTTTCTCGACAGCTACGCCGCCTCGCCGCTTGCGCTCGATCGATTTCGGCGCGAGGGGCGTCTGCTGGCGCGCCTATCCCATCCGCATATTGCTCGGCTCATCGATGCCGGCGTCTCCGCCGGTCGTCCCTATCTGGTCCTCGAATACATAGACGGTGAGCGCATCGACAGCTATTGCGACTCGCACTCGCTCGGCACCGAGGCTCGAGTGAGGCTGCTCCTGGATGTGCTTTCCGCCTTGGCACACGCTCATAGCAATCTGGTCGTCCACCGAGACCTGAAACCCTCCAATGTCCTGGTGACCGGTCACGGCGTCGCCAAGTTGCTCGATTTCGGTATTGGCAAGCTGCTCCACGCGGATACGGACGACGATGCCGGATCGACGTCCACTCGTCTGGAAGATTCCGCGCTCACTCCGGAATATGCAGCGCCCGAGCAGTTTTTAGGGGAGCCTGCGTCCACCGCCACTGATGTGTACCAGCTGGGCATGCTGATGTTTGTCTTGCTGGCGGGCCGCCTGCCGCTTGCAACACAAGGAACCACTCGAGCCGAGCGCATCAAAGCGGCCCTGGACGCCGACGCGCCGCGATTGTCGGCCTCGGCGGCGTCGGACGCTCGCACAGCGCTGCGCGGAGATCTGGATGCCATCGTATCGAAGGCGCTGCGCAAGCGGCCGCAGGAACGCTACGCCACCGCGGCGGCGCTCGCGGATGATCTGAAGCGGTATCTTGGCAACGAGCCTGTGGCAGCGCGAGCCAACTTGCTCGGCTATCGCATGCGAAAATTTGTCCGCCGCTACCGCGGGGCGGTCATCGGCACGTCAGCCGCGATATTGGCGCTCATTGCCGCCACAGCTTTCGCGTTGTTCCAAATGCGCGAGGCGCAAGTCCAGCGCGATTTATCGAGAGCGCAGGCCAAGCGCGCGGAAGTGCAGGCTGAGTTTGTCACGCTGATGATGTCGACCGTCGGCGACAAGCCGGCCACCGCTGAACAACTGCTGGATGCCGGCCGGCAACTGCTCGATAAGCACTACGGCAACGATCCTCGATTCCGGGCCACCGCCATGCTCAATCTATCGGCCCGTTATGCCGATCTTGGGCTCACGACCAAGGCGCATGCCGTCATGGAAAACGCCGATGCGCTGGCCCACCAGCTCAATGATCCGATGCTCATTGCGGGATCGCAATGTGCATTAGGAGAATCGGAATTGGATCTGGGCCATACGAGTACCGCGGTGGCGAGGGTGGCCACGGGGCGCGCCGCATTGCTGTCGGTACCGAATGCCGATCCGCGAACCGTCGAAGACTGCGCCGTTGCGGAGGCGGACCTCACCGACGCACAGGGCAATCCGCACGCCGCCACGCAAATTGCCGAGAAAGCGCTGGCATTGCTGGAGCGAATGGGGGAAACCCACGACATGCGCTACCCCGCGCTCCTGACCCGGATTTCGGATTTTTACAAGGAGGCAGGCGATACCAACAGAGGCTTCGAATTCGGGGAACGGTCGCTGGCCGCATTCGAGAACAATGGATTGGGCGATACCGATCAATCCATGACGGCCATGCACAACATGGCGTCCAGCTTGAGCGGCGTCGGCGAAGCCAAAGCGGCGTGTGCGCGCGAGCAACAAGTCATCTCGCGGCTGCAGACATCCGGCAGGACCATCATTACTGCCATGGCGGTTTTTCATGGCAGTTGCTTCCTCAAAGCCGGTGACGCCGCCGTGGCCTTGTCATGGTTCGACAAGGGCTTAAAGGCGGCCCAGGATGAAAGCGATGCGTCCCTGCAAATGCACGCACGCGTGTTTCGCGCGAGGGCGTTGATTGAACTGAAGCGCTTTGACGAGGCGGCCACTGAACTCGATGGCGTCGCCTCGCTGTCAAAGCAAAATGTGGCCAAGGGCGGTATAGCCGCAGCGCGCGGACAAATCGTCCGCGCCCAATTGCTGTTGGCTCAAGGCCGGCCGGAGGTTGCGCAACGCACGCTGGATCCGATGCTGCCGGCGCTACGGGAGCCCAACGGCCGGCAGCGGACGCTCCTCCCGGGGGCGTTGACAGGGTCGGTCAAGATTGCGATGGCGCAAAAGCGCTATCCCGTGGCGATCGAGTTGGCGAACGAACTCCTTAAAGAACAAGTACGTCGCGCCCGCAACCCTGCCGTGAGCGCTGATGTGGGCGAGGCCTCGCTGCTGCTCGCGCAGGCCAAGCAAGCGATCGGCGATCAGAACGGCATGCACGAGGCTGCGCGCCAGGCGGTGATCTCGCTGACCGCCGGGCTGGGTGCCGACAACGCGCGCACGCGCGATGCGATCAATCTGCGATAATGCCGCAACTCTTATAACTAACTCTCCAGGCGAACTTATGCTGAAACGTTTCATGCTCGCTGCATTGGCCTTCGCGCTCATGGGGATGAGCGCGCCGGCCGAGTATTCCATCGAGGCCATACGCTACGGCGTGTCTCCCGGGGTTCCGGTCAACGCCCTGGTGGTGGGTGGTCCAAAAGACGAGAAAGTCGATGTCGACTTCGTGGTGTGGCTGATACGCGGCGGCGGCCGCAATATTCTTTTCGATAGCGGCTTTCACCGGGAACGTTGGTTCAAGCAGTGGAACATCACGGATTACTTGCAGCCTGATGAAGCGGTTCGGCAGGCCGGCGTGAAACCGGAAGACGTCACCGATGTCGTCATCAGCCACGCGCATTGGGATCACATGGGGGGCATCGACCTGTTTCCCAAAGCGACGGTGTGGATACAAAAAGACGAGTTTCGTTATTACACGGGAGATGCGTGGCAGGCCGGCGGCCAGCACGGCGGCATCGACCCGGACGACGTTGCGCAACTCATCAAACTGAACACCGAAGGACGATTGCGGCTGGTGGATGGCGATAACGTGGAGATCATTCCCGGAATCCGGGTGTATGTTGGATCTCGCCACACCTTCGCGTCCCAGTATCTGCGTGTCGACGGCAAGCTGCCCTATGTGCTTGCTTCAGACAATGTCTATTTCTACCGTAATTTGAGCGACCACAAGGCGAGCGCCACATTTAGCGAGGCGGATCACCCGGCGAATATCAAAGCTCAGGAACGTATGATTCAACTGGCGGGTGCTGTGGAGCGCGTCGTCCCGGGGCACGACGCGCTGCAATTTCAAAAATACCCAACCCAGGGGCGCGTCGCGAAGATCAAGTAGTTGAAACCTGATGCAATGCCGCCTGAAATGACGCCGCGCGCTCGGCGCCTATGAAGCGGGGCCACAATTTCTCTAGAAGCATGGCGGGTTGTTCGCGCAGATCGCAGAGGATGAGCTTGGTGCCTTCTCCATGGGCCTGTCGGACAAAGGCCTCCAAGGCGCTCGCGCCACTGGAATCAATGTAGGGCACGCGCTCCATGCGCAGGATGATGGTCTTGGGCGAGCGCCCCGTTCGATGCAGCGCATCCAGCATTTCACGGGCGACGCCGAAGAACATCGGCCCGGCAAAGCGAAACACTTCGACGCCCTTGGGCAATGAGGCGCGCTGCGTGGGGTCATCGAGACTGAGTTCATCGGGCAGCAGACCCGCGGTATCGCTCATGCGTGCCATGAAAAGCAGGGAGGCGAGGGTGACGCCGACGCCGATGGCCACGGTCAGGTCAACGAGCACCGTCAGTACGAAGGTCAGCAGCAGCAAGGCGCGCTCCCCTGCATCCATCTTCAGCAAGGTTTTAAAGCGCTCCACCTCGCTCATTCCCCAGGCGACAATGAGCAGGATGGCCGCCAGCGCGGCCATCGGCACATGGGAAATCAATTTGCCGGCGACCAGCAAGAAGATCAACAGAAACACCGAGTGGAAAATGCCGGCCAAGGGCGTACGTCCGCCCGCGCGAATATTGGTGGCCGTTCTGGCGATCGCACCGGTCGCGGGCAGAGCGCCGAACAAAGCGGAAGCGATGTTCGCGACGCCTTGTGCGACGAGCTCCTGCCCTGAGCGATGGTTGTAGCCGGTCATGCCGTCTGCAACCGTTGCCGACAACAAGGCTTCCATGCCGGCCAGAAAGGCGATGGTAAACGCGGGCGGCAGCAAATGCTGAATCAATGCCAAGGAAATATTCGGAATATGCGGGACCGGCATTCCCGTGGGCATGGCCGGAAAGCGATCGCCCACCGTGGCGACGGGCAGATGCAGCACTGCGACCGTCAGCGAAGCAACCAGAAGCGCAATCAGGAAGGCCGGCAGTTGCGGCGCGAATCGCCTCAGCAACACAATCATGGCCAGCGTCGCGCTGCCGACAGCGAGGGCGTAGAAGCTGGTCGAACCGAGTGCGCCCACATAGGTTGCCCACTTTGGAATGAATTCCGCGGGCAATTTGCCGGTGGTGAGGCCCAAGAAATCCCCGACCTGACTGGACGCAATGATGACCGCGATGCCGGCGGTGAATCCCGTGACCACCGGCATTGGAATGAAACGAATCAGCCGGCCCAGCCCTGCGTAGCCGGCGGCAATGAGAATAAATCCCGCCAGCAAGGTGGCCAAGACCAATCCGGCATAACCATGCGCCGCGATGATGCCCGCGACAATGACGACAAACGCGCCGGTCGGCCCGCCGATCTGCACGCGCGAACCGCCGAGCAATGAGATCAGGAATCCGGCAACCACCGCCGTGACCAAACCTTGGTTCGGCGACGCGCCGCTGGCAATGCCCAGCGCCATGGCCAGGGGCAGCGCCACGATGGCGACCGTCAGTCCCGCCAGAGCATCATTACGCCAGAATTTCTTGATCTGGCCTTCGCGCCAGGCAATCACCAGTTTCGGGGTAAACGCCGGCCAGAATTGACTGGATTGAGGCTTTGCCACTGCTAGCCCAGCGCGAGCGCGTGCTCGACCGCCCAGGCGGAAAATCCGGCGCAGACTACGCCAATCGCGAGAAACATTGCGGCGTGGAACTTTTCTCGATTCACGAGACGCTGCGAGTCCATCGGTGCGATGAGAAACGGTTCACCGTGCGTGGTCTCGCCGATGCAGCTGGTGCGCACGATGTTTGATTTCAGTGTGTGCGCCTGAGACTCGGCGGCAGCGGCGCTGCGGGCGGCGTCCCATTCTCCGCCGTCGATTTTGCCGTCGTGATTCTGGTCAAAGCGTGCGAGCAGCGCGGCCTGGTCTGATTTCCATTGACGCAGCAGTGCCGCCGACGCGGCGTCGCTGGTTTCGATCTCGGAATTCGACCGCAGTTCCCCGGTTACCGACAGTTGCTCGCCGACCCGCAGCAGCTGCTCATGGTAGCGATAAAGATCGCTGCTCATGAATCCTCTTGAAGCAACCGGCGGGCCCCCAGGGGAGGGTGAATCTCCGTACCAAACGTCGCGGCTGGTTGGCGTAATTTCGGCATTGACCGGCCCGACGAGACATTCACCATCCGCGTCCGCCAGCACAAACGGCGTAATGCTCGTTGCGCTGTCAATGGTGCGCCACGTCGTCTCCCCTTTGGAATTGCGCTGTTTCTCCTGAACATCGTAGCTCCACCAGACACAGGGCCGTAAACTAAGCGGGGAGACCGTTGGGTCGGCTTGCGCCGGCTTGGCCCGGCCAAAGACCTTGACGTAGCCCTGCGCCGCCGAGCGAATCTTGACGAGGGGAGTATCCTCTAGATATCGGTCGCGGCGGATGCTCGCGGCGAACTTATAGAGAGCCCAGCACGCGATCGCGGCCAAGACCGCGGCGGCTTCCCAGAAATGCAGAATGTCTGTGCTTCGCATATCGGTCTGCGAGATGCATGATCAGCGCGCGAACAGTGCCTTCATGTCCACGTCCGATTTCTCTTCGCTCAAGAATTGCAGCAGTTTGGCGGGGTGAAAATCTCCGAAATTCGCCACCAGCGCATCCGGAAAGGTCTGCAGCCGGATGTTGTTTGCATTCACCGAATCGTTGTAGACCTCGCGCCGATCCGCGATGGCAGTCTCCAGTCCGCTGATTCTAGCCTGCAGCTGGCGGAACGCCTCGTTCGCCTTGAGGTCGGGATAGCGTTCCGCGACCGCATACAGCCCGCCCAGTCCCGCGCGCAATTCCTGTTCTGCCGCGCCGACCGAGTTCACGTTGCCCGAACTGCGTGCGGCATCGACCGCGCTGCGCGCCTTGGTTACACGCTCGAGCGTATCGCGCTCGTATTCCATGTATTGGCGGCATACCTCCACCAGCTTCGGCAATTCATCGTGGCGCTGAACCAGCAGCACGTCGATATTCGACCAAGCGAGCTTCACCGAGGCGCCGACGCGCACCAATCCGTTGTAGACGCTGATCAGATAGCCCAGCAGGGCTATGGCCAGGAATCCCAGAACGACGACGCTAATCATGGATTCGCTCCCTTGTTAGCGCGAATTCTAGCCCGGCGGCGGGCGAATACACAGGGCAGCGCGCGCATATTGTGAGGCTCGTCTCTGTCAGGGAACTCATTTCTTGTGCCCGGCCTGCCAGCCGGCAACGGCCGCCATGGTGTTCTCGACATGTTTGTCCGGGCTCAAGGCTGTGTATTCATAGATGATCGTGCCGTCAGGGGCAATCACGTACGACGTGCGGTTTGTGTACGAAGTGAAGAATATCGTTGCATCATAGGCCTTGGAGATTTTTTTATCGGCATCCGACGCCACCGCGAATTTGTTGCGGCATTCGCTCACCGAGAACCTGTTGAGTGTGTCGATGTCATCGTGCGACACACCGATCACCGTGGCGCCCATGGCCTTGAACTTGTCGGTGGCCTCGGCAAACTCGTGTGCCTCGACGGTACAGCCTTTGGTAAAGGCGGCCGGATAAAAATACAGCACCACCGGCCCGTTCTTGAGCGCATCGGCCAAGGAAAACGTAAACGGCTTGCCGGCAAGCGTCGCCGCGGTTGTGAAGGCGGGCGCCTGAGCGCCGGGCTTCAGGGCCGCATACAGGGGTGATGCGAGCAGCAGGCAGCCCAGACCGAGAAGTTTTGAACGCCGCATGGTTAAGGTCCTCACATGTTTAAAAGTATCTTGGGATTCAAAACAATCTGCCTCAATGCGAGGCGCTGTGCAGTGTACCCTCGGCCGCCAGCTGATCAAACGCCACCTGCTGAAGCGCGCCGACTTGTGCACCCGAAAGGCCCAGTTCGAAACCGGAACGTTCACTCGCGCCGAGGGACCGGGGGTCGCGGCCCGTGATGCTGCCGAACAATACCAACGCTTC
>DATHFB010000012.1:0-8276 GCA_035318305.1 Steroidobacteraceae bacterium | reverse complement strand
GAGGAAATGCGCCATGATCCTGAGAAACTGGCTTCAGCCCCGCATACAATGCCGGTGCGTCGGTTGGACGATGTGCGTGCGGCGAAGCAGCTCGATTTGAGCTGGAAAGCATCACCGGAGGAACCGTCTGGCTCCTGAACTTGTCCGATCCTTCGTCAATAATCGTCATTTAACCTGGCCATTGAAGGCTCCTAGGATCGGCATGTCCCGCATTTCGCTGCTTTTCTCCTTGTTTGCCTTGTCCGTCACACCCGCATTCAGCGCTTCGTCCGCCACTGCCGTCCGCACCGCCACCACCCCCGGCTCCGTCCCCGGCATTCCCACCTCCGGCATTCCGGGCACGCCTGCGAATTGGGCCCAGACTCTGGAGAGAATCGCGACCGGCGTGGTCACCATTCAAATCGACAGCACACGTGCCTTCGACACCGAGTGGAACACCACGGCGCAGGCTACCGGCTTCGTCATCGACGCCAAGCGCGGACTCATCTTGACCAATCGGCATGTCGTAACCTCCGGGCCGGTGACTGCGCAAGCTATTTTCTTGAACCGGGAAGAGGTGCAGCTGTATCCCATTTACCGCGACCCGATCCACGACTTCGGCATCTATCACTACGATCCCGCAAAACTGCACTTCATCCAACCGGCTGAGCTGCCGCTGTATCCGCAGGGCGCGGTCATCGGCCGCGAAATACGCGTCGTCGGCAACGATGCGGGCGAACAGCTGTCGATTCTCTCGGGCACGCTGGCGCGGCTGGACCGCGAGGCGCCCGAATACGGTTACGGCAAGTACAACGACTTCAATACCTTTTATTTCCAGGCGGCCTCGAGCACCTCGGGCGGTTCGTCCGGTTCGCCGGTGATCGACATCGACGGCCGCGTGGTGGCGCTCAATGCGGGCGGCGCCACGGGTGCAGCCTCTAGTTTCTACTTGCCGCTGACCGCGGTTGTGCGGGCCCTGAAATACATCAATGCCGCCAAGCCCGTGCCGCGCGGCACGCTGGAAACCGTGTTCAAGTACACGCCCTATGATGAACTGAAGCGCCTCGGCCTCAATTCCGAAACGGAAGCGAGCATGCGCAAGGCGTATCCGAAGCTGACCGGCATGCTGGTGGTCGACGACGTGCAGCCCGGATCGGGTGCCGACGGAATTTTGGCGCCCGGCGATATTCTGGTGGCCGTCGACGGCAGGCCGATTCCTGAGTTTTTCTCGCTCGAGGAAGTGCTCGACAATCATGTCGGCCGGCGGGTGAAAGTCGAAGTGCAGCGCGGCAGCCAATCGATACAGCATGAGTTCGACGTTCAGTCCTTGAGCGCCATCACGCCCGATGAATTCATCGAATTCGGCGAGGCGGTGGTGCACACGCTGTCCTATCAGCAGGCGCGCCATTTCAACGTGCCCGTCAAGGGCGTGTATATCGCCAATCCGGGATATGTGTTTGGCGCGGCGGGCATTCCCCGCGCTGCCTTGATCAGCTCGTTCAACGGCAAGCCGGTCGCAACTCTCGCGGAATTTGCCGCGGCGCTGGGCGAGCTTGCGGATGGCGCGAGAGTGCCGGTTCGCTATGTCACCATCGAGGATCCGCGCGCGGTTCAGCTCAAGGTCATTCGCATGGACAGGCGCTGGTTTCCGGCGCGACAGTGCAAGCGGGACGACACCTTGGGAACCTGGCCCTGCGTCGGCATCAGCTTCGGACCCTCGCCACTCATGGCCAAATCCGCCGCCACACAATTTGCCAAGACCGGCGATCCGCGCATCGATCGACTGGCGCCGTCGTTGGTGATGGTGAATTTCGACATGCCTTATTCAACCTCCGGCGTCACCGAAAAGAACTATCACGGGACCGGCGTCATCGTGGACGCGCAGCGCGGTTTGGTGGCGCTCGATCGCAATACCGTGCCGGTGGCTATGGGCGATGTGCGCATCACCTTTGCCGGCACGGTGGAGGTGCCGGGCAAAGTCGTGTTCATTCATCCGTTGCACAATCTCGCCATCGTCTCCTACGATCCGAAGTCGATCGGCAACACGCCGGTTCGCGCTGCGACGCTGGTCACGAGGCCTTTGGGCGCGGGCGACGATGTTTGGGTGGTCGGCCAGCGCGCCGACTCGAAAATCCTCTCGCAGAAAACCCAGATCTCCAGCGTCGATGTGGTGTCGTTTCCTTTGTCGCGCACGCTGCGCTTCCGCGACAGCAACTTGGAAGCGGTCAGCCTGATCAATCCGCCGGGCGATTACGACGGCGTGCTGGCGGATGAGAAAGGCGACGTGCTGGCGCTTTGGTCGAGCTTCGCATTCGAATCGCAGCGCGAACTGGAACAGATCAATCGCGGCATACCCGCCGACCTGGTCAGCGAGATGATCGGCGTGGTTGCCGATGGGCGGCCCCTGTATTCCTTCGAAGCGGAGTTCGACGTGCAGTCCCTGGCCAGCGCCCGTGAGTTGGGATTGCCGGACGAGTGGGTGCGGCGCTTGGCGGAACACAACCCGCAGCGCCGTCAAGTGCTCGGCATCAATCGCCTCGTCGCCGGTTCTCCGGCCGCGGCGTTGCTCGAGCCCGGTGACTTGCTGCTCGCGATTGACGGCAAAGTCGTGAATCGATTCCGCGAGGCTGAGCGCGCGGTGCAGAGTCCGACGGTGAGCGTGACGGTGTGGCGCGACGGTGCTGAAAAAACCCTGCAAATGAAGACCGTGGCCTTGAACGGCCGCGACATCGATCGGGTGCTCATTTGGGCGGGCGCCACCCTGCAGGCGCCGCATCGCGCCATGGCGGCGCAACGCGGAATTGCTCCCTACGGCGTGTTCGTATCGTTTTTCTTCTACGGCTCACCCGCCACGCACTATGGGCTGTATGCCGGCCGGCGCATCACGGAAGTCAACGGTCAACCCACACCGGATCTCGATGCCTTCATCAGCGCGGTGAGCGGTAAACCCGATCGGGCCTCGCTGCGCCTAAAGACGATCAGTTGGAATGGCCAGACGGATGTCATTACCTTGAAGCTCGACAAGCATTACTGGCCTGCCTACGAACTCAACCGGCAGGAGGACGGCACCTGGACGCGCACCGCGCTCGATCCGCCGGAAGTTACGGCGGCGGTGAAGCCTTAACCGGCAGGTCTTTCACCAGCGATTCGAGCGCCAGCAGCCAATGCTGGTAGTAGGTGTCGCCGAGATCCGCATCGCCTGCCGCTTGTGCTTGGGTTATCTGACGCGACAAGGCCGCGGCCCATTGCGGCCAGGTGAACACGCCCCGCTCATGAAGTGCCAGCACCATGGCAAAGGCGCGGGCCTCCCATGGCTCATTGAACACCGGGCTGGTGGCGTCCCGCGGCATTCCCGGCAGCCCGAGCAGCGTCTCGTGCATCATGCCGGCTCGAGGTACGGTTCGAAGGCATCCACGGAAATAGTGGATCGCTGCTTCGCGTTTTGCTCGCCCCACAGTTCCTTTTCATCGAAGGCGACCGTGTACAGCCACTGCGGGTTTTCGCCCAAGCCCCGTGCGTTGGTATCCGGAAATACGTGCGCGCCATGGACTCGTTCCACGATCCCTGCTTTGCCCCGCGCATACGCGGGCAGACGCGTGTGGTGTGCAGGTTGAACGGCGATCGTGCGCACGCGTTGTCCCAGCGCATAGCGGGCAGGGCCCGCCGGCGTTCGCGAGAACGCACTGCCCTTGCTGATTGCCGCGGCGACCAGCTCGGCCCGCAATACCTGTTTCGGTGGAGGAGGCGCGTCGCCTAGCACGCCCTGTTGCAGCACCAGTTTTTCAAGTGCCGTCAGCCAGACCTCGTAGTAGCTGAGATCGCGGTAGTTGGGGATCGTTTCGCGCGCCGCGCGGTTCATGTCGATATTCGATAACCCCGTCGGGCCCATGGCCACGACCAGCGCCATGACCCGCGGTTCCCAGGGAGCGTGAAACAAGTCGCCTTCAGGTTCCATCACGATGGCGTCGCGCACATCCTGTCCGCCGAGATCGGCATTGGATTGGTAGCTCACGCGGCGCTGCCCGGCAAACCCGTGCCGATCATGGAATCACGCGTGACGAGATTTGCCAGCTGCTGCTCGCTCAAGTCCTCGGAGCCCGCCGGCCGCTGCGGCAACACCAGATAACGGACTTCCGCCGTGGAGTCCCAAATGCGGATTTGCGTCGATTCGGGCAGCTCAACACCGAATTCTCTAAGAACGCCGCGCGGATCTTTCACGGCGCGCGCGCGGTACGGCGCGCTTTTGTACCACGTCGGCGGAAGCCCCAGCACCGCCCAGGGATAGCAGCTGCAAAGCGTGCACACCACCAAGTTGTGGACTTGCGGCGTGTTCTCGACCGCCACCATGTGCTCGCCCTGGCGGCCGGACATTCCCAAGGATGCAATGGCCGCCGTGGCGTCGGCGAGCAGCCAGCGGCGAAATTCAGCGTCGCACCAGGCGCGCGCCACCACTCGTGCACCATTGCGGGGCCCGATTTTTGTCTGATACGCGTCGATCAGCACATCGAGCGCCGCAGGATCGATGTAGCCTTTTTCGGTCAGCAGCGCCTCCAAAGCGCGAACCCGCAGCTCTATCGGACTCAGCGCGCGCTGCGCGTGCTGAGAGTCGGGCTCGTGGAAGTGAGAGTGGTGTTCGTGTTCGCTCATCCTTCGTCTAGTATAAGAGGCTCCGGAGGGCCAGTCTCATGAAAAACGCCAGTACGAACCCGCGCACTTGGGTGGCGATGGCCCTCTTGGCGCTCGGCTTGAGCGCGGCTTGCCCTGCCGCGGCGAGCGTCACGGAGCTGCGGCTATACGTGCTCGATTGCGGACACGCAACCTTCAAGGACATGGGTGGATTCTCGGACACGGGCGAATATGACGGCAAGCCGGGTGAGATCGCGGTGCCATGTTTTCTGATCCGCCACCCCAAGGGTGATTTATTGTGGGACGCAGGGTTGGGCGATCACTACAACTATCCCAAGGAGGGGAGCGACGCTGCGCCGGGCGTACATGTCACCGTGCCGGTGACGCTCGTCGCCCAATTGCAATCGTTGAAATTAACGCCCAAACACGTCAACTTCATCGCTTTCTCGCACTTGCATTGGGATCACACCGGCAATGCCAACGACTTCCCCGACTCGGTTTGGATCATGAACAAGACGGAACTGGCGGCGGCGCTGGTGCTTCCCCCGCCGGGCGGAGTGCTCCCCGAAACGTGGAGCGTGTACAAGACCGCCAAGACTGAAACGATCGACGGCGACTATGATGTTTTCGGCGACGGCCGGGTCATGATCTTGAGAGCTCCGGGACATACCCCAGGGTCTCAGGTTCTGAAGCTGAAATTGCAGAAGAGCGGCACCGTCATTCTGTCGGGCGATTTGTACCATCTGCGGGCCAATCGGCTGCTCAAGCGCGTGCCGGTCTATAACGTGGATCGCGCGGACACGCTCGCCTCGATGAGCCGCATTGAAACCATCGTCAAGAACACGCATGCGCGGCTGATCGTGCAGCACGATCCGCGGGATTTCCAGGCGCTGCCGAAACCGCCGGCCTACCTCGATTGATCGGCATGATTAGTCATGCCACGCGTCAAGACCTGCCTGAAATTCTAGCGATTTACAACGAGGTCATCCGCAACTCCACCGCCGTTTATACGGAGGTTGAGTTGACCGCCGAGCGCGGCGAGGCGTGGTACGACGCGAAGATCGCCGCCGGCTTCCCCCTGGTGGTCGCGCGAGATGCATCGGGAATCACGGGTTTCGGAAGCTTCGGAGAGTTTCGTGCATGGCCCTGCTACCGGCATAGCGTTGAGCACAGTGTGCACGTTCGCACGGATCGCCGCGGCTTAGGGATAGGCCGTCATCTGGTCACCGAGTTGATGAGTCGAGCTTCCGCCATGCAGAAGCACGTCATGATCGCGGGCATCGACGCCGAGAACGCGGCGTCGATCAAGCTGCATCAGAGCCTTGGATTCATCAATGTAGGGCATTTTCATGAAGTGGGATTCAAATTCGGCCGTTGGCTCGACCTGGTGTTCCTACAATGTCGCCTTCCAGCTACAAATCAGTTCACAACTGTAAAACAGGCCCCATAAACTCTAAGCGGCCCTTGCTCGTAGCTCAGTCTTGATATCATGAGGGTGTGGTACGAGCTACACAGACAGACATCGAAACGGCGGTCGAAGCATTACGCGCCGGAGAATTGGTCGTGTTTCCGACCGAGACCGTTTATGGACTCGGTGCGAATGCGTCCAGTCCCCCTGCCGTGCGCAAGATTTTCGAGGCCAAGGGGCGCCCGCCGGATCATCCGGTCATCGTGCATTTGGACGATCCGCGCTACTTGCATCGCTGGGTTTCCAATATGCCGCCGGTTGCGCAGGCATTGGCCGACAAGTTCTGGCCGGGACCCTTGACGCTGATTCTGCCCAAGGCGGAAAACGTCAATGAAATCGTCACGGGCGGCCAGGACAGCATCGGCATTCGGGTACCCTCGCACCCCATCGCGCAGCAGCTGCTGAATGCCTTTGGAGGCGGTCTTGCGGCGCCGTCCGCCAATCGATACGGACGCTTGAGCCCCACCAAACCTGAGCATGTGCGCGATGAACTCGGCGATTTGGTCAAGGTGATCCTGGACGGCGGCGATTCGCCCATCGGGCTCGAGTCCACCATCGTGTCCTGCCTCGACAACCAGGCGCGGCTGCTGCGGCCGGGGTTCATCACGCGATCGCAGCTCGAGCAGGTGGTGGGCCCCATGGCGGTCGGCGGCCCGGCTCCCCGGGTTCCGGGCGATCGGGCATTGCACTATGCGCCATCAACACCGCTCGAAATCGTGCCCTCAGACGATCTCGAGGTTCGAGCCAGCGAGATCGTGGCGCGGGAAGAAAAAGTGGCCGTGCTCGCCATGCGGCCGCCGCAGCAGACCCAGCGTCACATGACCTGGATCAACGCCGGTAAAAAGCCGGACACGTACGCGCACAACCTGTACAACCATTTGCGCACTTTGGATCGCGCTGGCTGCGTCAAAATTTTCGTGCAGAGCCTGCCTCAGGATGAGCGCTGGGCGGCAATTCTCGATCGCCTGCAGCGCGCCAGCGGCATGGGCGATGATTCCCTGGAGCTGAGCGTCAGCTAGCGCATGGAGCTCGATCCCAAGCAAGACCCTTTCTCGCGAGAGGCGATTCAACATTTGGTGGCCCGCTACGGGTCCCCGCTGTTCGTGATCGATGCCGAACGTGTTCGCCGACAATACCGCCGCCTCGCCGCGGCGCTGCCGGGCGTGGATCTGCACTACGCCCTGAAGCCGCTGCCGCACTCATCGCTCATTACCACCCTTGATTCGGAAGGCGCTTTTTTCGATCTCGCGACCAACGGCGAAGTCGAACTGGTGCGGCGCCTAGGGATAGCGCCGGAACGCTGCATTCACACCCACCCGATCAAGCGCGACAGCGACATCCGCACCGCCTTGAGCTTTGGCGTGAGCCGCTTCGTCATCGACAATCCCGATGAACTGCGCAAGTTCACCAAATTTCGCAGCCGCGCATCGCTGCTGATCCGCGTGTCCTTCCGCAGCCCCGACGCCCAGGTGGATCTGTCGCGCAAGTTCGGCTGCGATCCGGAAGCGGTTGCCGATTTGTTTCGCCTCGCCGCAGATCTGCAAATCAAAATCGACGGATTGTCGTTTCACACCGGTTCGCAAAATGCCGATTCGGGAATGATCGTCAGGGCCATCAACGTGTGTCGCGAACTGCTGCAAAGCGCGGCCGAGGCCGGACATTCCCCGCATATGCTCGACATCGGCGGCGGATTTCCGGTGGAATACTTGAAGCCCGCCATGCCCATCGAAGAGTTTTGCGCGCCGATCAAAGCGGCGCTCGACAAATTGCCGCCTGCGGTACGTGTGATCGCCGAACCGGGCCGCTACATCGCTGCCCCGGCGGCGGTCGCGGTGGCCTCCGTGATGGGACGCGCGCTGCGCGACGGCCGCTGGTGGTACTACCTGGATGATGGCCTGTACGGCAGCTACAGTGGTCAAATGTACGACCACTCGGTGTTTCCGGTCGAGGCGCTGTTGCCCGCAACAGAGACCTTTCCGTCGGTGCTGGCCGGACCGACCTGCGACAGCATCGATGTCATCCGCGAAAGATTGGAGCTGCCCAAGCTCGACATGGGCGATCTGGTCATCGGGCGCGTGATGGGCGCCTACACCTGGGCCTCGGCGTCGGAATTCAATTTCTTCCCGCGCGCCACGGTGCTGGCGCTCGATCACGGCCGGTTGCTGGACGGAGGCCAGGGATGATTTCGCGGCGCCGCATGGTC
>DATHFB010000011.1:0-5887 GCA_035318305.1 Steroidobacteraceae bacterium | reverse complement strand
TGCAGAACACCGGCAACGCCAGCAGCTTCGCAACGACGCCCGAGGTTCCGAATACCAGCGCGGCTCCGATGGTTACGAAATTGCCCGTGACGTGCGCAGTGAACAGGCCCTGAAGCGCGAGGAAGCCTGCGGTATCAACGTACCCGCCATTGAAGCTCAGTAGTGTGGGAAGAGTGAGTTTCATTTCGTTCTACCATCCGTATTTGATTTCGGCGCCAACGTAGTTGCTGTCATGTCCGCCGGCTCCGCGAAGGGCATCGCCAATCGCAAAATGCACCACCTCGAGCGCCAGGGATATGTGTGAGTTAAGGATATAATCTGTGCGAAACTGACCATAAGTCCCGGTATAGCGGCCGGGATGCCCGACCGTGCCCGCAACCGGAATATCCGGCTGCGTATACACCGCATCGGCTGTCGTTTCACGCCATTGGAAACCGACTGCCCCCATCAGCTTGAGGTTTGCAAGCGGATGCACCGTCACCGAGGGCTTCACATGGATGAAATTGACGTAACCCGTATAGCCGGCAAGCGTCACGTAATAGCCGTTCGGGAATAGCGGATTGAAGGTGTTGAACCGGTTATCGGTCAGGTTTCTATCACCCGAGGAAGCGTCCACTTGAATTCCGAGGCGCGGCGTCCACGGGATGCCTCTCAGCGTATATCCCGCCAGCGATCCGAACGCCCACGCCTCGATATCCTCGAGGCCGATCCGACCTGCCTGGTTCATTGCCTCCACGTCCCAATCAAACGAGCCCTTGGTGCCTGCAAAGCGCACATCGACGATGTCGCGTCGCTCATTGCCCTGGGCGCCCGGAAATCTTGCGCCGTCTTGCGTGAACCGCGATATGTACGCGGATAGACTTGCGGAGTTCATGATCTGGCGCTCGACACGAAAGCCGCCGTAGGTCAGCTGGTTGTTGCTGTGATCATCGAATGGCCGCAGGTCCCGATTCTGAACCGGATGGCTGTAAAATGTGATGTATCGCCATGGTCCATGCTCATAGTCGATCCATGCGGCATCATAGGACTGGCGCACATTAGGGCCGTCACGGACTGAGACGAATCGCTGCAGGTCAAAGCCAAATTGTTGCCGACCCAGGCGAACCTTGAGTGTTCCTCCGGCGAGGGGTTCCACCAAGGCGATGAATGCCTGTTCGAGATCCAGGCGGTCTTGGTCCACCGGCGTCAAGGTTTTCTTGTCGAACGCATTCTCCTTCTGAAGTTGGATGAAGAACTGGAATTGCCCGGCCACGCGAAGGTCCGCACTTACCTCGGCTCGGCTAATGACATAGTCTTGATTGCGGTTGGTGCCGACGCCAAAGCCAGTGGCGTCATTGGCCTCGAACCGCTCGCGAAGCCCCGCGCCCAATGACAAATAGGTTTTCGGATCGTCGGCAGACAAGGAAATGTATTTGAGGTTATCGAGCGGTTCCCGTGGGACGCGGGGATCCGCGAGCACCGACCAGTCTTCCTGCCAGCGATTGAATAAAATGGCCGGCCGCGGGGGCGCTTGGTCATCCGCTTGGACTGACTGGTCGGCGCCGGCCACCCCGCCGCCCGATAAGATCAGGGCGGCAACGCAGGCATGGGTCTTGAATCGCATCGATTCATTTGCCGGTCAACGAATGAATCTCTGCGATATAGCCCCCGGGGAACAGGACCATCGCCGATCCACGATCCCCGCTCTTATAGGGCTCCACCAACACGGTCACGCCGGCGCTCTTGGCCTTGGCCAGCGTTTCATTTAGATTCGTGACCTCGTAGCCGGTCAGCTCGCGACCGTAGGGATAGGGCAAATGACCGTCGGTCACGAAGGCCGTCAGCTTGCCGAAGGTGGACTCGATGCGGATGCGCCGGTAAGTGTCGTCGGCCCGGCCGATCTCGATTCCCGGCGCCTTGGGCTCATCCGAGACGATTTTCCCGTGCGAGAACCTAAGATAGCTCTTCACGAACGCGGCGCTTCGCAGCTGCGAGATATAGACGCGGTTTTCAGGCACGGCCTTAAACGGCGCGTACGATGGCGGCGTCGTGTGCCAGTAGATCTGCGTGTTCACGCCGCCTGGCCACTGGATGACCGCGTCCTTGCCAATTGGGTCGGGGAATGGCTCGACAAGAACATCCGCACCCGCGGCGCGGGCGGCTTTGATCGCGACGTCCATGTCGGTGACGAGGAAGCCGGTCCGCTCGGCGCCGAAGGGAAAGGGAATCGCCGTCTTGAAACCGAAGAGCGACACTGTGCCGACGGGGGTTTGCAGGAGCTGCGAGGTCGTGCTGCTCGGCGTCGGCGTTACCGTGGCCACTACTTGTTTCGTGCTTTGACCGCCAAAGGTCGCGAGGAAGCTCGCGACGAAAGGATCGACGTCGGCGGGCGGGACGTACACGTGGGTCGTGTCGTATTGAGGCCCCACCGCAACCGCCGGCGAAGTCGATGCCGCCTTGGTCCCGCCGTATGCGAGGTCGGCTGCCGACATCAATACTGCAGCGGCAGTGAGAAGAGCCAGTGGCAATCGACGATGCATAGATAACTCCTTAATCAAAATCCAACGGTCAATAGAGGTGTGCTCACTCCCGGTGTCTTCGATCACGTAAGTCGTGCCACGCAACCAGAAGGAACCCACCGGCGAGTCCCAGATGCTCGTAAAAAGAATTTTCTACCCCGAAACGCTCCGCTGGCCCAAGCTCCCAGTACCGATTGGCCATGAACGACGCGCCGACGGTGAACGCACCCAGCGCAAGCGCGCCGAGCCAGCGCCAGTATCCGGTCAGGATGGCGACGGACGCGATCAGCTCGAAAGCAATCACGGCGATCGCAAATGGCATCGCCGGCGAGAAACCGAAGTGACTCATCTCGGCGACGGCGCCGTTGATGTTCGCCAGCTTCACGATGCCACCCTGCAAGTACGCGGCACACAGCCCAAGCAGCGCAATCCATCGCACTACAGGCGTGGCGAATCGAGACAGCCAGTCAGATACAGCGCTCATGTCAACACCCTTCAGAATGCCCAGCAGGTGCAGCCGAAGTCGCCCCATAGTGCGGTCTCCCGCGGATGAGGATGCGAATCGTGGCAGCGGTGGACCGCGACACGTTGTGCAGCCGGCCCCGTCACCGCCGCTGCTACTGCTTCGTTTGGACTCTGATAGCCGCCGTAGTAGTTGACGGGCGACCAGCCCGGCATGGCCGGCGGCAGCGGCGGCGCGAGATTCGAGAAGTCGCCGGAAGCGTGCACAGGTACGCCTCCGAGCAACGTCAGGACCGACGTGATGTCCGCAATCCGATCGTCGGGCACGCTGAAGTAGTCATCCGACAACACCGCGAGATCTGCGAGCTGCCCTACTTTGATCTGACCCTTCTTGCCGCCCTCGCCGGAGAACCAGGTGTTCGCTTCGGTCCACAGGCGCAGCGCCTGCTCGCGATCGAGCGTCTGCAACTCACGATACAACTTCAGCCCGCCTACAGTCTTCCCGGTGACGAGCCAGGCGAGTGAGACCCAGGGGTTGTACGAGGCGACACGCGTTGCATCTGTCCCGGCGCCCACCGGAAGGCCGTTCCTCAACATCCGCTGAATGGGCGGCGTGCGCTCGGCGGCGGCGCGGCCGTAGCGCTCGACGAAGTATTCCCCTTGGAACGCCATGCGATGCTGAATAGCAATGCCGCCGCCGAGTGCGGCGATGCGGTCGATATTGCGATCCGAGATCGTTTCGCAGTGATCGAAGAACCAAGGCAGTCCGTCGAACGGAGTGTCGCGGTTGACCCTCTCGTAGACATCGAGCGCACGGGAGATGGTCTCGTCGTAGGTCGCATGGAGCCGCCAGGGCCAACGATGCTCAGCGAGCAATCTCACCACGGGCTCCAGATCGGTTTCCATTGAGGCAGACAGATCGGGACGCGCGACGCGAAAATCTTCGAAGTCCGCCGCGCTGTACACGAGCATTTCACCCGCCCCATTGTGACGATAAAAGTCGTCACCCTGCCCCGGCCTCACCTTGCTCGCCCAGTTGCGAAAATCCGCGAGTTCCTCTTTGGGCTTTTGCGTAAACAGGTTGTAGGCAATGCGGACGGTCAACTCCCCGGCCGCGTGCAGCTCTTCGATGATCCGATAGTCTTCAGGGTAATTCTGAAATCCACCGCCGGCGTCGATGACGCCGGTTACACCGAGCCGATTCACCTCTCGCATGAAATGGCGGCTGGAGTTCTTCTGGTACTCCTCCGGCAACTTTGGGCCTTTCGCAAGCGTTGCATACAGAATGGCTGCGTTAGGCTGAGCGAGCAGCAGGCCGGTCGGATTGCCATTGCGATCACGCACGATCTCACCGCCCGGCGGGTTCGGCGTGGCTTTGCTGTAGCCCACCGCACGCAGCGCCGCGCCATTCAGCAACGCGCGATCGTAGAGATGCAGAATGAACACCGGCGTATCAGGGGCGATGGCATTCAGCTCGTCGATTGTTGGGATCCGTTTCTCGGCAAACTGATGTTCGGTGAATCCGCCGACGACGCGCACCCACTGTGGTGCCGGCGTGCGATCCACTTGCGCCTTGAGCATCTTAAGCGCTGTCGATAACGAGCGCACGCCGTCCCACCGCAGCTCCAGGTTGTAGCTGAGCCCGCTGCGAATGATGTGCATGTGACTGTCGATCAAACCCGGGATGACGCGGCGACTTTGTAAGTCGATACGTTTGGTTGTCGCCCCGGCCGTCGCTTCCACGTCCCGCGCACGTCCGACGGAGAGAAAGCGACCATCCGCGATCGCCACCGCCTCTGGGCTCGCATTGCTGCGATCAAGCGTGCTGAAGCGTCCGTTATAGAGAATAAGGTCTGCAGTCATTGAAAGATCTCCGGGTCGGGTGCGATTCACATTGGCGCGTCGACGTTCTTGGGCTGCTGGGTTTCCGCGGCTTTCCCTGGAAGCTGGCCGAAGATGTGCGGCACGCACTGTTCACGAACCCACGAGGTCGAGACGGGCTCGCTCGAAACCAGACGCTTGGCGAGCGGAACGACTTGCTCGCCGATCAAGATGCCCAACAGTCCAATCAGCGCGATCACTGGAGGCGCTGGCGAACGCACGTTCAACACGGCGTAGATCACACCGACCAGCAAGCCCACGCTGAGCGACAACACATACATTTTCATAGCAGGCGCCTCCGACATCAGATTCGAGCTAGTGTCCGGAAGCGGCGAACATGGTTTTTGCGTAGATCACGCCGAGTCCATAGGCGCCGCCGTGCAGGCGGGCAATGCCGGTGGTCTCTGCGTAGGTCTCGGTGCGCGCCCAATCGCGCTGCAGCTCGAGCAGGTACTGCAGCGAGGTGATCGGTCGCGCCCCGGCCTGCACCACGCGCTCGATCGCGCGCTCATGCGCTTCTTCTGAAACATCGCCGCAGGCATCGGCGATGGCGTACACCTCGAATCCCTGATCGAGCGCGGAGAGCGCGGGGCCGACGATGCACACACTGGTCCACAGGCCTGCGAGAACGATTCGCCCTTTGCCGATCTCATTGACCCGCTTGGCGATGCGCGCGTCTTCCCACGTATTCATCGAGGTGCGATCGATGATTTCGTCCTTCGGGAAAACCGAGCGAATCTCCTCGTAGATCGGCCCGGAGAAGCTTTTCTCGGCAACGGTGGTGAGAATCGTGGAGACCTTGAATTCCCGTGCCGCCTTGGCGACGAGCGCGACATTGTTGCGCAGCAGGACAGCGTCGATCGACTTGGTGGCGAATGACATCTGCGACTGGTGATCGATCATGATCAAGGTGTGATCGGCGGGAGAGAGCAGTGTCTTCCCTGGAGTTGCTTGGGCTTTCGGCACGGCGATTTTCCTTTGTAGGTCGATTGAAAATGAGAGTGGTTCGAATCAATGGCGCACACATTGCCGCCTTGCTACTCACC
>DATHFB010000010.1:0-11786 GCA_035318305.1 Steroidobacteraceae bacterium | reverse complement strand
GCCAGGGCCGGCTCGGCGAAGCGCCTGTCCTCTTTCGGGCCGTTGAACGAATTGGGCTCGTAGTAGGCGTCCGGGTTCTTCGTGTTGTTGTCGAAGAAGCGCATCGGTCCGTCCTTGTGGTAGTGGTGCACCGGGCAGCGCGGTGCATTGACCGGCAATGCCTCGTAGTGCGTGCCGAGCCGGTAGCGGTGCGCATCGGCGTAGCTGAACACGCGCGCCTGCAGCATCTTGTCCGGCGAGAAGCCGATGCCGGGAACGATGTTGGATGGGGCGAATGCAGCCTGTTCGATCTCGGCAAAGTAGTTGTCCGGATTGCGGTTCAATTCCAGCACGCCAATGTCGATCACCGGGCAGTCGCCGTGCGGCCAGACCTTGGTCAGGTCAAACGGGTTCCAACCGGTGCGCTCGGACCATGCCTGCGCCTGCGCGTCGGTCATGATCTGCACCTGCACCGTCCACTTCGGAAAATCGCCTTTTTCGATTGCCTCGAACAGATCTTCCTGAGTCGATTCGCGCGTACGCCCGACGACTTCGGAGGCCTGCGCGTTGGTCCAATAGCGGTGACCCTGCTGGGTCTTGAAATGAAACTTCACCCATACGCGCACACCTGCAGCACTGATCAGACTGTAGGTGTGCGAGCCATAGCCGTTGACATGGCGCACGCTGGTCGGCAGGCCACGGTCGGACATCAGGATCGTCACCTGATGCAAACTCTCGGGCGACAGCGACCAGAAATCCCACATCGCCGTGGGCGAGCGCAAATTGGTCTTCGGGTGGCGCTTTTGCGTATGGATGAAATCGGGAAATTTGTACGGGTCGCGCACGAAAAAAACCGGCGTGTTGTTGCCCACCAGATCCCAATTACCTTCCTCGGTGTAGAACTTGATCGCGAAGCCGCGCACGTCGCGCTCGGCATCGGCGGCGCCGAGTTCCCCGGCGACCGTCGAGAAGCGCAGGATCAAGGGCGTCTTGGCGCCCGGCTGCAGCACCTTGGCCTTGGTGTACTTCGAGATATCACCGGTGATCGTCAGCGTGCCGTAGGCACCCCAGCCCTTGGCATGCACGGGCCGCTCCGGAATGCGCTCGCGATTCTGATGCGCCAACTTCTCGATCAACTGATAGTCCTGCAACAGCAAGGGCCCGCGAGGTCCGGCGCTGAGCGAATTCTGATTGTCGGCAATCGGATTGCCGGCGCTGGTAGTCAGCTGATCGGCGTGCCTCTTGGATGCGCGGTCGGTTGGTTTGCTCATGGTAGGTTCCAGTGATGAGTGTGGCCCTACCATAGGCTATCGCGTAGACGCGTGGAAATTGATTGATCAGATGATATTGATAGATGTTGTCTATCTAAAAGCTCGCCCTTACGCCCAAGTTGATGCCCGCGTCCTCTGCCTTGCCGCTGCGTGCTTCACCCGTGAGACCTGCATATGCATAGGTGTGCTCCCCTAAGCGAGCAGTGCCGTTCAGGCTGAGCTGCGCAAATGCCCTGCCGATGTCCGGCGCCATAATTGCAGTTGGCGTTCCGGCGAGCGTTGCAGCGACAGTCGGATGCACCAGGCTTCCACTATCGTATCCAGCGCCTAGATTGACTTGATAACCAAAAGGCGCAGCCAGCGGCGAGGAATTTTTGGGACCGATCAAGATTCCTGCGCTGGTGCGCAGACCGTTGGCCGAATAATCGGGTCCGGACAAGGCGTCCAGAGCGGTGCCTTCGTCGAAACTGCTGCGTGCTAGTCGCTGCCACAGCGTGCGTGCGTAAGGTTCCAAATCCACGCCGCCGACGTTCCATGGCAAACGAATGCCGGCGCCGGCGAGCGCTGTGTGGCCGCGGCGGTTGGTGTCGAGAGTTGCCGCGCTTAGGCCCAGCGGATCGGCACGGTCGGTTTCCCAATGGTTGGTGCCTGCGCCGAACATGCCGTCGAAAATCACGGCAGCCAATGAGTACTGGCCATAGACGAAGCCGATGTTTTCATTCACCGAACCGCTTCCCGCAGACGTGGATACATCGATCAGCGAATGCGAGAAGCCCACGCCGACTCGATTCCCATGTCCGACCAGCAGGTCGAAGCCGGCGGCGGTTTGCGTGCGGTTGGTGGTGAATCCGGACGCCCGATCGTCTGCATCCCATTTGCCATGATTGGCCGTCGTGTCGAACCAAAATGCCTGTCCCGGAAGCGGTGCGCCCATTTCACCGTCGGCGCTCGAAAACTCCAGCTGTCGCGCCACCGAGGACGCCAACCACTGGCCCGCCTGGGGTGCGACCGCTGCGAGATCCGCATGCACTTCGCCGGCCAGAGCAGTTATGACACCCGGCAACGCGGCGGCGGACATTCCGCCGAGGGCATACGCCAGATTATCCTGCGCCACGCTCGCATGGCCGGCTTGATCGGCGTTGAGGACCTGATTCATGGCGTTGCCGACCGAGCGAGCGTTGCTATTGGCGCCGGCCGCTTGCAGGAAGCTCGTGTAGGAAATCGGGACGACGCGAAGATCAATGCTGTTGTCGCCGAACGGATCGTAGAAAATTGCCAGGCGTGTGTTGGCAGCAAGGCCGTCGGGCTGGCCAAAGGCCGCAAACTTGCCGACGATGCCGCCTTCAGCCGTCACGATGCGAAACGAGTCGCCGAGTGCCGGCTGGAAAGGAGTGTAAGCGGTCGTACCGGTGATATTGAGCAGATTGACGTTCAACGTCGCTCCGGTGGCGATGAACTGATTGGCCGCGCCGGCCACCAGCAGGCGAGAATAACTGCCCGGACCCGCGCCCGTAGCGACGCCGTTGACATCTTCCTGATAGGTGCTGCCGGCCTGCATGGTCACATTGCCCACGACCGTCAGCGTGCCCGGCGAATTCCCGGGAGCCAATATGCCTTGCACTGTAACTGGACCGGTGATGGTGCCGACGCCGCGCAATATGGCGCCTGGATCGACGCGCATCGCACTGGTGATGGAACCATTGGCGTAAAGTTGACCTTCCTCGACGCAGGTACCGTTTCTCAAGGTCGCCGTGCCGCTCATGATCAGCGTGCCGGTGCCGGTTTTCTCGAAGCACGATCCCGTGCCCGTGGTTTCTACGGTGCCTGTCAGCGTGGTCGTGGTGCCGGGATCGACATTCAACACGGTGGCGCCGTTGATTTGGATGGTCTGGCCGGTGAGAACATCCACCGTGGTGGAAATGACGCCGCCATTGACGGTGATGAGACCAAATCCGAGGCCGTACGAGTTCTCGACCTCGACCAAACCGGAATTGATGGTGAGGCCACCGACCGTGGTGTTGCCTTGTTGTCCCCAATTGCGATTGTCGCCGGCGAGGATCAGGGTACCGTCACCGACCTTGGTCACGTGACCGTCGCCCGAAAGCCGACCGGTCTGGGTAAGTGTCGCGCCGGGATCGGTGCTCAAGATGTTGCTGCCGATCAGCGTAATGCTGCGCGCCGAATCCACCGAGGCGGCATTTTCCAGTGTGGCGTTATTCAACGTAAGCGCCCCGGAAGCGCCGCCGAGTGCCGCATCGCCGGTGATGATGAGCTTGCTGCCGCTGACCATCGTCCCGCCGGTGTAGGTATTGGTGCCGGTCAAGGTCTCGGTGCCTCCGGTGAGTGCGAGGCCGCCCGTGCCGCCGATCGCGCCGGAGAACGTGCCTGCGGCATTGGTAAGTGCGAGATTCTGGCCGCCGAGCGCGACCGTGCCATTGCCAGACAGCGATTGAATCGATGCTCCCGCGGTGGTGCCGGAAATGTCGAACGTGCCGTCGTTGCTGACGCCGCTCGATCTCGCGATGCTGCCCGCACCCGTCAGTGCCAGCGTGGCACCGGTGGTGATGGCGATCCCGCCTGTGCCTGTGTTGTTGCCGCAAATCGCGAGACTGCCCGCGCTCACCGAAATGCCGCCGGCGTTGGAAACATTGCCGCACAATTCGAGCGCGCCCAAACCACTCTTGATCAGGGCGCCGGCGCCGGTCAGCGCGCCGTTATCGTGCAATGTTGTGCCACCATTCGTATCGAGAGTGCCATCGCCGGCCAGCGCCAGACTTCGCGTCATCGCAAACGAGGCGGTGCTTTGCAACGTGCCGCCGGCGAGCGTCAGTGTCCCGGATGAGTTACCGAGCGCCGCATCCGCGCCGACGATCAGTTGGCCGCCGCCACTGACGCTCGTTCCGCCGGTATAGTTATTTGTGCCGCCGAGCGTTTCGGTGCCGCCGGTTATCGCGAGGCTGCCCGAACCAGAAATGGTGCCGGCAAACGCGTCGCCGGCATGGCTCAACGTCAGAATTTGGTTGCCGAGTGCGACGGTGCCGGCGCCCGACAGCGATCGAATCGAAGCTCCCGCCCCGGTAGCCGATATATCGAAAGTCCCGTTATTTGCGACGCCGCTCGAAGCGGCGATGCTGCCGGCACCGGTCAATGCCAACGTTGCACCGCCGCTGATGCCGGTGGCACCGGTAAATGTGTTCACGCCGCTCAAGGTCTCGGCACCACCGGTCAGCGCGACGCCTCCCGTGCCCGCGATGGCGCCGGCAAAGGTTCCGCCGGCGTTGCTCAGACCTAAGTTCTGGTTGCCGAGTGCGACTGCGCCGCTGCCCGACAGCGATTGAATCGCTGCGCCCGCCGCGGTTCCCGAAATATCTAATGTACCGTTGTCTGCAACTCCGCTCGACGCGGCGATGCTGCCCGTGCCGGTCAATGCCATGGTGGCACCGTTGCCGATGGCGGTAGCTCCGGTAAAGGTATTGACGCCGCCCAGTGTTTGCGCACCGCCCGTGACTGCGAGTCCACCCGTACCTGCGATGCTGCCGGTGAATGTCCCAATGGCGTTGGTCAACGCGAGGCTTTGGTTGCCGAGCGCCACAGTGCCATTGCCCGACAGCGATTGAATCGCCGCACCCGCGGTGGTGCCGGAAATATCGAATGTACCGTTGTCGACGACTCCGCTCGACGCGGCGACGCTGCCCGTGCCGGCCAATGCCAAGGTGGCACCGTTGCCGATGGCGGTAGCTCCGGTGAAGGCGTTGACGGCGCCAAGTGTTTGCGCACCGCCCGTGACCGCAAGTCCACCCGTGCCGGAGATGCTGCCGGCGAATGTCCCAACGGCATTGCTCAGGTTCAGGTTCTGGTTGCCGAGCGCGACTACGCCGGTGCCCGACAGCGATTGAATCGCTGCACCCGCGGTGGTGCCGGAAATATCGAATGTACCGTTGTCGGCGAGTCCGCTCGACGCGGCGATGCTGCCCGCGCCGGTCAACGCCAGCGTTGCACCGTTGGCAACTGAAACGCTTCCCGTGCCGGTATCGCTGCCGCAGATCATCAATTGGCCGGCCGCTACGGTGGTGCCGCCGCTATTGGAGACATTGCCGCAGAGTTCCATCGAGCCGGCGCCGCTCTTGATCAATGCGCCGGCGCCGGTCACAGCGCCGCCGTCATACATCGTCGTGCCCGTATCGGTGACAAAGGTGCCATCGCCCGCCAACGCGATGTCGCGCGTCATGGTAAACGACGCTGTGCTTTGCAGGGTGCCGGCGTTCAGCGTCAGCAACCCGGCCGAGCTGCCAAGCCCTACGTCGGCGCCGACAATGAGCCGGCCGCCGCCGCTCACCGTGGTGCCGCCAACATAGGTATTCGTTCCGCTGAGTGTTTCGGTCCCGCCGGTCAAGGTCACGCTACCCATCCCGCCGATGCTGCCGGCAAACGTGTCGGCGGCATTGCTCAAGTTCAGGTTCTGGTTGCCGAGTGCGACTGCACCGTTGCCCGACAGCGATTGAATCGAAGCCCCCGCCGTGGTGCCCGAGACATCGAATGTGCCATTGTCCGCGACTCTGTTCGAAGCGGCGATGCTGCCGACACCGGTCAATGCCAACGTTGAACCGCTGCCAATGCCGGTGGCACCGGTAAACGTATTCGCACCGCTCAAGGTCTCGATCCCGCCCGTCAGCGCCAGACCACCGGCGCCACCGATGGCTCCGGCGAACGAGCCGACCGCGTTGCTCAGGTTCAGGTTCTGGTTGCCGAGCGTGACTGCACCGTTGCCCGACAGCGATTGAATCGCTGCTCCCGCCGTGGTCGACGAAATATCGAATATGCCGTTGTCCGCGACGCCGCTCGAAGCGGCGATGCTGCCGGCACCGGTCAATGCCAACGTCGCGCCGCCGCTGATGCCGGTGGCACCCGTAAATGCGTTCACGCCGCTCAACGCCTCGGTCCCGCCAGTCAGCGCGATGCCGCCCGTGCCGCCGATGGCGCCGGCGAATGTGCCGCCGGCGTTGGTCAGGTTTAAATTCTGGTTGCCAAGTGCTACCGCCCCAGTGCCTGCCAGCGATTGAATGGACGCTCCTGCCGTGGTCGCGGAAATATCGAAAATTCCGTTGTTGGCGACTGCGCTCGAACTGGCGCTGCTGCCGGTACCGCTCAATGCCAGCGTTGCACCGTTGCCGATGCCAGTGGTGCCGGCGAATGTGTTCACGCCGCTCAAGGTTTCAACGCCGCTGCTTAGTGCGACATTGCCCGTGCCACCAATGTTGCCGGCAAATGTGTCGGCGGCATTGCTCAGGTTCAGGTTCTGATTGCCGAGGGCGACTGCGCCATTGCCCGACAGCGATTGGATGGACGCACCCGCCGAGGTGCCGGAAATATCGAATGTGCCGTTGTCGGCGATGCCGCTCGAAGCGGCGGTGCTGCCGGCACCGGTCAATGCCAACGTGGCACCGCCGCTGATGCCGGTGGCACCGGTAAATGTGTTCACACCGCTCAAGGTCTCGGTCCCGCCCGTTAGCGACAGACCACCGGCGCCGCCCATGGTGCCGGCGAATGTGCCGCCGGCGTTGGTCAAATTCAGGTTCTGGTTGCCGAGCACAACGGTACCGCTGCCCGACAGAGATTGAATCGATGCTGTCAGCGTGGACGCGGAAATATTGAATGTGCCGTTGTCCGCGACTCCGCTGGAGGCGGCGATGCTGCCCGAGCCGCTCAATACCAGGGTCGCACCGCTGCCGATGCCCGTGGCGCCGGTGAATGTGTTCACGCCGCTCAACGTCTCGGCACCGCCGGTCAGCGCAACGCCGCCCGTGCCACCGATGGCGCCGGCAAACGTGCCGAAGGCGTTGCTTAAGTTTAAGTTCTGGTTGCCGAGCGCGACTACGCCATTACCCGACAGCGATTGAATCGACGCACCCGCCGTGGTCGCGGAAATATTAAATGCTCCGTTGTCGATCACAGCGGCGGAGTTCGCGATGCTGCCGACACCGCTCAATGCCAGGGTTGTGCCATTGCTGATGGCGGTGGCACCAGTAAATGTATTCGCACCGTTCAAGGTCTCGGTCCCGCCCGTCAGCGCCAGACCACCGGCGCCGCCGATGCTGCCGGCAAACGTGCCGCCGGCATTGCTCAGGGTGAGATTCTGGTTACCCAGTACAACGGTACCGCTACCCGACAGCGATTGAATCGATGCGCCCGCCGTGGTCGCTGAAATATTGAACGTGCCGTTGTCCGCGACACCGCTGGAGGCGGCGATGCTGCCCGTGCCGCTCAATGCCAGGCTCGCGCCGCTGCCAATGCCGGTGGCACCGGTGAAAGTATTTACACCGCTTAAAGTCTCAACACCGCCGCTCAGTACGACGCTGCCCGCGCCGCCGATGCTGCCGGCAAAAGTGTCGCTGGCGTTGCTCAAGGTGAGCTTCTGATTGCCGAGCACAACGGTACCATTGCCCGACAGCGATTGGATCGATGCTCCCGAGGTCGCTGAAATATTGAAAATACCGTCGTCTGCGACGCCGCTGGACGCAGCGATGCTGCCGGCGCCGCTCAACGCCAGGGTCGCACCGCTGCCAATGCCCGTGGCGCCGGAGAAGGTATTTACGCCGCTTAAAATCTCAACACCTCCGCTCAGCACGACGCTGCCCGTGCCACCGATGCTGCCGGCAAACGTGCCGCCGGCGTTGCTCAAGTTGAGCTTCTGGTTGCCGAGTGCAACGGTGCCGCTACCCGACAGAGATTGAATCGTTGCTCCAGCCGTGGTCGCGGAAATGTCGAATATGCCGTTGTCGGCGACACCGCTGGAAGCGGCGATGCTGCCGGCGCCGCTCAACGCCAAGGTGGTGCCACCGCTAATGACGGTCGCGCCCGCATACGTGTTCGTATTGGTTAGCGTTATGCCGCCCGCACTCCCGCTGTTCATGAAAGTCAGGCCGCCGGGGCCGGAGAGCTCTCCGCTCATCGTGCTGTTGAGTCCGGCAGTGTCGATGGTTCCGTTGGTATTGTTGACCGTAAAGTTCTGGCTGAATACCGGCCCCGAAGAATCCAACTGAAGAGTTCCCCCGTCGAAGACCGGATTGAGCGTCGTGCCCAGACCGGCTGTCAAATAGGGTGAACCTGTCGTGATGATGTCGGTTGCCGTGGGTGGCGGGATCAGCACTCCGCCTTGATCCAACGTCGCGCCGATTTGCACGACCGCGGAGGCGGGTCCTCCACCGTCAGCCTGAAGCCAGAAGCTCAGCGAATACGTCGCGCCGATCGTCGTTGCAAAGGATTGATACAGCCCATCAACGCCGCCGACCGCGCCATCCATGTAGCAAGAGCTGCCGGAAAGCCCGCAGCCGTCAACAGCCTGGCCGCCGGCACTCAGTCCCGCCTGGCCGATCAGAGTCCAGCTATTGGGCGTATTTTGGCCGCCGTAGGCGCCGCCCTCGAAGCCGCCGTTTGCAATCAGCTGAGTGTTGGCGCTGTTTAACACGGACACGTCATCCAATCTCCAATAGGCAGGATCTTGGCGAAATTCAAATGTCAGAAAAGTTTGCGCGAGCTGCGCCTGAAACGAATACGTGTAGAGGGTGTAATCTTGCCCCGGGGAGTTTTCCAGGTCGAGAAGCGTCGTAACTTGCGCGTGCGCTTTCGATGCCAAGGCGCACACGGCGAAAACCGTTGACACGGCGACGCGCAACTCATTTCCACGAATCCGCAGAAAGCGATAGAGATAGTTCATTGTTGCTTGGTGAACCCTAGGATGATGAGCGCAATGACTGCACTCGCGGCGGTCATCCTAGGGAATGCGGGTAGGTCAGGATGTAGGGAGACTGTGACACCTCCCGCCGATGGGAGGGCGTTCCCAGGCAGTTGTCGGCAAACGCCGACTACGTCACGCGACGGGTATCAAAATCCCCGTTTTAACTAACGCCTATTTCCGGCGTTTGAAGCATCGCGGCCATGGCGGCGCGTATTCCCTATTCGCCGGTCCTGAGAGTTGCGATGATTGCCGCCGTCACCCAGCACAGCCGCCGGCTCCGATCTGTCCATTGGCCTCTTTTCCCAGCAGCGCATGAATCTGTCCCGCAAACTGTCGTGCAAGTCCGGCGCTACCGCACCGATCCGGATCCACTCGAGCGCCATCGCGTTCCATTCCCCGGCATCGGCGCCGACCCCTTGCCCCATTCCCTGCATCAATCTTTGCACCTGATGCTCCCGGCGCAGCGCCTCGTCTTCGGCCGGCGTGGATATCTCGCTGCGTATCTCGCCGCGAACGCACAAGAGTCTCAACGCTCTCTCGCGGGCCCCCAAGTCGACATCGGCACTTGCGCCGGACTGGGCCAAGGAATCCTTGATCGCTTTGAGTCCCTCTTTTGGCCATTGACGAACACCCGCGATGAAACTCTCCGCGGATTGCTTCAGCGTTTCTCGATCGGACGACTCGGCACCTCGCAACACAGCCCACTCATATGCGGCTACGCTTCGAGAGGCCTCGAACAAATTCGTGAACGACTGCTCCGTATCGCGCACCTGCTGTTGGGCCACTCGAGCCTTGCACAAATCGATGGCGCGTTCGAACCGATCATGCAGCCCTCTAGCCTCGGTCCTCGGCATTTCACCGAGCGCATCAAACGCGCTACGCCACTCGGGTATTTTCGCCGCTCCTTCCAACAGGGGCACTCCGGATGACGCGGCGGCGAGCTCGGCCTCTTCGCACAATGCCGCGGCCTTGAGTTTGTTGGCTTCGAGCCCCGCTGTGTATTCAGCGTATGCCTGCTGCCGTTTTTGATAAACCGCGTCGCACACCTCGCGAAATTCATTCCACAGCGATTGGCTTTGAGCGCTCGGCGCAGGACCGGTTTCCTTCCACAGGAGCTGCAGCCGTTTCACGGCGTCGATGGCTTCACGGCTGTCCTCTTGAGTAAGCAAATGACGGGCGCGTTTGATCAGTGATTGCTTGTCCGCAACGTTGCGCTCATGCCAGGCGTCGAGCTTGGCCTGTAATCGCCCCATCGCTCCCTCGAATTCCTCTTGAGCTGCGCGGCCGGCTTCGCGATCCACCGGAAAATACCGGCGCCATTCCTTCGGCGCGTCGTTTAAAACGCCTGCCAGCAGGCGCCAGTCAGGATTGTCCCCGTTTTGCGTTGCCTCAAAAGCGATCAATCGCTCGAGCACCGCCTTGCGTTTGTCGAGGTTCTGCTGGCGCAGCTTTGACTGCGCCTCGAAATATTCGCGACAGGGTTGATAGGCCGCTTGTGAAGCCTGCTGAAACCGCTCCCACTCCTCAGGAGCTTCGCTCGCGATCCCTTTGCCGATCGTTCGCCATTCCTGTTGTAGATGTTTGATGCGGTCGGCCAGCACTCTTGGTTTTTCCGTCGAACCGATGAGCGTCTCCATTTCCACGATGAGCTCGAGACGTTTTGGCGCGACGGCATAGTCCTTCCACTGCTTGAGCTCATTTAGCTTCTCATCGAGCCGCTGCACTTGGCGGGACAGAAAGGCCGGCAGCACGGCTGCGGCCGGCAACTTCTCTTCGATTGCCCGGCGCAGCCCCGCCGCTCGTTGCGTACCGCCATCGATGAGCGCGGCATTGGCCATTCGCAACAATCCGCCGATTTGCCGGAACAGCTGCTCTTGCGCGGCTCGCTTCTCTGCGCATTCCCTTTCTTCAGCCTCGCGAATCGCCGCCGCCGCTTCCCGCAATCGGGCTTCTTCCTCGGACCGCGCGACGGCCGCCGCTTCGGCCGCCTCGCGCTCGCGCTGCTGGAGCTGACGAGCGGCTTCGAGCGCCGCGTCCTTGGCGGCCTGCCGATCGAGCTCCCGCTGATGCGCCCCGATAATCTCCTGGCAGCGTTCGATGGCATGTTTGGCACGCTGTTCAATATCGGCAGCCGGCTGGGTGGTCAGCGAATGCCAGCGGCTTTTTAGATGCTCGAACGCCGCTGTATAAAACGAGTCATAAGTCCGCTGACTGTGCCGTTCGAGCGACGCGCAACGCGCCTCGATGTCGCTCTTGATCTCTTGCGCCTTGCGATCTTCCGCGTTCAGCGCATCGCACTTCTGCTTGAGGATCTTGTATACGCTCTTGTCCTTGTTGCGGACGAGCTGAAGCAGTTGCCTGAGCTGTGCGGGATCGTGTACCTGCTCTGCCGCCAACTGCCGTAATCGGCTCGATGGACTCTCAATGGCGAGCTGTGCGAGTTGCGCAGGATCATCGATCAAAGCAAGCGCCTGCGGCAGGCGGCCGGTGTCCTTGCACAGCGCTGCGACGGCGAAGATCGTCGCGCGGTCTCGCACGCGATCGCAAAATGCGGCGAAATCGATCGAGCCCTCGTCGATGAGTTGCGCCAAGCGCGTGCGCGCGGCCCGCTCCAGAGTCGCGGTAGAGGCGATGGCAGTGCCTTCGGCCGTGGCGGATAGTCCCGCGAGCCTGCGTAGAGCATCCCCGTCCGGCAGCTTGTCGATAGCCGCGATACGCAAGCTTTCATCGTCTGCATGCAACGCCGCATCGAGAATGAGGTCCGCCGAGCCCGCATTGAGGATCGAAATACGCTCTTGCAG
>DATHFB010000009.1:0-2907 GCA_035318305.1 Steroidobacteraceae bacterium | reverse complement strand
GGATCGCGCTCCAGTGCCTGCTCAAAATATCCGATAGCGAGCGCAAGGCTTTCCTCGGTGGATCGAGCCAAGGCGTAGCGGCCGTTGGCGTAGCGAAGATAGGCTGTCGCATCTCTTGTGCCACCGACTGTTTGCGGTGCGGCAGTACCTGCAGCAGTACTTTTCCCTGAGAGAGTCTCAGCCACTTTGGCGGATATCTGTTCCTGGATGCCGAAGATGCCGGAAATATTTCCTTCGTACTGATTGGCCCAGAGCTCGCGCCCATCGGCGACACGCAGCAACCGCACGGATACCTGAAGCTGATTGCCACGGTGTTGCAGCGAGCCGTCAAGCACGGATCCTGTATGCAGCGCTCGCCCCACCCTGAGCGGGTCCTGGTCGATCGCGCCGCGGCGGCGAACAGAGCTTAACGGGCTGACATCAAGGCCGCCGCGTGCACCGATGCTCGCGATCATCGATTCGGTCATTCCGAGTTCCAATGATTCATCTCGCTCACCGGGGAGCAGCGGCTTGAATGGCAGCACTGCCACCGTGTGAATTGCGGAGGGGGTGCCGCGGCCCACGCCGCGCTGAAGGTAAGCCCCAACCGCCAGCAACACGACCGCTGCCGCGCCTATCCATGCCAGCCATTGTGATCGCTTCGGCGCAGCGGCGATCTTTCCGGTCGATGGCAAGTCAGCGCCCTGTGAGGGTTCAGTCACCTCGGCAACGAATCGATAGCCCTTGCGCGGCACGGTGGCAATGTACCGATTTTCTCCCGGTGCTTCCCCGAGAGCCTGGCGAAGCATTGAGATACCCTGCGTCAGGCTATTCTCTTCGACGATCACTCCAGGCCAAATGACGTGGAGAAGCGTGTCTTTGTCGAGCGTCTCGCCACGATGCTCGACCAAATAGAGCAATGTATCGAAGGCTTTCCCCGTCAGCGCCAGTGCATCATCGCTACCGCGGCGCAGCAGTCGCCGCCGCCCGCCATCGAGAACGAAGTCGCCGAACTCGTAAACGGTGCGTTTCGCGCTATCCATACCTTTTTCAGAAAACATCAGAGTTTCTCAGCAGTCTGGCAAGGAGTTTGGCCCACTGCGAGCGGACAGTCACGCTCGAAAGCGAAGGCATGGCTCGCTAAAGGCGCAAATCAGACTTCAAACCGAGGACTCCTCAATGACACTAATCAAGGTCTCATGGTTGATAGGCTTGATGGCTATGGCCCCAGGCGCAGGCTCGATCGCCACCGCTGAAGATCGGAAGCTAGACGATGATATGGCCGGAGTGATGGCTCGCGAGGAGTGCGGTGCAGAACGCTGCATTGCCGTTGCGCGCGGCCTGTTCGACTTTTTCGACCGCCGCCTGCACGGGCTTCAGGGCAATGGCCGAGCGTGCGCCGATTGTCACATGGCGGGGGACCGTTTCCAACTCTCGCCGGCCAGTGCGGAGGCGCGCTACCAAGCCCTCCAACAGCGACGACTTAAGAATCCACGGGCCGACGATCCGTTGTTTCGGCCCGTCGACGCCAACGACTATCGCGTGAACGGCGACAACGCAACTAACTACACGAATTTACGCGAGCACGCACTGATCCGCGTGACCCTGCCACTGCCCGGCAACGTGCAGCTCATCGACCCCTCGACGGGTCAGCCGTCGAGCGAGCGGTCGGTGGATGTGTGGCGGGCGGTTCCCACGGTCATTAACGTGAAATTGACCGGTCCTGATGCCCTCAATCCCTGGGCACGAGACCCTAATCTGTCTGGCGGGTATCAGTTGGACGCGCGCTTTGGCTCCCTGCAGGAGCAAGCGCTCGGCGCCTTGCAAGCACACGCCGAAATTCAGGTAGCGCCTCCGCAACGCTTTCTTGATGATCTGAGCGCCTTTCAGAGCGTACTCTTCTCTTCGCGTGGCGTGGGCGAATTATCCGAAGCGATCGATGCTGGCGTTTCGCCGCTGCCCGATCCGGATCCGCCGTTAAACGAGTTGGAACAGGCCGGCAAAGTGGTCTTCGCGCGCGCCTGCGGTCAGTGTCATGGTGGCCCCGGGCAATCCACCCCGCAGCCGCCCGCTGTTCGTTACCACGACATCAGCACCACCTGTCCGCGGCCGGTAGATCCGGGCCCGGCGCCACGCTTCGTGTTCAAGCCTTGTCCAACGAAATTGGCCGGCAACATACGTACCTTTGTGTTCACGCTGCCCGATGGCCACACCACCGTCACCCGCACCAGTTCCGATCCGGGCCGCGCGCTCCTGACAGGCTTCGTGCTGCCGCCGCCGGCCCCGCCCGCCACCGACGACTGGAACAAGCTCGATGTGCCGAGCCTGCGCGGCATTAGCAAAACCGCTCCCTACTTCCACAACAACAGCGCCGATACGCTCGAGGAGGTCGTGGAGCATTACACGGCATTCTTCACCCGAGTGCTGTTGAACGTGCCGACGGGCAAGCCGCTGCCGCCGGCGATATCCACCGATGGCAAGAATCCCGATCGTCCGCCGACTCCCGATGAGATCCCGTCTCTGCTGGCGTATTTGCGCGAACTCTAGATGCACGCTTACACAAGTTACTCGGTCCGATGGTTGCTGGCGGCCGCGATGTTGGTGATTTCCGGCGAGTTAGAGTCACGCCTCTAACTCGCCTCACGGACTGTCGTCCGTTGCTACCGCGTCGCTGCGCAGTCCTGCTTCGCTTGCGGACCGGCCGACACTTCCTGTGTCGGCGTTCGCCACTGTGTTGCTCACCCATGTAGCAAGGCGCAACGGCGGCTCGGCATGGCCCGATTGATTCGGGGTTTGCTGTAATGGTGAGCCGCATTTCTGCCTGATCTATTGCCACAAGGAAGTGGCAACGGACGAAAGTCCGGAAGGCGAGTCGGGCTCGCGCGCCTGACTCGCCGGTGTCGGGCGAACACACGGACGTGTGAACGG
>DATHFB010000008.1:0-18573 GCA_035318305.1 Steroidobacteraceae bacterium | reverse complement strand
GAGATTACCCGTCGGTTCATCGGCCAGCAGAAGCCGCGGAGATCCGGCGAGAGCTCGGGCGATGGCCACGCGCTGCTGCTGGCCGCCCGACAATTCGGCGGGATAGTGGCGCGAGCGCGCCGACAGCCCTACCCGGCCCAGTGCTTCCTGGATGCGGCGGCGTCTTTCGGCGCTGTTGAAACCGCGATAACGCAGCGGCACATCGATGTTGTCCTGCACGTTCAAGTCTGCGATCAGATTGAAGGCCTGAAAGATGAAGCCGATTTTTTCATTTCGCAGCTTCGAGCGCTGGTTGTCATTCAGGCCGCGCACATTGGCGCCGTCCAATTGATACTCGCCGCCGCTGAACTCTTCGAGAAGCCCCGCGATCGTCAAGAAAGTGGTTTTGCCCGAGCCGGAAGGCCCCGTTACCGCGACGAACTCGCCTTCGCGCACGTGTATCGAAAAGTCGCGCAGCGCGTAGGTTTCGACGACCTCGGTGCGATACGCTTTGGAAAGGTGAGTCATTTTAAGCATGGTGTGGCCTCACAGGGCTGGTTGATTCGATCAGTGACTTAGGATGACGCGCTGCGCGCCGTTGAACGCATCGGTGCCGGAGATGACGATTTGATCGCCCGCCGACAATCCTTCGAGGATCTCGACTTTGGCGATGCTGGCGGCGCCGAGCTGTACCGGATGGCGCTCGGCAATGTTTCCGTGAACGATATAGGCAAAGCCGCCGCCCTCTTGGTCCACGAATGAGCCGCGGTCGACCATCAATACGTTGTCGCGCCGGTCGATGAAAATGCGGACCGATAGGCGCTGGCTCTGCCGCAAACCCGCAGGCTTTTCCGCGCCGAAGCGCAACCGCGCCGTGACCTGGCCGGCCACGACCTCGGGCGATACGCCGCTCACCACGCCTTGCCAATGATGTCCGCCGCCTTCCAAATCGGCCGTCATGCCGGTGCGCAGATCGCGCGCCAGGCTTTCCGTGACCTTGATTTCGACCTCCAGCGCCGATAGGTCGACCACGGTCAGCAGCGGCGCGTCCTTGGCGACGCTGGCGCGATCCGCCACCTGTACCTGGCCCACCTGACCGTCGACGGGCGACTTGACGTTCAGGCCCGCAACCTGGCGCTTGAGGTCGTCCACCAGGAATTGTTGGCGATCGAGCAACGCCTTCTTGCTGTCGATATCAAAGCGATTTTGCTTGGGCTGCGACTCGTAGGTGCTTTTTGCTTGTTGAAAGGCAAATTGCGCTTTCTCGAGCGCGTCCTCGGCCCGGAGCGCCTGCAATTCCGAATAGGAGCCGAGTTCGTAGGCCTTGCGGCTGCGATCGCGCTCACGCTGCGCCGTCTTCTGATCGACCTCCGCCTGGTTATAAGCGTCGCGCAGCTGCGAAAGCTTGTGCTCGGCGTCGAGCGTTGCCCGCTCCCAGTCCAGGTGCTGGCCCACCAGCGTGGCGTCCTCCTGCGACATTTTCGCCGTCAGATCAGGGCTTTCGACGACCGCCAACACCTGGCCCTTCGCCACCGTATCGCCCGCGTGCACTTTGAGCGTGACGGTTCCCAAGGCGTTGGCGTAGAGGGTCGGACTGACGGCGGCCACGACTTGGCCGTCTGCGGCGATATCGCGTACGAAATTGCCGCGCTCGACGGTGGCAATCGACACGCGCGCGCGATCAACCGAGGCGCCCGCGCCGGAATATCGCGCCAGGACAAAGATCAGCGTCCCGAGCGCCGCGATGCCGGCCAGCGCAACCACAATGAGCTTGCGATGACGCTTGAGGGGATTCTTCGGCTCGATCACGCGATCCTGAGCGGATGTATCGCGAAGCATGATGGGTTCCTTGGGTAAGAGGCGCATGCTCATGCGGCGCTCTCGATGAGTAGATTGTCAATGGCGATGAGGTCTTGCTCGGTCAGGCGGCCGGCTTGCTGTTTGAGGGTCAGCACATTGGTCAAATAGTCGTATCGGGTCTGGCTGTAGGTTCGCCGTGCCGTGTAGTAATTGTTTTGTGCATCGAGCAGTTCGAACTCCGTGCCCGTGCCAAACTCCACGTTGCGCCGCATGGCCTCGACCGCGCGCTGACTGGATTCCACCGCGCGCCGCGCCGCGCGGATGCGCTGAATACCGCTGACGATGCCGCGAAATGCCGCCCGTGTCTGCCGTTCCGTGTCGCGTTGAATCGCCTCATAGTTGACTTGCGACTGGCGAAACAGCGCTCGAGATTGACGAACCGCGGAGGCGATGGCACCGCCCTGAAACAAGGGCCAGTTGAATGACACGCCCACGGTGTCGAGCGTTTGATTGCCGCCGAGCAAGGCGTCCTGCGTGATTTTGGAACCCGAACCCGTCAGGGAAATGGTCGGCAATCCTCGCCCGCGCTGCACCGAGATATCCCGCGACGCCGCCTCCATGTTGAGCTGCGCGGTGCGCACGTCGAAATTGTCCAGGCGCGCCGATGTCACCCAGTCGTCCGCGGATGCCGGCTCCGGAGAGAGCAGCGGAATGTCGTCCTGCAACGGGGCAACGCGTTCGACGTGCTGCCCGACGATTTCAGTCAGCGCAAGATTTGCATCATCGAGCGCGTTTCGAGCATCGATGACGCTTTGTTCCGTCGCATCATAAAAAGCCTGCGCCTGATCGACGTCGCTGCGCGGGCCGACCCCGGTCTGCTGGCGCGATTTGGCCTGGTTCAGAAGCGTGCTGAATGCCTCGCGCTCGGCGGTGTTGGTCGCGAGCTGATCGGCTGCCGACAAGATGCCGAAGTAGGCTTGGGCCACGCGGAGCAATAGACTCTGTTGAGCGCCCTGATAGCTGGCTTCGGCGGCGGCCACTTGGAAATTCGCCTCCTTCAGCTGGCTGAAGGATTGGAAGCTCCACAGCGTCTGCGACATATTGAGCCCCAACGAGTGGGCCGTGCCGTAGCAACGTTGGCTGGTGGCCGTGGAACTGATGGCGCAGTCAGCCGCTTGGCTTCCCAATGCCGGACCGCTGTCGAACCCGGCACGTTCGCGCACCGCCGAGGCATTCGCCGAAATCTGCGGCAACCATTGCGCAATCGCTTGAGGTCGCGCCTCGATGAGCGCGTCGCGCTGGAAGTGAGCCACTTGCAGCGTCGTATCGCGCGTCAGCGCGAGTTCGTAGAACTCCTTCAAATCATTGGCCCCGGCCGAATGAGCCGTGAGAACCAAGACGCCGAGCACTAGCGAAAATCGCGACATGCTCAAGGCAAAGCAAGGGCCGTGCCAGCTCTCATCGTAGGTGCAAGTTATTGTTTATACAGGTGTTGTTTTCCGCCCAAGCATGTACTCTGTCCGCGGACAGTGTCCGCGGACGGCGCCGGACAGTACGCAGCCGCCCCGGCCCGCGCCTATCGGTGGGTGTCGACGACGATGCGCCCGCGAATCTTGCCTTGAAGAAACGGCGCCGCGCGCTCGATCACGCCGGACAGCGAAATTTCCTGGGTGAGCAAATCGAGCTTCTTGATGTCGAGATCGCGGCTCAAGCGCCGCCATGCCTCGACCCTGTCCGGGCGCGGACGCATCACGCTGTCGATGCCCGCGAGTGTAATGCCGCGCAAGATGAACGGTGCCACCGTGGCCGGAAAGTCCATGCCGCCCGCCAGACCGCAGGCCGCGACAATGCCCCCATAGCGAAGCGAGGCACAGACATTGGCCAGCGTGTGGCTGCCGACCACATCGATCGCAGCCGCCCATCGCTCCTTGGCCAGCGGCTTTCCGGCGCCGGCATACTGCGTTCGCTCAATGATTTCCAGGGCGCCCAGTTGCTTCAAGAAGTCCGACTCGGCCGGCCGGCCCGTCATGGCGGCAACATGAAAGCCGAGTTTCGACAATATAGCGACCGCGACGCTGCCGACGCCGCCGGCCGCGCCGGTCACCAGGATCGCGCCGCTGTCGGGTGTGACACCATGCCGCTCCAAGGCCATGACGCAAAGCATGGCCGTATATCCGGCGGTGCCGATGGCCATGGCCTGGCGGGTTGTAAATGCCGCCGGCAGAGGAATCAGCCAGTCCGCTTTGACGCGCGCCATCTGCGCCAGTCCGCCCCAATGCGTCTCGCCAACTCCCCAGCCATTCAGTACAACTTTGTCGCCGCGCTGATAGGCGGAATTGTTCGAGCTGTCGACCGTGCCGGCGAAGTCGATTCCGGGCACCATCGGAAATTGGCGCACCACCGGACCTGAGCCCGTGATGGCGAGTGCATCCTTGTAATTGATGGTCGAATACTCAACGCGAACGGTGACCTCGCCCGGGGGTAGCCGGACCTCATCGAGGGATTTCAAGCTCGCGCGGTAGGGCTCAGGGTCGCGCTCGACTAAGATCGCGTTGAACATGGATGCCATGTAAACAAAACCCCAGCCTTCGCGTCAATCTGGTGAGAACATATGCGAACCTTGAATGTCTATGCCGGTGCACCGATTCCGTTTTTAAATGTGAGCAATCAATGAACCTTGCACGTTTCCCGCGAATTCGTTTCGCCCACCTGCCGACACCCCTGGAACACCTGCCGAATCTGAGCCGGGCGCTCAATGGGCCGGAGATCTGGATCAAACGCGACGATTGCACCGGCATGTCGACCGGCGGCAACAAGACGCGGAAGCTCGAGTACCTGCTCGCCGAAGCGCGGGAGCAAGGCGCGGACATTGTCCTGACTCAGGGTGCGACGCAATCCAATCACGCGCGACAGACCGCTGCATGCGCGGCGAAAATGCGCATCGATTGCCACATCCTGCTCGAGGATAGAACCGGCAAGACCGACCATGACTACACGCAAAGCGGCAATGTCCTCTTGGACCATTTGCATGGTGCCAGCGTCGAACATTGCGCGTCCAATCCGGATATGAACGGCGAACTGGCCAAAGTTGCCGCCAGGCTCGAGAGCGAAGGCCGCAAGCCGTACTTGATACCCGGCGGAGGATCGAATCCCACGGGGGCCTTGGGCTATGTCAATGCGGCGATAGAGCTCATCGCACAAGCGAATGCCATGGGACTGCGCATCGATCATGTCGTGCACGCAACCGGCAGCGCCGGGACGCAGGCAGGAATGATCGCGGGCCTGGCCGGCATTCGCTCCGGGGTCCCTCTGTTGGGGATCGGGGTGCGCGCACCCCGCGAACGCCAAGAGGAGAATGTGTTCAATCTGGCCTGCGCCACCTCCGACCTGTGCGGCACGCCCGGCGCCGTGCGGCGTGAAGATGTGGTCGCCAATTGCGACTACGTCGGCAAGGGGTATGGATTCTCGACGCCCGGTTCCCTCGACGCCATACAAACACTGGCCCGGCTCGAGGGTATCCTGCTCGATCCTGTTTACACCGGCAAAGGCATGGCGGGGTTCATCGATTTGATCCGCAAAGGCATGTTCAAGCACGGACAGAACGTCGTGTTCATCCACACCGGCGGCAGCGTCGGCCTATTTGGCTACGTCGATGACTTCGGATTTGACCGCAAACGGCATGCCCGCGCAGCCTGATTACAAATCGATGCATCGCATCGTCGGCATCATCGGCGGGATGGGTCCTGAGGCCACCGTGGATCTCATGAGGCGCGTGGTGGCGAAGACGCCGGCGCGCGACGATCAGGACCACATCCATTTGATTGTCGAAAGCAATCCCAAGATCCCGTCACGCATTGCGCATCTCATTGACGGAACCGGTGCCGACCCCACACCCGAACTGATCCGGATTGCCGGCAATCTGCAGCGCGCCGGCGCGGATGCGCTCGCGATTCCGTGCAACACGGCGCATGCCTATGCACACTCAATCCGCCGTGCGGTCAGCATACCGCTGCTCGATATGGTGACACTGACCGTGGATCAGATCGCCCTCTCCCGGCGCGCCGCGCGCGTCGGCTTGCTGGCATCCACCGCGGTGCACTCCACGGAGCTGTACGCGAGGGCATTCTCCGCGCACGGCATGGACACCGTCCTTCCGGCTCGTCAGGACACGGTTATGGCCCTCATCAAGGCCGTGAAACGCGGCGATACCGGAACAGAAACCCAAGCAGCACTCGGCAAGGTTGCGCTCGAGATGACACATCAGGCCGATGTACTGTTGATTGCGTGCAGCGAATTATCGGTGATCTCCGCGGGCATCAGCGTACCCTTCATCGACTCGCTGGACGTGCTGGCGCAGGCCATCGTGACCTTCGCGATGTCAGGTGCTTGATTTAGCGGGGGCCATGACGCGCACTTTTTCCTGCAGGATGCCGGGGCCGAAGTTTTGCGCGCGCTCCAAAAATGTTTCGGTGACCTCGAACCCTTTCGGCACCAACAGAGTACCCACCTGCGTAAATAGATCGTGCATGAACACCATGCCCGGCGTGAGGCGGCTCACCAGTACTTCTTTGACTTCCGGCGTGTCGGCGCCAAGGCTGACGAGCGATTCGAGATTCTCGAGTAGTTTATGGTCGAATCGCCCAGATTGGGCACGCAGGGCCGACATCGCGGCCTGAACGCTGCGACCCTGCGCGATCTGAGCGTCATAATCGAGCACCAGGCTTAAAATGTGCGCGCCCAGTTTGATCAAACCATCCGGCAGGTCGTTATTCGTTTGCAGGCATGCGGCCAGTATTTCCATGACCGGCTCGAGACGTGGAATGCGGCCGAGCAGCTTCTGTGCAACCGCAGGAGCGCCGTCCGCGAGCGCTCGCTCCTCGGACGTCAGGCGCTTTCCGTAATACAGTTTTTCCACCAATTCGACCGGCAACGATATGTAGCCGATCTGCGAGAGCATGGCAGCCGCCTCGAGTTGCCAGAAGTTGGGTACGCCGAGCAATGCAGCCACTTCGGTGGCCAGACGCTTTACCCGGGTGGCCCGGCCGAAGGCAACGCTATTGGTGATGGCAAGTATGTCGACGAGCGCCTTGATGCAGCCGATCAAGGTTTCCTGGAGCAACACCTTCTCGGCAACCAAGAGGCGATGATGCGCGACACCCGCTTCGATGGCGGCGCGCAACTGATCCGGCGGGCAGGGCTTGGTCAGGAAACGAAATATCTGGCCTTCATTCACCGCTGCAATCGCGGCATCGCGCCCCGTCTCCCCCGTGAGCAGAATGCGCGTCGTCTCCGGATACAGCTGTTTGACGTGCTTCAGCAGGGTCGCGCCGTCCATGCCCGGCATTCGCATGTCCGACACGATGACGGCGGGTGCGCCCTTGTCCTTGAGGACTTGCAACGCGCTATTTCCGCCATTCGCGGCGAGCACCTGATACTCGCGGCGCAATTGCACTGCCAAGCCATCCACGATTCGGGGCTCATCGTCCACACAGAGAATGGTGGCTAGTTCTTCGCGGTTCATGATTCTGCCGGTCGCAATGCTTTGGTCACGCGGCTCTGGGCTTCCTGCCAATCGAAAGGCGCCTGCAGGCCCGCCAGATAATCCGCATTCACATCCTGATCCGGCCGAGCGGTCACCATGGCGTGGGCATTCGCCTGATCGAGCAGAGCATGCGACACCGCCAACGCGCCCACCAGATCGTAGCCGTGCGGCGTGACCGCCCTTGGCGTGTGATGCAAAGCAACCGCCTCGACAATCGAATAGGGCAAACCCCAGAGGCCGAGCAGGTAGGCGCCGATCTCTGCGTGAGTGGCACCCGTCATACGCCGCTCGCATTCCAATAACGGCAGGCCTTCGGCGCGCGCGAGCTCGATGGCGCTGCCGAGTTCCTTTGGACACTCCTGGATCAGAATCCAATATCCAATGTCGTGAAGCAGACCGGCGAGCCACGCATCATCGGCCGAGGCGCGCCCTCCGGCAAGCGCCTTGCAGGCTGCCGCCGCGGATTGGGCATGATTCTGCAACCGGTCCGGGTCAACGTCGGACAGGCCCTGAGGCGCTTGCCATTGCGAAAAGATTTCCGCTGACAAGACCAGATTACGAACCGTCGCAAAGCCCAAGTACGTCACCGCATCCTTGATGCGCACCATCGGCTTGCGCAGTCGAAAGAACGCAGAATTGGTGATTTGCAGGACTTTGCTGGCTATCGCGGCATCGGCATTCACGATATCGCCGATTTCCCCTGCGGTGACGCTGGGCTGGGCGAGAGCGGCCTGCAGACGCCCGTAGGTCTTCGGCATCGCGGGCAATGTACCGATACGGCCAACTACCTTGCGCAACGACTCCTGACTGAGCAAATCCTGGAGGCAGAAGCAGCGTTCGATGATGTTTTCCAATTCGCCTCCGTCGCAGGGTTTCGCGACGAATTGATGGGCAAGCGAAGTCAGTCTGAGCGCCTGCACCGGGTCGGAATAACCCGACACGATGATGCGCATGGCGGTCGGCCAACGTTGCTTCACAACGGTCAGCAATTGTCCGCCGTCCATGCCCGGCATACGCACGTCGGAGACCACCAGATCGAAAGGCTCTTGCTCGAGCGCGGCGATCGCCTCATCGCCGCTCGCGACGAATTTCATGTTCCAGTCGTGCCGATGCTTGTAGAGACGCACCTTGAGGCTATCAAGCAGAGCTTGTTCATCGTCGACGAATAAAATGTTCCTCATGAAAGCGGCCGCCCGTTACGGCCCGCGATCGGCAGCCGCACCGTAAATTCCGTGCCGATCCCCAGCTCGCTGGCGACGCTGATCTCACCTCCGTGTTTGTCCACCACGATGGAGTGGCTGATCGCAAGACCTTGTCCGGTACCGCGCCCGACCTCCTTGGTGGTAAAAAAAGGATCGTAGAGCTTCGACAGATTTTCCGCCGGCACGCCGCAACCGTTGTCGCTGATGCGAATCACGGCTTCGCCGCCTTCCGCGCTCAGGCGGATCTTGATTTCGCCGGATTCGACATCCTTTCCGGCGTCCTTTATCGCATGCGCCGCGTTCACGATGAGGTTCAGGAACACCTGATTGAGTTCACCGGCATTGCAAATGACTTCGGGCAGCTCGCCGAATTCACAGTGGACCTTGGCGGCGTATTTGTACTCGTTGGACGCGACCAGCAGCGTCGATTCCAGTCCACGCCTCAAGTCGACTGGGCTCTGTTCGTTCGCATCCGGATGAGCGAATTCCTTCATCGCCTTGACGATGTTGGTAACTCTTTCGACGCCGTCGAAAGTTCTGGTAAAGGCCTTCGGTACCTCGATTCGCAGGTATTCCAAATCGCATTGTTTCGCCAGCTCCGCCATTTCGAGTTGACAGGCGCTGCCTTCCGCTGATTCCGGCAGGCGAGCAAAGGCCTTGCGCGAACCATCGAACAGCTTATCGAGGTCATCGAAAGCACTGCGCAAGAAATGCAGGCTGTCACCCACGTATTGAATGGGTGTATTGATTTCATGAGCGATGCCGGCAGCGAGCCGCCCTACGGACTCCAGCTTCTGCGCCAATTGGAGCTCGATCGCCATGCGCTCGCGCTCTTCCATTTCTGCGACGAGTTTGTCTTGCAACTCTTGCTTCTTGAGTCGCTCGCCGCGTTTGGCGGTGATGTCCGCACCCACCGCCACCGAATGCGTCAGACGCCCCGCGCCATCGAAGAGCGGCCTGATGGATACGCCGAGCCAAAAAGTGCTGCCGTCCGGCCGCGTCACTTCGTCTTCGTAGTGAAAGGTCCGGCCCGCACGCAACGCCGCCTGGACCTCGGTCAAGTAATCCGAATTGTGACCGAGCCATTGAGTCAGCAAGGTGATGGGTTTGCCGATCAGTTCTTCACGCGCAATCCCGTGTTGATCCGCAACTATCTTGTTGCAATAGACGATGATGGGCGCAGGAGCCTCCAGCCTGGTGACGACGAAGAATGACGGTGTGGCGTCCAGCGCGTGGTCGCGCAGCGCCAGCTGCGCCCGCAGCGACGCGTTTTCACCGCGCAGGTGATCTGCTTCGGCCTCCAGCTCCGACAGCCGTGCCGTGGCGTTGCGGTTTGCCGCGCCCATTCGCTGCCCATCTGCCCGTTGGCCGGCGCTCATCGTGTGTCCTTGAAAGAAGAATGCGCACCCTCGCGCAATGGCGCGAGCAACCTTAATGGCGGGCGTGTCCCAAGTCGACAGTTATCGTTCGAATGCCGGCTATCTTGAGCCCGCTGGCAGTGATTTTGCGATTGTTCTGCGGAATGTGACGTGCGTATCAAGAAGTGCAAGGCTGGCGTCGCCATCGGGGTTTCCCGGCAATTTGAGACAATACTCACAAGTTTCTTGCATTGTGGTTTGCATGCGCGTGCTATCAGCGCAATCTAGACGATCGGAGTATCGTGTCTCAAAGGAATGGTGAATTCGTGACGAGGAATGTCGTTTGGGGCGGCTTTGTGGGCGCTTTTGCGCTATGCCTATGCGCCCCACCGGCGGCGGCACATGGCGGCTCGCCGACCATCGGTGAGCTAAAACGGCTCAACGTCGAGGATCTCATGAATGTCCGGGTCACCTCCGTGGCCAGGCACCCCGAGAAGCTCCTCGAGACCGCATCGGCGATTCAGGTGATCACGCAGGAAGACATCCGACGATCCGGAGCGACGAGCATACCTGAGGCGCTGAGACTGGCGGACAACCTGCAGGTTGCACAAAAGAATTCCCATGACTGGGCGATCAGCGCCCGCGGGTTCAACACCGCGCTGGCGAATAAGCTATTGGTCATGATTGACGGACGGACTGTTTACACGCCGCTTTTTTCGGGCGTGTTCTGGGATGCGCAAGACTACTTGATGGCGGACATCGACCGCATTGAGGTCATTAGCGGACCGGGAGGCGCGTTATGGGGAGCGAACGCCGTCAACGGGGTCATCAACATCATCACCAAGAAGGCCAAGGATACGCAGGGCCTGTATGCTCAGGCGGGCGGCGGCTCGCGTCCTCTGGATTTTGCCGACGTTCGCTATGGGGGCGCCTTCGATCCGAATACCCAGTATCGTGTCTACGGCAAATACTTTGATCGCGGCAGCGAGGTGTTGGCCAACGGCGACTCGGCCTCGGATGCGTGGCGGCAGAGCCGCGCCGGATTTCGAGTCGACTCGCTGGTGTCCACGCGGGACAATCTCACCTTGCAGGGCGATTTCTATGACGGGCGTGAGAATGACCAGACCGGCGGGACTTCGGACACGAGCGGCGAGAATGTGTTGAGCCGCTGGTCGCGCAGCATTTCTGAGAATTCTGATTTGAGCCTGCAGTCATATCTTGACCAAACGCATCTCAGCATTCCCGTTGCACCGCTCATTATCAACGGCCTGCAATTCGCCGGCGCCGGAACGCTGCACGATGATCTGACGACCTTCGATGTGGACTTTCAGCATCGATTTCGCATCGGCTCCGCCAATCGCATCGTTTGGGGCTTTGGGTTCCGATACTCGCACGACGTGGTCGGCAACGCCCCGGCTTTGGCATTTCTGCCTCCCACGCTGGATCGCGACCTGTACAGCGTGTTTGCACAGGATGAGATCGCGCTGCAATCCAATTTGTCGCTGACTCTCGGCACCAAGATAGAGCGCAATAACTACACGGGGTTTGAATTCGAGCCCGACGTTCGCTTGAGCTGGATTTTGAGTTCGCAACAAGCGCTGTGGGCCGCCATTTCGCGCGCGGTGCGCACACCGTCGCGCATCGACCAGGATTTTTCGGAAGCGGCGCCGCCTCATCTGGTTATTCTCGAGGGAGGGTCGCGCTTCACCTCCGAAAGCGTGGTCGCCTATGAACTGGGTTACCGCGCGCAGCTCAACTCGCGCATTACCGCCTCAGTCTCGGGTTTCTTCAATCACTACGACGACATTCGAAGCACGGCCATCACGCCGGCGACGTTTATTCCTTTTTTCTTTGCCAACGGCTTGGAGGGAGACACCTATGGCCTGGAGTTCAGCGGCAGCTACCGAGTATCGGAGATGTGGTCATTGCACGCCGGCTACACGCTGCTGAAGGAACACCTGCATGTCAAACCCGGTCAGTTTGATCTGAATGCTGCGCTCAACGAAACAGCGGACCCTCAGCATCAATTTTCACTGCGATCTTCCTTCAATTTACCCATGCATATGGAGCTGGACCCGGCGCTGCGCTGGGTTGATACACTGCACACCAACAGCGGCGCATTGCCGGGCTCGGTCCCCAGCTATTTTGAATTGGACACCCGCCTCGCCTGGCACCCCGGCGATCGGATCGAGGTGGCGCTGGTCGGACAGAATCTGCTCCACAATCGACATCCCGAATTCGGTTTTCCGGACCCGGCAAGGCCCGAGATCGAGCGCAGCGCCTACGGAAAACTGACGTGGCGATATTGAGGATGACCTTGCGGCTGGTCCTATTCGCGGCCGCCGGACTCGTTGTGTGCATGCACGGCCTGAGTGCGGCCGATGCGCCGACGGAAAATCAAGTTCAGGCCGTTTTTCTGTATAACTTCTCGCGCTTCGTGGAATGGCCCGCGCAGGCATTCGCCACGCCCGGCGATCCATTTGTCATCGGCATTCTGGGCAGCGACCCCTTCGGTGCGCGCTTGGACGAGGCGGTCCGCAATGAGCAAATCAACGGACACCCGCTGACGGTTCGCCGCTTCCGCACCGTCACTGAGGTCGAGAATTGCCAGATTCTGTTCGTCGATCGTTCTGAAGTCGCGCATCTCGGGCAGATTCTCGCAGCGCTCGATCACCGCAGCACGCTGACGGTATCGCAGGCGGACGGCGCAGCACAGCGCGGCGTCATGATCCAATTCGCGACGGAAAATAATCGAATCCGGCTGCGTATCAATGTGGAGTCGGCTCGCGCCTCGGGGTTGACGATCAGCTCCAAATTGCTTCGTCCCGCCGAAATCGTCGGCACGGAAAGGGAATAACAGATGAACAAGTCATCTACGCCCATTCGCCGCACATTGATGCTCATGATCTTTCTCTCCAGCGGCGTCGTATTGCTGGTGACTTCTTCTGCGTTTTGCGCGTATGAATTTCTGACGTTTCGCCAGTCGAGCATCCAGCAGCTGCAAATATTGAGCAGAGCCATCGCCAGCAATAGCACTGCCGCTCTGGCATTCGAAAACGCGGACGATGCCGCGAGCGTTTTGACCGCCTTCAAGTCGGATCCGCACATTGTGGCGGCCGCGCTGTACGATACCAAGGGGAATGTCTTCGCCACGTATCCATCAGGCCTGGCAGCGGAACGCTTACCATCGCAGGCCGGCACGGGCTATACGTTCGGCCGCTCGGCCCTGAGGGGCTTTGAGCCTGTGGCGGAAGGATCCAAACAGCTGGGTGTGCTGTTTGTCGAATCCGACCTCAATGCCATGTATTCACGGATCAAGCTGTACGCCTTGATTCTTGCGCTCGTGGGCGGCATTTCTCTGTCGCTCGCCTATCTGATATCCCGGCGCCTGCAACATCGGCTATTACGGCCGATTCTTGCACTGGTCGAGACCACCAAGGCGGTGGCGGAACGCAATGACTACACGGTCCGGGCGGCGCCCACGGGCGCCTATGAATTTGACTTGTTCACCGACACCTTCAATCAAATGCTCACGCAGATTCAGCAGTCTGAGAGCAAGTTGCACGCGCAACTCGGCCGGCTGAGCCTGCTACAGCACATCACCCGTGCGACGGGCGAGCGGCAAGACCTGCCGAGCGTTTTTCAGGTCGTACTGGCGAGCCTGGAGGAGAATCTACCAATCGATTTTGGTTGCTTCCTTCTTTACGATCCCGTCTCGAAGTCTCTGAGCGTGAGTACACTGGGTTCGCGCGGCCAAGCCTTTGCCGACAAGCTCGCGTTGTCGCAGCAGGTCGAGGTACCCATCGATGCAAATGGCCTGTCGCGCTGCGTCGCAGGACAGTTGGTGCACGAACCGGACGCGCTTCAGGTGCCCTTTCCGTTTCCGCAGAGATTGGCCGGCGCCGGCTTGCGCTCGATCGTGTTCGCGCCCCTCATCGTCGAGAACCAAGTATTCGGAGTGCTGGTCTGCACACGCTGCCAACCCGGGGCCTTCAGCAGCGGCGAATGCGAGTTCCTGAAACAGCTCAGCGAACATGTTGCATTGGCAAGTCACCAGGCCCGCCTGCACGGCGCGCTACAGCAGGCGTATGACGACCTGCGGCAAAGCCAACACACGGTCATGCAGCAGGAGCGCCTCCGGGCGCTCGGCCAAATGGCAAGCGGCATCGCCCACGACATCAACAACGCCATTTCCCCCGTGTCGCTCTATACCGAGTCGCTTCTCGAGCGCGAACCGAACTTGAGCGATCGCACTCGCGGCTACCTGACGACCATACAGCGCGCAATTGAAGATGTGGCAAGGACTGTCTCGCGCATGAAGGAGTTCTATCGTGAACGCGACTCGCAACTCACGCTCGAACGGGTCCAGCTCAATCGCGCGGTTCAGCAAGTCGTGGAACTCACGCGTCCTCGATGGAGCGACCTGCCGCAGGGCCGCGGGGCGATGGTGGACCTGCAAGCCGACTTGGCGGATCCCATGCCCGACATCATGGGAGCTGAACACGAAATCCGCGATGCGCTCACCAACCTTATTTTCAACGCGGTCGATGCGATGCCCGCGGGCGGAACCCTATCGGTGCGAACTGGCAAGGCAACGGCCGCCGACGGCGAAGCGCGCGCCTTCATCGAGGTGATCGATACGGGCGTGGGCATGGATGATGACACGCGGCGCCGCTGCCTCGAGCCGTTCTACACCACCAAGGGCGAGCGCGGCAGCGGGCTTGGGTTGGCGATGGTTTACGGGATGGTCCAGCGCCACAGCGCCGAACTCGAGATCGTAAGCGCAACCGGCCAGGGCACGACGGTACGCCTGAGTTTCCCCGCCTACAGCTCGTCCGTCGTTGCAACGCCGACGGTTGCGCACGCAGCGGTCGTCAAGCGGCAACTGCGCATTCTCTTGGTCGATGACGACCCCGTATTGATCAAGTCGCTGCAAGACACCTTGCAGGAGGATGGGCATCTCATCACAGTGACCCACGGCGGCCGCGAAGGCATCGAAGCCTTCGCTGCCGCGATGCGGCGCGGCGAGCGCTTTGACGTCGTCGTCACGGACCTCGGCATGCCGCATGTGGACGGTCGCAAGGTCGCGGCCTCGGTGAAGGACATCTCCCCGCGGACCCCGGTGATACTGCTCACGGGTTGGGGGCAGAGACTTATTTCGACGAACGATGCGCCGGCTCATGTGAACAAGGTACTGGCCAAACCTCCGCGGCTGCACGAGTTGCGGGCGGCATTCCTGGAGTTGATCGCATGAGCGCCGGCATTGCCCGACTGCTGATTGTGGACGACGAGGCGGCGCAATTGCGCGCGCTGTGCGACACGCTTCAGCTGGAAGGATATACGACGCAGGGATTCAGCTCCGGGCAGCAGGCCTTGGCGGCTTTGCGCCCGGGCAATTTCGACCTGGTGCTCACGGACCTCATGATGCCGGGAATGGACGGCATCAGCCTCATCCATGCAGCAAAACAAGTGGATGCGGCGCTCGGCGCAATTGTAATGACCGGGCATGGCACGATCGATACGGCCGTTCGAGCGATGCAAGAAGGCGCATTCGACTACATTCTCAAGCCCTTCAAGCTCAACGTCATTTTGCCCATTATCTCGCGCGCGCTGGATGTGCAGCGATTGCGGCGGGAAAATGCCGAACTGCATGCGCGCGAGATACAGCAGTCCGCGGAACTCGCAGCCGCCTATCACGATCTGGAATCCTTTTCCTATTCCATTTCGCACGATTTGAGGGCGCCGCTGCGCTCCATGGACGGATTCGCGGCCATTCTTGAAAGCGAATTCGCAGAGCCGCTTGGCGAAGAAGGCCGGCGAATCATCGGCATCATTCGTGCGGGTAGTCAGAAGATGGACGACCTGATCGTGGGTCTGCTCGAATTCTCGCGGGCCGGCAGGACTGCGCTCGAGCTTGACAGCGTCGATATGACCATGCTGGCCGACGCCGCAGCTGCCGAGGTCAGGTCGCTATACACGGGTCCCGAGCCGCAAATCGAAATCTCTGACTTGCCGGCCGTCGAGGCTGATGCAGTTCTCGTCCGGCAGGTCTGGTGCAATCTCATCGGCAATGCATTGAAGTACAGTGCGAAGCGAGCAGCACCCAGGATTCGTGTCAGCGGCCGCGTGGAGAAGCGCGAGGCGATCTACCGGGTCGAGGACAATGGCGCCGGCTTCGATATGCGCTATGCGGACAAGCTTTTCGCGGTCTTTCAGCGCCTGCACCGAACCGAGGACTTCTCTGGAACGGGTGTAGGACTAGCAATTGTGCAACGCATCATAGCTCGCCATGGCGGCCGGATCTGGGCCGAAGGCTCGCCCGACGCCGGCGCATGCTTTCAATTCGCACTTCCGATGAGGACAGCCTCATGAAACCACACCCCCCCTGCTGATGCCCTTACCATGAAGACCCGATTGAAACTGGTGGTGGTCGAAGACAGCGTGGCGGATGCCGAGCTGCTCGCGCGGCACCTGGCCAAAGCGGGTCTGAACTGCGAAATCAACCGCGTGCAAACGGAACCGGATTTCATCGCGGCATTGGATCGCATCAAGCCCGATCTCATTCTCTCCGATTTTTCATTGCCAAATTTCGGCGGCCTTCGGGCGCTGGACCTCGCCGTGATTCATGCTCCCGATACGCCCTTTATCTATGTATCAGGAACGATCGGCGAGGAGCGCGCAATCGATGCGCTTCGCCGAGGCGCGACGGACTATGTGCTCAAGAGCAATCTGTCACGGCTTTCCTCTTCCATCGAGCGCGCGCTGCGCGAAGCCGCGCTCAAAGTCGAACGACGGCATTCCGAGCAGTTGCGCAGCGAGCAGGAAGAGCGCCTGCGCCGCCTGACGCGAACCTACCGCATGCTCAGCAGCACGAGTTCAGCCATTCTGCGGCTGCACGGCCGCACCGAGTTGCTCAACGAAGTCTGCCGAATTGCCGTTCAGCAAGGCGGCTATCAACGCAGTGCCATCAGCCTGATCGATTCGGGCACAAAGATCCTCACGCAGCTTGCGTGCGCGGGCCTGGATTCCGAGCCCCACGAAGGCACCGACCATGTGATGGACCCGTTTGGGCCGCAGCTTGACTTGATGGAGCGTGTCATGCGCACGGGGGCACCCGTCATCCACAATGATCTGCATTTCAATGCGCCCGACGCAAAGCTTCGCGAGAGTTCGATCCTGCTGGGCTATCGCTCGATCGCCGCGCTCCCGCTGGCAATCGACGGCGTCGCAATCGGTGTGATCAGACTGTTCAGCAGCGAGCCCGACGTATTTGATGCGGCCGAAGTGCGAGTATTGCTGGAGCTGACGGCCAATATCAGTTTCGCTCTTCAATATCTCGAAAAAGATGAAGCCGTTCAGTTTCTCTCGCATTTCGACAGTCTAACGGGGCTCGCCAAGCGCCCGCTGTTTTGTCAACGCCTGGCGCAAATGCTCGCGAAGGATCACGACGAGGCCGGCAGCCGCACCGTTCTGGTATTCGACGTGCAGAAACTCGGCGCGATCAACGATTCATTCGGCCGCTACGTAGGCGACAGTTTGATCGAGAAAATTGCGGCGCGGCTCAAGCAAACCTATGCCGACTCCGAGTGCGTGGGCTACTTTGGCGGCGGAACATTTGTGGTAACCCTGACGAACTCCAGCAATCCCACGGACACCGGCATCATAATGCCGAGTGCCGCGGCGCCCTTGTTCGTCGACCCCTTCCATATCGACGGACAGGAATTGCGGCCGGCGATTCGCTCGGGTGCGGCCTTCTATCCGCATGACGCCAAAACGGCCGACGCACTGGTGCAAAACGCCGAGGCTGCCCTCAAGGCTGCGCGCGAAGATAACGAAAAATACATGATGTACGGGCTCGTCACACAGCGTCCGACCTCTCGCAGTTTGGCGCTCGAAGCGCGATTGACTCGAGCCCTCGATCGCGAGGAGTTTCGGCTCCATTATCAACCCAAGATCGACATCAAGAGCGGCAGGATCGAAGGCTTGGAGGCGCTTTTGCGCTGGCAAGATTCTGAAGATGGTCTCGTTCCGCCGTCGCAATTCATTCCGCTGTTGGAGCAATCGGGCGCGATCGTCGATGTTGGGGAATGGGTTTTTCTCCAGGCTCTGCGCGATATGCGCAAGTGGAGCGAATCCGGCCTGCCCATACGGGTGGCGGTCAATGTCTCGCCACTGCAGCTGCGACGCCGGGATTTCGTGGATCGAGTGCTGGCCGGCATTGCGCCCTCCGGCGAGCATTCGGCAGGCCTCGACATCGAGATTACGGAAAGCATGTTGATGCATGATCTGGAGTTATCCATCCGCAAGCTCACGCAACTTCGAGAGGCGCGCATTGGGGTCGCAATCGATGATTTCGGGACCGGCTATTCCTCGCTGCGGCTGCTTGCCAAGCTTCCCGTGGATACGCTGAAGATCGACCGCTCATTCGTGCAAGGAATTGCGGATACGCCCAACGTCGCGACCCTGGTTTCAACGGTGGTAACACTCGCTCGGGCCTTCAATATGAAGACCGTTGCGGAAGGCGTGGAGACTCCGGAGCAATTGCAAAAGCTGCGTCTTGTAAAGTGCGACCAAGCCCAGGGATACTTATTCAGCCGCCCGGTGCCGGCTTCGGATGTGCCCGCGGTGATCGCACGCTTGCGGACATCGCCAAGTTCGGCGATTGCCCAAATTCAACATCCTCCTCGGTGAT
>DATHFB010000007.1:0-9168 GCA_035318305.1 Steroidobacteraceae bacterium | reverse complement strand
TATCTGTATTCGACTTACGAAGAAGAATGCGAAGCGGCTCCCACGGACCGGCGCAAAATCATGATCCTGGGCGGCGGCCCGAACCGCATCGGCCAGGGCATCGAATTCGATTATTGCTGCGTGCATGCCGCCATGGCGCTGCGCGAGGACGGCTTCGAAACCATCATGGTGAATTGCAATCCGGAGACCGTGTCGACGGACTATGACACCTCGGATCGGCTGTACTTCGAACCCTTGACCTTTGAAGACGTGATGGAAATCATCGAGAAGGAAAAACCCGAAGGCGTCATCGTGCAGTTCGGGGGGCAGACACCGTTGAAATTGTCGCGCGCGCTCGCCGCGGCGGGCGCGCCCATCATCGGCACGACACCCGACAGCATCGATATCGCGGAGGATCGCGAGCGATTCCAAAAGCTCGTGGCGACCCTCAAGCTCAAGCAGCCTGCGAATGCCACCGCGCGCAACGAGGCGTCGGCCGTTTCCCTGGCCAAAGAAGTCGGCTTTCCGCTGATCGTGCGCCCCAGCTATGTGCTCGGCGGCCGGGCGATGGAAGTCGTGTTCAACGAGGACGACTTGCGGCAGTACATGATCGATGCCATGAAGGTGTCGAATGACAGCCCCGTGCTGCTCGACCGCTTTCTCGATCTGGCCATCGAAGTCGATGTGGATGCGGTCAGCGACGGCACGGACGTGCTGATCGGCGGCATCATGGAACACATCGAACAGGCCGGCGTGCATTCCGGGGATTCCGGCTGTTCCCTGCCGCCGAACGGCCTGTCGCAGGAAATCCAGGATGAGTTGCGGGTTCAGACCCGCAAGCTCGCCAAGGCGCTGAACGTCATTGGTTTGATGAACATCCAGTTTGCGATACAAAGCGGCGTGATTTACATCCTGGAAGTCAATCCTCGCGCCTCGCGCACCGTACCCTTCGTCTCCAAGGCCACCGGTATTCCGCTGGCAAAAGTCGCGGCGCGCGTCATGACGGGCAAGACCCTCGCAGTGCAGGAACGCACGCGCGAACGCATCCCGCCGTATTTTTCCGTCAAGGAGGCGGTATTCCCCTTCATCAAGTTCCCGGAAGCCGATCCCATCCTGGGGCCCGAGATGAAATCCACGGGCGAGGTGATGGGAACCGGGAACACCTTCGGCGAAGCGTATGCCAAGGCGCAGGCGGCTTCCGGCGTGATCTTGCCGACCCGCGGCCTCTGCTTCATCAGCGTGCGGGACCGCGACAAACCCGCCGCGGCGGTACTGGCGCAAATGCTGATCGCGCGCGGCTTCGAAATCGCCGCCACCGGCGGTACGGCCCTGGTTCTGGAAGAGGCGGGCGTGACCTGCCGCCGGGTCAACAAGGTGCGCGAGGGTCGCCCGCACGTCGTCGATATGATAAAAAATGACGAGGTGGCGTTGATCGTGAATACCACCGAGGGCAAGCAGGCGGTGCGCGAATCACGGTCGATTCGTCGCGAGGCCGTGGCGAGGCGAGTAACCTATTACACAACCGTGGCCGGCGCGCGCGCGACTTGCGATGCGCTCGATCACCTGGGCGACATCGAAGTGAATCGACTGCAGGATTTGCACAAGGAATTGACGGCGTGACGCGAACTCCCATGACGTTGCGCGGAGCGGAGCGCCTGCGCGCGGAACTGAAGCAGCTCAAGAGCGAGGCGCGCCCCAGTGTCATCAAGGCCATCGCCGAGGCGCGCGCGCACGGCGACTTGAGCGAAAATGCGGAATATCACGCGGCGCGTGAACAGCAGAGTTTCATCGAAGGGCGCATCAACCAGATCGAGAATCGCTTGAGCAACGCCGAAGTGATCGACGTCACCAAGTTGACCGCGAGCGGCCGCGTGGTGTTCGGCTCGACGCTCGAGTTGGAAGATCAGGACGGCGGCAACAAAGTCATCTACCAGTTGGTAGGCGACGATGAGGCCAACATCAAGCAGGGACTGCTGTCGGTCTCCTCGCCCATTGCGCGCGCGCTCATCGGCAAATCCGAAGGCGATGTCGTCGACGTGACCACGCCGGGCGGCACCCGCAGCTACGAAATCGTCTCCGTCCGCTACGTGTAAAGAAACGTGAAGATGGTGCGGAGTTTCTTCCGGGTGCTCATCGTCCTGTGGGCGGGCAGCCTCTGGTCGACCATCTGGGTGGCGGCAACTTTGTTTAAATTACAAAGCGATCGGCATCTCGCCGGGCTGATGGCGGCCAGGCTGTTTCAAATCGAGACCTACCTCGGGCTCGGCGTCGCCGCGCTGGCGATCGTGCTCCCGGGCAGGACTCGATACTACTGGGCCTACTTCGCCGCCGCGGTCCTGGCGATGAACGAGTGGGTCTTGAAGCGCGTGATGAGCCTGGCGCAGGCCCACGGCACGGCGGCGGGGTTGGGGTTCGGCGCATGGCACGGTGTGTCCGCGGTGCTCTACCTCATCGCCTGCGCCGCTGTGCTGGTCTTAGTCTGGAAGGAGGATTTTCGGTAGCGTCTTGCTGCGGCGGTAGAACACGCCGACGTTGCCGATGCGCTGCACGATCTCGCTGGAAGTCTGCTTGGCCAGATCGTCCAACGCCGCGTCTCGCGCGGTGCGTTCGCCGACGCGGGCGGAGACTTTCACCAATTCATGATCACTGAGGGCCCGATCCATTTCCTGCACCACGCCGGCAGTCAAGCCTGCATTTCCCAGCATGACGATGGGGCTCAAAGGGTGCGCGAGACGGCGCAAATGTTTCTTTTGTTTCTCGGAAAGTGCTGTCATCCAAAGATTATAGTCGCAAGTCAAGATGCCCAAGCGTTCAAAAAGCAGTTCCCGTTGGCTTGCCGAACATGCCAACGATGAGTTCGTGAAGCGCGCGCAGAAGGAGGGCTGGCGCTCGCGCGCCGTGTTCAAGCTCGCGCAGATTCAGGAAACCGAGCGGCTGTTGCGCCCTGGAATCCGCTGCGTCGATCTAGGTTCGGCGCCGGGCGGTTGGAGCCAGTACGCGGCGAAGATCATCGGTGGAAAAAGCCGGATCGTGGCCACAGATATCTTGCCGATGGACGCGATTCCGGGGGTCGACTTCGTACAAGGTGACTTCCGGGACGAGGCGGTGCTCGAGCAAGTATTGCAATGCGTCGGGGCGGATAAGGTCGACCTTGTATTGTCGGATATGGCCCCCAACATGGCTGGAATAGATGCGGTGGACCAGCCTCGCTCCATGTATTTAGCGGAGCTCGCCATCGAGTTCGCAGATCGTGTTTTGGCGCCTGGAGGCGATTTGCTTGTGAAATTATTTCAAGGCGCAGGATTCGAACAGATCATCCGGGATGCCCGCACTCGTTATGGCCGCGTGGCGACGAAAAAGCCGAAAGCGTCACGAACTCGCAGTCCCGAGATCTATCTGTTGGCGCGGCAGTTTAGGATGGTGTAAGTTGAGGAACGCCCGTCAGATTTGCTTGTCCTAATGTATGACGGTTGCAGGTGAAACTTGAACGATTTGACGAAACAGATTCTCTTGTGGGTCGCCCTGGCAGTGATTCTGCTCGCGATTTTCAGCCAATTCGGCATGCGCACGGGTCAGCCGTCACAGATTATCTACTCGCAATTCCTCACCGAGGTGAAGAGCGGTACTGTCGAGTCGGTCACGCTCAAAGGCGAGATTATCGAAGGCAAACGCCGTTCCGGCGAGCAATTTGTCACATTCAATCCTGAAACCAACAACGCCGCCTTAATTGGCCTGCTGTCGGCGCAGGGCGTGAAATTCGGCGGCGAACCGCCCAAGCAGCAGTCCGTATTTCTGCAACTGCTGATATCGGCCTTCCCGATATTGATTCTCATTGGCTTCTGGGCCTACTTCATGCGCCAGATGCAAGGCGCGTCCGGCGGCAGGGGGGCCATGTCCTTCGGCAAGAGCCGCGCACGGCTCCTGGGTGAGGATCAGGTCAACATTACCTTTGCCGATGTGGCAGGGGTCGAGGAGGCCAAGCAAGAAGTTGTCGAAATCGTCGATTTCTTGAAAGATCCCGGCAAGTTCCAGAAACTTGGCGGCAAGATACCGAAAGGCGTGCTGATGGTCGGCTCGCCCGGCACCGGCAAGACCCTCCTGGCCCGCGCCATCGCCGGCGAGGCCAAAGTGCCTTTCTTCACCATTTCGGGCTCGGATTTCGTCGAGATGTTCGTGGGCGTCGGCGCTTCGCGCGTGCGCGACATGTTCGAACAGGCCAAGAAGCACGCTCCCTGCATCATTTTCATCGATGAAATCGACGCCGTCGGCCGGCATCGCGGCGCAGGCCTGGGCGGCGGCCACGACGAGCGCGAGCAAACCTTGAACCAATTGCTGGTCGAGATGGATGGTTTCGAGGGCAATGAAGGCATCATCGTCATCGCGGCCACCAACCGGCCCGATGTGCTCGATCCGGCGCTGCTGCGCCCGGGCCGTTTCGATCGCCAAGTGGTCGTGCCGCTGCCCGACGTTCGCGGCCGCGAGCAGATTCTCAAAGTTCACATGCGCAAAGTCCCGCTCGGCGACAACGTCAAGCCTTCGGTGATTGCGCGCGGCACGCCGGGTTTCTCGGGTGCGGATCTTGCCAATCTCGTCAACGAAGCCGCTCTGTTCGCGGCGCGCGGCAACAAGCGTTCGGTGACCATGGAAGAGTTCGAGCGCGCCAAGGACAAGATCATGATGGGCGCCGAGCGCCGCTCCATGGTCATGACCGAGGAAGAGAAACGCAACACCGCTTATCACGAGTCGGGACACGCCATCGTGGGTTTGAGCGTGCCCGAGCACGATCCGGTGTACAAAGTGACCATCATCCCGCGCGGCCGCGCGCTGGGCGTGACCATGTTCCTGCCGGAAGCGGATCGCTATAGCACCAGCAAGCGCCAGCTCGAGAGCCGCATCGCGACGTTGTTCGGCGGCCGCATCGCCGAAGAGTTGGTGTTCGGCGCCGACGCCGTCACCACGGGTGCGTCCAACGACATCGAACGCGCCACGGAACTGGCGCGCAACATGGTCACGCGTTGGGGCCTGTCGGATCGCCTGGGTCCGCAGACCTACAGCGAAGAGTCCGGTGAAGTATTCCTCGGCCGCAGCGTCACGCAGCACAAGCAGGTGTCGGACGTGACCGCGCACGTGATCGACGAAGAAGTGCGTCGCGTCATCGACAACAATTACCAGCGCGCCTACAAGATTCTGCAGACCAACATGGACAAGCTGCAGACCATGTCGGAGGCCTTGATCAAGTACGAGACCATCGACGAGGAAATGATCAAGGACATCATGGAAGGCCGAGCGCCGCGGCCGCCGCGCGACTGGGACGACACACCGACACCGACGCCGCGCGGCCCTTCGGCAGAGAAGCCGGCGCCGCCGCTGGTCAACCCTGCGGGTCAGCACTAAATCTCGAGAACGCGAATTTAACTGGGCGGCGGCCGGCTTGGGGGCATGAGCAGCTTCGAGGCCACAAAGGCAGCAGTGCCCTCGAAGCTGCTCATGCCGCCAAGCAGATCGCAAACCGTCAAAATCACGGGCCGAAATTTACTGCTGAGACTGACGGCCGCGAATGACGCTCACTGCTATCCATGAACTCTGCGCGCCGACGCTGAGCGGGCCGATATTCATGACTTCGGGGCACAGGAAGCCGGAAGGCAACTGCGCCCTTTCGTTGCCTTCCGGCTTCCTGTGCTCCAAGGTCTGAAGTCCCCTATGCACTGGCGTTGTAGACACAGAACAATCGATCTAAGCCGGCCCGTCGTCATGGGCATTCTCAATGTCACGCCGGATTCATTTTCCGATGGCGGCCGCTTTGCCACCGTCGATGCGGCGCTCGAGCGTGCGCGTCAAATGGCGGCGGAGGGCGCGGCAATAATCGATGTGGGTGGCCAGTCGACCCGACCCGGGGCGCTGGAAGTAGACGAAGCGTTGGAAATCGCGCGTGTGCTTCCCGTCATCGAGGCGATCGCCGCGAGTTGCGATGTCGCCATTTCCATCGATAGTTCAAAGCCCGGCGTGATGAAAGCGGCGGTTGCCGCCGGTGCTTGCATCATCAACGATGTCTACGCCTTGCGAGTGCCCGGCGCCCGCGCGGTCGCGGCCGAGACTCGCGCCGGCGTGTGTCTCATGCACATGCAAGGCGAGCCGCGTACGATGCAAGAGAGTCCGCACTATAATGACGTGGTGGGTGAAGTCAGCGAGTTCCTGTTGCACGAGCGGCAGGCGTGCGTGGCTGCAGGCATCGCTGCTGAGTGCATCGTCTTCGACCCCGGGTTTGGGTTTGGCAAGAGCTTGGAGCACAATTTGACGCTACTGAAGGAACTGTCGCGATTTGCCGCGCTCGGTGCGCCGCTGCTGGTCGGTGTTTCGCGCAAGAGCGTCATCGGCAAAATTCTGGGGAAGGCGCTCAATGATCGCCTGTACGGCGGATTGGGATTGGCGGCGCTGGCGGTGAGCGGCGGCGCACGGATCATTCGTACCCACGATGTGGGCCCAACGCGCGATGCCATACGATGTGTCAGCGCGGTGCTGCAGGGATTGGAAACATGACGAATTTGTTCGGCACCGACGGCGTGCGCGGCCGCGTCGGCACGGCACCGATGACAGTGGATTTCGCGCTGCGCCTGGCCAGTGCCGCCGCGCGCGTGCTGGCGCCCGGCGGCGGGCGTGTTCTCATCGGCAAGGACACGCGTGTGTCAGGCTACATGTTCGAGTCGGCGCTGGAAGCGGGATTCGTCGCCGCAGGCGTCGACGTCATGCTGATCGGGCCGCTGCCGACGCCCGGCATCGCCTATATGACTCAACGCCTCGGCTGCTGCTTCGGCGTTGTCATCAGCGCGTCACACAACCCTTATCAAGACAACGGCATCAAGTTCTTCGACGCCATGGGCAGCAAGTTGTCCGACCTGGTCGAACACGAAATCGAGCGTTTGCTGGGGCTGCCCGTGGTGACGCAGGAGTCGCAGCACCTCGGCAAAGCGATACGCATCGACCGCAGCCGCACGCAGTATCAGGACTTCTGTGCCTCGACCATTCCGTCCGGCATGAGCCTGAAGGGCTACAAGATCGTCATCGATTGCGCCAACGGTGCGGGCTACAAAGTGGCGCCGCGGGTGCTGACCGATTTGGGCGCGGAAATCGTACCCATCGGCTGCTCGCCGAACGGCCGTAATATCAACGACGGCTGCGGATCCACCTCACCCGAACTTCTGCAACTCACGGTGCCTGGCGTGCGCGCTCAAGTCGGACTGGCGCTCGACGGCGATGGCGATCGGGTCGTGATGGTGGATGAGCTTGGGCGCTGCGTGGATGGCGATCAACTGCTGTTCATCCTGGCCATGGCCCGGCGACTCGCCGGCGAATTGAAAGGACCTGTGGTCGGCACGGTGATGAGCAATCTGGGACTGGAACATGTGCTCGCGGAGCGCGGCGTTGAATTCCTGCGCGCTCAAGTGGGCGATCGCAATGTGCTCGCCATGCTCAATCAGGCGGGCGGAACCTTGGGCGGAGAAACCTCGGGTCACATCTTATGCTTGGACAAGACGACCACCGGCGACGGGTTGATCAGTGCCCTTCAGGTGCTCGCCATCATGAAGCAAACGGGATCAGGGCTGGCTGAACTCGCGGCTGGCATGAAGAAGTATCCGCAGGTGTTGCTGAATGTGCGGGTTGCCAGGCGCTTTGATCCGCTGACCGAACCCGGGGTTGCACGGGTGGTCGAAGAGGTTGAACTGCGGCTCAAAGGCCGCGGGCGAATCGTGCTGCGCCCGTCGGGCACCGAGCCGGTTATCCGCGTGATGGTGGAGGGCTCCGATGCGGGTCTCGTCAAGCAGGGCGCCAAGGATATCGCCGCCGCGGTTGAGGCCGCGTCCAAATAATTCCGCGCAACGCCGCAAACGCCCTTCCTGAGCCAACCCTTCGGGCCACGGGGAAGGCTCAGACAGGCTCCTGGGGGGCTTGCAGTTACCGAGCGGCGCGGCTAATCTTCGCCGCCTTTCCCGCAGGGCAAAATGCCCGAAGGTAGGCTATGCGTCGTCCGATGGTCGCGGGCAATTGGAAAATGCACGGGTCACAAGCCACCAATCGGGCGTTGCTCGCCGAATTGGAGGGTTATGTCAGGCCGGACTGGCCGATCGACGTCGTGGTGTTTCCGCCCTATGTATATCTCGCCGATGCCGTCCGGGTTTTGGAAGACGGACGGATCCTGGTAGGCGCGCAGGATGTCTGTGCCGAGCCCGGCGGCGCCTTTACGGGCCAAGTCGGCGCCGCCATGCTCAAGGATGTGGGGTGCAGCCACGTCATTGTGGGGCATTCTGAACGGCGTCGCTGGTACCACGAGGACGATGCCTTGGTGGCGCGCAAATTTGCCGCAGCCTTGGCGGGGGGACTCACGCCAGTGCTGTGCGTTGGGGAAACCCTGGAAGAGCGCGAAGCGAAGCAAACCGAATTGGTCGTGGGACGACAAGTCGATGCCGTGATCGCGATGCACGGCGTCGGGGGCTTTGCGGAAGCGGTGCTGGCTTACGAGCCCGTTTGGGCCATCGGCACCGGCCGCACCGCCTCGCCCGAACAGGCGCAGGCCGTGCATGCATTCCTGCGCAGTCGCATCGGTGCGCATGATGCTAAGATGGCGGACCGTTTGCGCATTCTTTACGGCGGCAGCGTAAAAGCCGGCAATGCCGCAGAGCTATTCGCAATGCCCGACGTGGATGGCGGCTTGGTGGGGGGCGCTTCCTTGAGCGCCGATGAGTTTCGACAGATTTGCGCGGCTGCGGCCGTTCGTCACTAAAGAGATTTTTTATGGTGTTGCGTGGTGTGATTTTGGGCGTGCATGTATTACTTGCGCTGATGATTATCGCGCTGGTGTTGCTGCAGCGTGGCAAGGGTGCGGAGGCGGGAGCCGGATTCGGTTCGGGTGCATCGGGCACCGTGTTTGGTGCGCGCGGCACCAGCACCTTGTTTTCGAAATTGACGGCGGTGTTTGCGGCCCTGTTCTTCGTTACCAGTCTGAGTTTGGCGTATATCGGCTCGCACGCAACCGTAGAGCCGACGTCGGTGTTGGAGCGTGCCGCGCAAGCTGCCGCTGCAGCGCCCTCCAAGGCGCCGCCGCCGGCTCTCACGCCGACGCCGCCACCGGCGACCGCACCGGCTCCGGACGCACCGGCCCCGGACGCGCCGAATTCGACGCCACCTCCGAAGTAA
>DATHFB010000006.1:0-13379 GCA_035318305.1 Steroidobacteraceae bacterium | reverse complement strand
GCGTCCAGCGAAGGTGTCGTAACCATCCCCGGTGCGCCAAAGCTCAGAATCCCCTCGGCCGAATATCCCGCTTTCATGCTATCGGGCAGCTGAATATAGCAAGCCGAGGATATCCATCCCCGAGGATGCACGTGGCTGGTGTGATAGCCGGAGCTGTGCAGACGTACCGACCAACTGCCGTTGTATCGTGAAGCCCCCCGATTGCGACGCCGCAGGGGATCTTTCCCTTGGCCGATGTGATCGCGGTAGCGCGCGATCGGTGCGGCAAAGGCGTGAAAGAGCGCCTGAATGACCGGATCCTGACTGCGCGAAAGATCTTGAGTGGTCTCGGTGCCCTGGCGCAGCGATTGGTAGAGGAGCCGATGGCCGTGCGGATTGTGGAGGGCGTTCAAGCGCGAGGTGACATCCGTTAGGAAGCTGCCGAGATCAGACCACCCCGGAGGCGTCTCGAGGGACTGCGACAGCACCATTTTGTCGTAGTCGCAGAGCGCCTCGTAGCGGGGATCGTGCAACAGCCGCAGCGCGGTGGTTTGCATCGCAATGAGGTACTGATCGTCGGGAGTCGCCTGCAGCAGGGTCGCGCACTCGGTCATCGCTGCGGCTCCATCCCCTACACCCAGGTGTGCAGCGCAAAGGAGTTTGCGGGCTGTCGGATTGTTGGGCTGCGCGCGCATGGCCTGTTCGGCAAGTCTTAGGGCAGTGGCAGGTTCAAACTCAAGCGCCGCAAGTCCTGCGCGGATGAGCAACGCAGGCGGGGGTTGGGGCCGTGCGGCGCGTTTGGCGAGACATTCATAGGCACCGCGCGCGTCACCCGCTCCCTGCAGTAGGGCCGCCTTTGTGGCCCACAGTGCATCGTCATGCTGATACTTCTCGAGTGCCTGATCGAGATTCTGCGTCGCCTCGCCGATATTGCCGGTGCGCATCCACACGAGTTGCGCCAGGCTGTCGTGCGCATCGGCGCGGCGCGGCTCCAAACTGACGCATTCGCGCAAGGCCAACTCGGCTTCGTCGAATCGTTCCAAAGTAATCAGGCTGCGAGCATGGGTGTAGTGCAGCGCCGCCGTCGGTCGGGTGCGGCGCAGCGTCTGACGCACTACGCGCTCACTATCCTCCGGCTGGTTGGCCGCAATCAGCGCGACCGCGAGGGCATGGGTTGCGGCCTGGTTATCCGGAGCGAGCGCCGCGAGACGCCGATAGTGCGCCACCGCTTCGTTTTGGCGCCCCAGAGCGGCGTAGGCCGCAACGTGCAGCGCCGACAAATCGTCATCGACGTTGCCGCTATTGCACCAGGGTGTCGCAATCTCGAGCGCCAATGCCGGCTGGCCCGCGTCCAGGTAGTGGCGAACCAGTAGAAGTGCGGCTCGAGGGTAGCGAGGGAAGCCTTGGATTGCACGCTGCAACAACGACACGGCCTCGGCGCTGCGACCCGCGATGAGCAACAGCTCTGCAAGGGTTGTCAGCGTTGGAGTCCATTTGGGGTCTATTTCGAGCGCGCGCCTGAGCAGCGACTCGGCTTGGGCGAGGTCGCCCAAGGCTTGTTTGGTGCCGGCAAACAGCCGCAGACCTTCCACGTATTCAGGATTCGCAGTCACCAGGGATTCTAATTGTGAGTGCGCTGCGCTGTATTGACCGGATTGCAGCAGGCCGCTGATGCGGCGCATGGATTCAGCCAGCATAGCTGACATGGGTAAACGCCTAGCTCAGGCCCAGCGCCTTGAGCAGTTCAGGAGGCGGCCCGTCGAAGCGCGCGAGCCGCACATTGCCGATGAATTGCAAGTCCTTCCGGCCCGCCGGAGTCGAGTAGAAAGCGCCGGACGTCAGGTCGCGATAGAATGCGAAGAAGCGCGCCGCATCGCCTCGTGCGGGCGTCGCGCGCGCGGCGTCGCAGATGTCGTCGCAAATGCCGCGTTGCTCAGGCGCGGTGAGTTCTACGAATCCCTTGCCAGAGCGGCGCGCGGCCTCGGCGTCCAGCCACGCGAATCCTGCAAGCACCTTCGTCCGGTGTCGTTGGTGGACCGGATACGGTGCACTCACCCACTCATCGACGAAATCCACCACGCCGATGGCCGTGGCGCTCGGCGAGTGCTCGTCGGCCGGGATCAGAATATCCGCCAGGGTGCCCGCCAGCCGCCGCTGCGCCGCGGTCAATGTCAGCGGCCAGATTTCGCCCGGCTTGTAATCAGCAACAAGACTGGGGTCCGTACCGTAACCTTTCGTGGTCGGCGCGTCGTCGGTCGGCGCGGCGTCGGTGGTCGCGGAGTCGGCCCGCGCGTCGCCTTTGTCGAGCAGCGGCCAGGCAGCACCGGCGGCGAGCACCCACTTGATTGTCGTACGGCGATCGATCACAGCACGCTATCCATCACAGCTCCTTGCGGCGCATGCGCCCGAGAATGTGGTCTGCCGCCCGCCACGCCAACGCCATGATGGTGAGCGTCGGATTTTTGTCCGCGTTCGACGCGAACACCGCGCCGTCGGTGACGAACAAGTTGTCGACGTCCCACGTCTGGCACCACTGGTTGGTGACCGATGATTCGGAATCGGATCCCATGATGGTGCCGCCGACCTCGTGGATGATCGATCCGCCGGGAGCGATGGCTTTGGCGCCGTCGGCAATTATCGGGCGGCGTGTCTTACCGCCCATGGCCTCGATGATGTCGCCAAAGGTTTTTTGCATGTGCGCGGCCTGGCCCAGCTCGTGCTCCGACCATTGCCAATGGAAGCGGAGCACGGGAATTCCCCACTTGTCTTTGACCTTCGGATCAATCTCGCAGTAAGAGTGATCGTTGGGGATCATCTCGCCGCGCCCATCGAACCAGACGAAAGATCCGTAATAACGGCGAACGTCTTGTTTGAACTTCGCCCCGTAGCTGCCGCCGGTCAGCGATTCGAGGCCGGACGCCGTTCCGTGCCCCGGCATGCGCTTGCCGCCGCCGAATTCGATGTGATAGCCGCGGGCGAACTTGAGCTTGCCGGCATGTTGGTCCTGATACAGCCACCACGGAACATACAGCTGATGACCGTCTGCGGCATCCTCGTTGAGCGGCGGCAGGTTCTCGAGCAACGGAATCTGGCCACTCACGCTGCTGCCCACCGTATCCATCAGGTATCGCCCCACCTTGCCGCTGGAATTCGCCAGTCCGTTGGGAAATTGTGCGTTTTTGGTGTTGAGCAGAATACGCACCGACTCGCAGGCACTCGCCGCCAGTATCACCACCCGGGCAGCTGCGTGCCGCTGCTTCCCGGTCTTGCGGTCGATGAAGCTCACGCCATTCGCCCGGCCGTCGCGCCCCATCGTGATCTCATAAACCATCGCGTCGGTGGTGATATCGAGATTGTCGGTCTTTAATGCGGGGGGCAGATGGACCGTGGTTGACTGATAGTTTGCGCGCACGGAACAGCCGGTACCGCATGGTGTCGCCCACAAACAGGTGGATCGCTTGCGCATATCCTCGGCCAGGATCTTTTGCGCTTTGGCATTGCCGGGATGCAGGCGCGCCGGGGAGTTCTTGTAGTCAAGCGGCTGGGTCAGAACCGCGCGATGGCCCGGTATGGCCGGTATCCCTAGGCGCTTCGCCCGTTGCTGGACCAAGTAGTCGCTGACCAGTCGCTTCGGCGGCGGCAACAGGCAACCCGGTGAGGAATTCGGCGTGTTCTCTAGACCCTCATTGCTGCCGTAGACGCCAATCAGCAGCTCAACCTTGTCGTAATACGGCGCCATGTCCTCATACGCGATGGGCCAATCGAATCCCAGGCCATCGCGGCTATGCGGCTTGAAGTCGTAGGGACCATTGCGCAGCGAAATGCGCCCCCAGTGATTGGTGCGGCCGCCCAGCATGCGCGCGCGCCACCACTCGAAGCGGCCTGCATGGTCTTCGCTGGCGCGCACATAGGGCTCGCCGGGCACGTTCCAGCCCCCGTCCACCGTCGCGTCGAAGAAACCAAAGGGTTTGTCCGGCGTACCGACAGCCCCCAGCGGCGCCAAATCCGGCGTGCGGAACATAGGCGTCTCGGTTTCGGGAGAGTAATTGCGCCCGGCCTCGAGCATGAGGACCTTCGCCCCCTCCATGCAGAGCGTATAGGCGGACTGTCCGCCGGCAGCACCCGAGCCGACTACGATGACATCGTAAGTGCTCTTTTGATTTTCTGGCGTCACGAAAGGCATGGCGCCTAGTTAAACGCAGGAATCGTGTTTTGTATAGGCGTCCGCCAGCAGGCATCGAAAAGCGAACTGCATCGTCATCGAAGGTGTGAGCAGTCCGCGTCAAGTGGGCAGCGTCACGCCCGAAATCTCGGCGCAGATCGCGATGAGGCGATCTTGCAGTCCCGGATCGTTGGCCTGCGGATTCGGCTCCATACGCCTCAGGTGATAGAAATATTTCCCGGTCACCTGCGACTTGAGGTCATCTCCGGAGGCCAGCCAAGCCTGGGTCAGATGCGCCTGTTCCATGTCATCGGGCGCGCCGGGGCCGCCCATCTTGGTCGGTACCCAACCGGGTTCCAGCGAGTTTGAGCAAACGTTAGGCCAACGCCGCGCAACGGCGAAGGCAAGCATCGCATCGTGGAGCTTGCTCTCAGCGTAGGCTGCCGAACCGTCCCAGCGGCGCTTCTTCCAGAGAATATCGTCGAGGTTGGCGTCGACATGGTGGTGCATCCCGGAGCTGAGATAAACAAGCCGCTTCGGCCTTTCGATCAATGCGGTCAGGATATACGCGGACAGCGTATTGATTGCGAAGACATGCGGGAGACCGTCCTTGGTGAGGATGTGCCTTTCGCGATAACCGACCGCGGCATTGTGAATCACCGCGTCGAAGCGACCGAGTTCGTTGACGCGTTCCGCGGCCGCCTTGGCTCCTGCAATGGTGTCGAGGTCGCCCTCGACAACAGCCTCGGCTCGAGGTAGCGCGAGGCGTGCATCTTCGGCGCGCGCAGCGTTGCGGGCATGCAGGACAACTTGATGCCCCTGTTGAATCAGCACTGCGCCTGCCATGAGACCGAGACCTGTTGACGAACCGGAAATGAAAATGCGTGACATATGAGTGTTCCTAGGTTGCGATGTGACAGTCAAGCGTTATAACGGCTAGCGGACCCGCAACTCCGTACGCGATGTCCAGGAAGGCAACACGAAAGCCGCCGATTTTATCAGGCAAATGCCGCAATACGGTCTCTTGAGACAAACCTGGGCCGGGAGGAACAAGACTCAATCTACGGCCGCACTAGCATGGTTAGAGTTTGAGCGCAGGCGGACGGAAGATGGGCTGGGTGTTTGTCGCCCGGAATTATCAAAAGCCTCGCCCCCGGTTGTTCAATTTGAAAATGTTGGAGGTACCTATGCTTGGTCTCAAATTGCTCTGTCGACTATTTGTCATGATCGCAGCAGCGTCAGTCGTGCCTGGCCTGGTTCATGCGAAAGATGTTCCTGTCGCCAAGAATGTCGTGCTGGTGCATGGCTTATATGCAGACGGATCTTCTTGGATCGGTGTAATTCCCTATTTGCAGCGCGCGGGCTTGAATGTGACTGCGGTCCAGAATCCGTTGACCTCACTGGCGGATGACGTTGCCGCAACCCGCCGAGCCCTGGCATCCCATGATGGGCCGACGGTTTTGGTCGGCCACTCCTTTGCGGGAACGATTATTAGTGAAGCCGGCAACGATCCCAAAGTTTCGGCGCTGGTCTACGTGGCGGCGCGGGCGCCGGACGCGGGCGAGGACTTCGGTGCGCTGGCAGCGAAATTCCCGAAGCCGCCCGCGAGCGCAGGAATAATAAGGAAGGATGGCTTTTTTTGGCTGAGCGAGGAGGCTTTCCTCAGAGATTTCGCCGGCGATATTGAACCGTCCAGAGCGCGCGCGCTGTACGCGGTTCAAGAGCCGGGCGCCGATGCGCTGCCAAACACAAAGACCACGACTGCAGCATGGCAAGTCAAACCCACGTGGTACCAAGTTTCGACGCAAGATCGCACTATCGATCCGGAGCTCGAGCGATTTCTGGCCAAGCGCATGAAAGCTACGACAATCGAACTTGAATCGAGTCACCTTTCACTAATATCTCACCCGAGAGAAATTGCGGATTTGATTCTGCTCGCAGCGGGCCACGAGAAATCGAAATGAGCCGTTGGACAGAATTGGTGTTCAGTTAGCTCTTGCCACAGATCTATGTGTGGGTAGGAAACAATAGACCGATTCAAGCGGCGGCGGTTTCCTGCAAGCGGCCGGCCTTCCTAATTCCTAGAGTGCTTCCCATCGCAACACTGCGAATAGGCGCTTCCTGGCGCGCGGGAGAATCTGCAATGGCACCCTTGAGACAGCTGACAGCCTTCCTGGGATTGGGAATATTGAGTCTGCCAGGATTGGTGTCGGCGCAGGCACCGCGGGCTACGCCCGATGAACCAGCCGAGGTGGCGCAGAAGATACAGTCGCTGCTCGATCAAGTGAATGCGCTGCGCGAGCGCCTCGATGAACAGACCCGCGTTTCGCACCAGGTCAAATCGGAAGTCGATGCGGCGGCAGCTGAAGCAGCCTCTGCGAAAGCTCAAGCGGCAGTGCAGCCGGCACGAGCACAGAGCCCGGCAAATGCGGCCAAAGGCAACACCGATAAGCTTCACTATAAAAGCGTGACGGTTACGCTCGGAGGATTTCTGGCGGCGGAGTCCGTTTATCGACAGCACGATCAGGCTAACGACATCTCGACCAGTTTTGCGGCCATCCCTTATGCAAATAATTCGGTGGGTCGAACTCAAGAGTTGCGATTTACGGCACGGCAAACCCGTCTCTCGGCGTTGGTACAGGGCAGTCCCGGCGCGCAAACACACCTAGGATTCTACAGCGAGTTCGACTTTCAAGGCGGCGCGCAAACTGCCAATTCAAACGAATCCAACTCATACACTCCGCGACTCCGCCACATCTACGGCAGTGTCGATTGGGACAATCTCGGCTTGCATCTGCTTGCAGGTCAAGCCTGGTCGCTGCTGACGTTGAGCAGCCAGGGCATCACGCCGCGCAACGAAATGCCGCCGCCGACCATTGACGGGCAATACATACCGGGCTTTGCCTGGACGCGACAACCGCAGATTCGGCTCGTACAGGACCTGCCCCACGCTGTTTCGATCGGTGTCTCGCTCGAGAATCCGCAGACCACGTTCTTTACCGGGGTCAATCCCCTGCCCTCAACGGTCCATGTAACTTTCAATTCGCCCGCCGGCCAGGGATTCGATTCCGCGAACACCCTCTCGCTTAACCACATTCCCGATGTAATCGGGAAGATTGTCTACGAACCAATCGTCGCGGATCGGCAAGTGCATCTTGAGGCCTACTATCTATATCGCAGTTTCTACGAGCGTCTGAACTTCAACAATCAGAACAGCAGCGGCGGAGGCGCCGGCGGCGGACTCACTGTGCAAGTCGTTCCGCAACTTCTTGTCTTTCAGATCTCGGCGCTGGCCGGCAAAGGCATCGGTCGTTATGGCAGCGCGCAACTGACCGATGTCACATTCGACCCGGCTGGCAATATTCATCCCATTCATGAAATTGAAGCTCTCGCGGGATTGACGCTCCACGTCACACCGAAGTTCGACTACTACGTCTTCTTTGGCGAAGAAAAGGAGTCAGCCGAGGCGTTCAACTTGCCGGGCGCAACGGGTCTGACACCGTACGGTTACGGCAACCCGCTATACCAAAATGGTGGCTGCTTCAGTGAGACTGCCACAGTCCCGGCGACAGCCTGTGTCGGCAATACGCGTCTCATAAAACAAGGCACGACCGGAGTTTGGTTCAAGCCCTACGTGGGGGCCTTCGGCCGCTTCCAGTACGGCCTCCAGTACTCATACAGCCAACGAAAGTCCTTCGAGGGGTTAGGCGGCGCACCCACGCCCAATCAAAGCATCGTCATGGCCAGCATGCGGTATTACCCGTTTTAGTGTCTTCGGAGCAAACGCGGCGTAGCCGCAGTATCAAAGGAAACTTACGATGAACTCACATAAATGGTTTTGTTCGGCCGTTTTTCTCTTCTCGCTATCGAGTGCGCTTGCCGGATGCTCGAGCTATGGGAAATGCGCTAGCGGCGCCTGCGCCGGGGATGCCGCTATCACGATGAACGTTCAGACTCTCCTCGATCAACACTCCGAACTTGGTGCGCCTCGTTCCATTGAGGTGCAAACCATAGACCGCGTCGTGTATTTGAATGGCTTGGTCAACGACGGTCTTGAACGAAGGATCGCCGAATCGGTCGCTTTGCGCACTCCCGGCGTTCTTAAAGTAGTGAACTCCATTGCGGTTCAAAAATAGCCGCGGCAATTGGTCATCCACCCTGCAAAGACGCATTGGTGCATCGTGGTCGCCGACGATCACCGCCCATGTGAATTTGTACGGTCAGTACCTGCCATCAATGCGCAGCACAAATTCGCGCGGTTCACCGTACCAATTACCACTGGTGAGAGTGCCGATTGTTTGATAATAGATCCGGTCAAAAGCATTGTTGACGCTCAACGCCGCGCGCCAATGAGTATTGAGCTGATAACCGGCGCGAAGGTTGATCACAGCGAAAGAGCCTTGCACCTCTCTAATTGATCGCGGCGACCCCAGGCAATCTCCCATTGAGTCATATTGAGGGCAGACAAAGCCGTCGGCAAAGTTGCTGCTCTGGGCTTGAACGCTACCTCCGATTGTCCAATGCTGCGATGCCCCGGGCAATTGCTTGCTACTCCAGAGTTTCAGAAGGTGCCGTGGCGTCGCGCTCGATAAATCACCACCATCGAGAGCATGATTGATGTTAAAGGTATAGCCGGCGCCGATCAGCCATCCGGGTGCCAATGCGCCGTTGAGTTCTACATCGACGCCCCTGCTCTTGTTGGTGCCATTCGGTAGGTAGCAGCATAGTGCAAATTGCTGTTGCTCAGCGGTCGATGCGCTGGGGTCGAGTACTGCAAGCCCGCGCTGCTCAATGTCATAGAGCACGAGAGATCCGTTGAGCATGCCATTGCGCCACGAACCCTTGACGCCCAGTTCTCGGTCGATACCGTCGGCCGGCGGCAAAAAGGCGCCGCCGATTTTCATGAGGCTGCCATTGGTCTGATAGATATCGGCGTAACTCGCGTACAAAGAGTAGTGTGTGTTCAAATCGTAAGTCGCGCCGACAAAGGGAGTTACTTTATTGTGGTCTTTGGCCTCTTGGACTCCGCTGGAAGTCACCCCGCCAATATTAGTAGATATAGTGTTTGACAATCGATTCGAGTTCAGGCGCGCACCACCCACCACAGACAGAGCGCCGGTCAAATACACTCTTGCGGAGGCAAATTCCCCGCTCTGATTGGTCCTGGCCAGCGATCGAAAGGTCACGGGATTCGGTACCGGCGGGTCCGGGTAGGCCGCGGGATTGTACGTAAACACGTTGTTGACTGCCGGCCCAAACGCCAACGCGAATTGGAGGGGCACATCCCCCTTAAAATGAGTGTAGTCGCCGCCGACAGCCACATCCAGGCGGCAGCCGAACAGTTCGAAACCACCCGTGAGGGTGCCGTCGAAGACGAATTGATCCTGGGTGTTAGGGCTGGGACTGAAGGCGGCGAAAGGAAGTGCCGCTAGGGCCTTCGTAATCGGATCTATGGGAGATTGAAATCCGCCGTAACCGTAGCTTGCTGCAGTGTCCAACGAAGTGGCATTCAACTTCAGTTTCCACTCACCGCCAAATACCTGCTGAAGTTGTGCGTAATACTCGCGAGTCTGCGTGTCGTATCGCGACCAATTAAAAGCGAGCGCCATCCTGCGCGGTAAATGCGGATCGCTGCCATCGGCATAGAAAGGCAAACCATCGACAAACGGCACCGCATTCTCCCATTGGTAGCTGCCGCCCAACGTCAACAATGTTCGAGCCGTTAGATCGTATTCGAGCACGCCAAAAACCTTTTTCCGCTCGAGATTCGCAGGCTTGAAGAAGTAATCCTTGTCGCCGAAAACGACGTCGAGCCGTGCGCGCAATGCCCCCCCGAAGCCTAACGGCCCCGTGACATCGGCTTCGGTACGGTAGTTGCTCCAGGATCCCGCATAGGCACTGAACGTGGCTCCGTTGGTAGCCAGCGGACGCTTGCGAACAATGTTCAGGCTCGCGCCCGGATTTCCTATGCCGCCAAACAGGGCGTCAGAACCGCGCAACACTTCGACGTGATCGTATTCGCCTATATCGGGTGTTCCAAAGATGGGCGTATTGCGAAAGGAATTCAAGGCAGCTCCACCGTCGAGGTGAAATGTAATAATCGTAAATCCCCGAGAGAAAAAGGTGCTGCTCAGCGAATTATTTTGGACAACCGTGATGCCCACCGCGTTGTTGAGTACATCGGCAAGATCCGTATCGTTTTGCTGACGCATTTGTTCTTGGGAAATGAGCGATATGGTCTGGGGAATCTCGCGCAACGGCGTTTCGGTGCGCGTGGCGACCAATCCCTCGGCGGTGCTGTTCACCACGATCTCGTCCAAAGCAGCCGAATTTTGGGCAGCCGTTTTTTCACCCGGGCTCTGGCGAGGGTCGGCGGGAGCCCTTGCCTTTCCGCCTTGGGCAGCAGGAGCACCCTGTTGACTCTGAGAACTGTCGGCACCGAGTGCGCGGATTTCGATTGTCTTAGGATTGATGACTCGGAAAGTCAATCGAGAATGCGCGAGAAGGAGTTCCAGTGCCGCGCTGACCGTGAACTGACCCTCAAGAGCCGGCGCCCGAAGGCCTTCAGTGATCTGCGAAAAAAAGATGATCTGCACCTTGCTCTGCTTGGCCAACGCTTGCAAAGCAGTGCCGAGCGGCTGACTGTCGATCTTGATATCATATTTTGCAGGTTCGGTACGCGGGGCCGCGCCGATCAATCCAGGCGCGCCCCCGGCTGCAATGAGGAAACTCCACAATATCGTAGCGGGTGCCTTGAGTTTCACGATGCGCGGCTGCCCTCAGTTACCGTTCGATCCTGGCCAGACAATTGCGCGGCGCCCGGAATCAATTGCCGCACGAAGCGCTCCCCAGGGCCTGATCGTAATATGCTCGAATCTATCGCAGTCGCGGGGCGTATTTCGATGGTCTTCGGATTGATTACTCGAAAACTCAAATGTGAACCGGAGAGAAGCATATCCAGCGCGCCGGAAATGGTGTAAGAGCCGTTCAAGGCAGGCGCTTGAAGTCCCTCCGTCACCTGAGAGAAAAAGATGATCTGTACCCCGCTCTGCTTTGCAAACTGCTGCAGCGCGATCCCCAGCGGTTGGCTGTCGATCTTGAACTGGTACCTGACGGGCTCGCTGCTCGGAGCTGCCGCCGGACGCGTGATCCAAGCGATCGCAACGATGCAAACACACAGTAAAACGCTACGGCGCACCTGCAGGAGCCCCTTAGATTGTTCTTATGAATCGTCGCGGCAGGCACCAAAGCCTTCTTCAGAATCCGCCACCGATGCTAAACGGAGAAACCAGAGACTTCCCTAATTTTGTATCGATATCGGCGGGTGGATAAGCGGCACAGTAAATTGAAACACGCTTCCTGGAGACTCCTTGCGGGTTGCGCACAGGACTCCGCCATGAGCCTCCACGATGGAGCGGCAAATCCACAGGCCAACACCGGTGCCCTCGCGCTTGGTGGTAAAAAATGGCTCGAACATGTGCTCTGCCGTCGCGGCATCAAATCCGCTGCCGGAATCTTCGACGGCGACCACGGCCAATTCGCCCAGGATCGCCGTGCTCACCCGCACCAATAGCGGCCGCACGACCGAGTCGCTCATGGACTCAATGGCATTCTTGATGAGATTGATCAGTACTTGCTGCAACTGGATCCGATTCCCCCAGACGCATCCAAGCTGCTTGCACAGGTCGATCTGAAGAACTACGTCGTTCCGGCTCAACTCGTTACGCATGAGGTCAAACATATCCCGCATGACCTCGTTGAGATTGAGCTCCGACATCGTCGGCGCAGGAGTCTTGAGCACGGCGCGCATGCTGCTGAGCACCGCACTCGCGCGGCAGCCGTCCCTGACGATGCGTTCCGTGGCCTTGCGCACCCGTGCCATATCCGGCTGATCAGTGCCGAGCCAGCTCAAACAGGCATCGGCATTCGCTACGATGGCAGCCAAGGGCTGGTTCACTTCATGTGCAATTGCGGCGACAAGTTCCCTCATCGTCATGGCGCGCGGCGCCTGCGACACCGTGGCTTGCGAATCGCGCACCGAACCGGTCGGTACCTCGGAACCCCATGCGCCAGCCAGCCATGCCGGTGGATTTCTCATGTCGTCTCGTGCGATTTGGCGCGCGGCAGCGGTAGCGCTAGTTTGCCCGCCATCCGAACCAATTGAGCGAGCGATTCGGCTTCCATCTTGCGCATGACGCGGCTGCGGTGAATTTGTAGCGTGGTTTCGCTGATGCCGAGCTCGGCGGCGGCCTGTTTGTTGAGGAGACCACCGACGACCAGCGGTAGGACCTCCCGCTCACGCGGCGTGAGGCAGGAGTGGCGATACTTCAGCCGCATACGCTCCAATCTCTCGGCGCGCACCTGGCAGTCTTGCGCGATTGCGGTCTCGATCGCGGCCAATAAGTCCGCTTTACGGCAGGGCTTGGTCAAAAAATCGATGGCGCCCGCCTTGATCGCGCGCACGGTGGTCGGTATATCGCTGGCGCCGGTGAGGAAAATGATGGGTGGGTGATCCCCCGTGCTCAGCTGCTGTTGCAGTTCGATGCCGCTGCCGTCCGGAAGCGCGACATCCAGAATCAGGCACGAGGGCAGATCGGGCTTCGGCACGCGAAAATAGTCGCTGCCCGACGCGCAAGTCACCACGCCCATGCCCGCCGATGTCAACATTTCATCCAATGCCTCGCGGATTCCCGCGTCATCGTCCACGACATAGACCGTGGGTTTCATTGCTGCGCACCCCGCGTGTCCGGATGGCTCGTCGGACTTCGAAGCAACACAATGTGAGTGCCGTTCGCTCCCTCTCGAATCTCCACGCCGGGGATGCTCGATAAAAATGCCACAAAAGACGCCGGATCTTTGGCCTCGAAGACACCGGTCACTTCTTGACGCTTCAGTTCTGCGCTATCAATGTCAATTCGATCCTTGTTGTAGCGATTGAATTCCTCGGCAACTTCGCTCAAGGGTCGATGCTCGAACATCAACTGGCGTTGAATCCAGGCCACGGATGCCGCCACGTTGACGCCGCGCTGTGGGGCGCCGACGCCTGCCGGCGTGACGACAACGCGATCGCTGGCTCTCAGAATCAAAGCCTCGACTGTGTCAGCTACTCCGTGACTCGCTGGGGCGCCGGCACTCTCGCGCGGACTTCCCGAGTCGACGGCCACTTGGCCTTCCACTACGGTCACCGTCGTGCCGTTCGAGCGTATATCGACATTGAACTGCGTGCCCACATCCTTAA
>DATHFB010000005.1:0-8468 GCA_035318305.1 Steroidobacteraceae bacterium | reverse complement strand
GTTGGCGCTCATCCTCGTCGCCATCGCTTCCACGGTCCTGGCTCGGCCGGTCGCGCAGCTGGCCTTCTTGTATGGCAGCGACTTTCGGCTCGAAGGCCTGAAACTTCTGTTGGGGCTTGGTGTTCTAAGCCTGGCGGTCGCACTTTCTTGGTTGGGTTCCTGGCTTGCTGCGACGCGACATATACGAGCTATCGAACCGACATAAGTATATGTTTTTAAATGATTAGCTGAGGTCTGGAACTAGGCCTCGGCCTTAGCACTCTAACCCCAGGAGTGCTATTATTGGACCCATAGATTTGACTGAATGATTCGCTCGGGAGGTAGGCGTCGATGACTGCTGCTTTAGTCGCAAAACAAACTGGAATGGTATTCGCAGGCCCCGTTGGGAGCCTGGATTCTTATATAGACCGCGTGTCCCAGATTCCGGTTCTGTCGAAGGAAGATGAGGTCGCATTGGCGGTGAAGTTTCGGTCCGAAGCCGATCTGGACGCGGCCCGGCAACTCGTGCTCTCGCACCTGAGATTCGTGGTGCACATTGCACGCGGATACTTGGGTTATGGCTTGCCCATGGGTGACCTGGTGCAAGAAGGCAATGTGGGTCTCATGAAGGCGGTGAAGCGCTTCGATCCCACGGTGGGCGTGCGGCTGGTGTCGTTCGCCGTTCATTGGATTCGTGCTGAGATTCACGAATACGTGCTGCGCAACTGGCGCCTGGTCAAAGTGGCCACCACCAAGTCGCAGCGCAAGCTGTTCTTCAATCTGCGCAAGAAGAAGAAGAGCTTGGCGTGGCTGTCGGAAGCGGAAACGGCGGCGGTTGCCCGCGACCTCGGTGTCGATGTGGCCGATGTGCGCGAGATGGAGCAGCGCCTGTCGGCGCGCGACATGTCCTTCGATCCGACCCCGGAAAGCGACGAGGAAGAGGCTTACTCGCCGGCCATGTATTTGCCGGCCAGCAATGCCGATCCTGCGATCGAGGTAGAGCGCGCCGAGTGGGAGGAGGATTCGACCGACCGCTTGGGAATGGCGCTCGAGAAACTCGACGAGCGCAGCCGCAGCATCTTGAAGCGCCGCTGGATGACCGACGATAAGGCAACGCTGCATGAGCTGGCCGATGAATACGGCATCTCTGCGGAGCGCGTGCGTCAGGTTGAATCGAATGCCATCAGCAAACTCAAGGGCCTGATGGCCGTCGCCTGATCGTTCGAGTTTTAAGGTCCAGGTACTAAGGCCGCCGAAGCATTGGCGGCTTTTTTTATGGTTGTTCACCGCGCGGGCCGAGCGCTATCCCTTGGGTAAGGCCTGTCGCGGTGCGGATTATGTGAATTTGGCGCAGGCCCGATTCTGGTCCTGCGATGATTGATGCGCTACCCTTGGCTACCCGTTACTCAACCGAAGAAGGATACCTCGGCATGCGCGTATTGATGTTGTTGACGGCGATGGCCATGGTTGGCTGCGCCAGTCAGCCGAGTGCGCCGACCCGCCTTGGCACCGCGCCTGCGACGGCCTCAGCACCGGGATCTCCAGCATTAGCGTCAACGCCAGCGTCGGCAGCAGTCCCAGCGTCGGCAGCCGCGGCACCCTATAACTCGCCTTCCGGAGCCACCGCGCCGACGGCCGATGTCGAAGCTCAGCGATTGGCGGCCGCCAAAAATCTCAATCTTAAAGTGATGAGCAAAGACGGTCAGCAGCTCTTCTGCAGATCGAATTTGGTCACGGGCTCGCACATCTCGCGGGACACGCGCTGCTATACGGCCGAGCAACTCGACAGGATGCAAGAGCAAACGCAGCGCGACTTGGAACAGTCTTATATCCGCCCTGCCTATTCCACGACCCCCGGCAAGGGAATCCTCTCTCAGTAAGCCATTTGAGTTGCCGAGCGCAAGGGCGTACGGTCACGCCATGCGCACGGCGGACCAGTGGTTGGACGAATACGGCTCGAGTCACCGCAACCCGACCAATGAGGCGCTGCATTGGATCTGCGTGCCGGTGATTCTGTGGTGCGTGCTGGGATTTTTGTGGATCACACCCTTTCCCGCAAGCGTCCGCGCAATCATTCCTTTAGCGAACTGGGCCACCGTGATAACGCTGTTGGCGGTCATCTACTACGCACTCCTGTCCATCCCGCTTGCGCTCGGCATCTTGCCCTTGCTTGTGCTCATGCTCTGGTCCGTCGATGCCGTGAATCACAACGTCTTGGCGCCGATGTGGCTCATTTGCGCGACCCTGTTCGTCCTGGCCTGGATCGGTCAGTTCATCGGCCATGCCATCGAGAAGAAACGCCCGTCCTTCTTCAAGGATTTGCAATTTCTCATGATCGGGCCGATGTGGTTGCTGGCGAACGTTTATCGGCGCCTGGGGATCCGCTTTTCGTCTGGAGCCTAGGCGGCGCTTGTTTGTCTCGCTTCGAAAGGCGTGGACATCTGCTCTTCGAGCACGTCCCGCAGGGCTTCGAATTCCGCGAGCTGCACGCATGCGCGGCGCCACGACACTTCGGCGAGCATCGACGCCTCCAGCAAGACACCGCATTCGGCTTGCAAGCTTCTGATCGCCGACAGCAGCGCGAACCAGCGGCGCTCCAAGAGTTGCGTTGCCGGCTCGCCGCCTGGATCGAGACTGCTCATGGACGCGCGCTCCCAGTAGTCAGGCCTCGATCCTGCCGCACAAATATGACGATTGGGCGACAGTTGCGACAATAATTCTAGAGCACAGGAGCGGCTGCCGAACTTTGCAGCGGTTTCCAGGTAGTGGGTTGGCGTGCCCGGCCGAGCCACGTATTGGCGCCCGGCAAGCTGCTTTGCATCCTGGAAGCAGGCGCCGGGGCTTGAGCCAGCGTTTTTTGCAGCTCGGCCCAGGCAGAACTCCAGGTATCGCAGACGTCGTTCATTTTCATTGCCTCTATGCCGCCTGACCGATCGGCAGGGCGAGGGGCATCGCATGCACTTGCGCGCGAAGCTTGGGCCAATCGATCAATCGCAATTGGCCGTTCATGTCCTCGACCAGGGAAGTGCAGCTTTCAACCCAATCGCCATCGTTGCAATACATGATTCCGTTGATTTCGCGCATTTCGGCGCGATGTATATGCCCGCAAACCACGGTCTCGACGCCGCGCTTGCGCGCTGCCTGCGCCACCGCATCTTCGAAGCTGCCGATATATTGAACTGCCGTCTTGGCCTTGTTTTTCAGATATGAAGACAGTGACCAATGCGGCAGGTCGAACTTGCGCCGCAGCCAATTGATATAGGGATTTGCCGCGAGCAAGACATCGTAAATGTTGCTGCCCAACTTCGCGAGCCAGGGGCTGCATTTCACGACGCTGTCGAACTCGTCACCATGGAGCACGAGCATTCTCTTGCCGTCTGCGCCTTGATGAATGTATTCGCGATGAATTTCCAGGTTGCCGAAGACGGCACCGTCGAATTCCCGGAATACCTCATCGTGGTTGCCGGGGACGAAAATAACTTTGGTTCCGCGCTTGGCTTTACCCAAGATAGTACGCAGAACGTTGTTGTGGGACTGCGGCCAAAACATCGACCTTTGCATGTTCCATACGTCGATGATGTCACCCACCAAGAACAACGTATCCATTTCTACATGGTGCAAGAAATCCAGCAGCAGGTCCGCACTGCATCCTTTGAAGCCCAGATGAATGTCCGATATGAAGACTGTGCGCAATCGCAGCGTCGGTGGGTCGCGATCCATCATGTCTCCCTCCCAGGTATCCCTAGAACAATTACTACCTGGTCACAATCGCGATTTGTTGTTACGGATCCGTGACTCGGAGGAGAAGATTTGCTTACAAAAAAGAGGGTTAGCCGTGGAACGTCGCGTGAAACAAGAAGCGCGATCTATCTCTCTATAAACCTGTAGCCGAAGCCGCGTACAGTTTGGATGCACGCTTCGTATCCGGGCGCCGCCAGTATCTTGCGCAAGCGCTGCACGTTGACGTCAACCGTACGTTCGTCGATTTCGGCATTGCCGGCCCACACTTGCGCGAGAAGCTGCGTGCGGTTGAATGTCTTGCCTGGATGCGACATCAAAAATTCGAGCAACCGATACTCCGCACCTCGCACGTTCAATACCGCGCCTTGCGCTGTCACACGATTGGTGGACGTATTCAGAGTCAGGCTGTCGAAGCTCAATGCCGCGCGGTTGGTATCGTGACGGCGGGCCCGCAATACTGCGTTAATCCTGGCAACGGCTTCGCGGACCGAAAAAGGTTTCGCTATGTAGTCATCGGCACCCATATTCAATCCGGAGACGATCTCGTGCTCACCCGACAGATCCGACAAGATGATCAGCCTGAGGGGCTGCACCAGACGTGCCTTGCGCACGCACTCCAGTAACTCGAGAGGAGCGAGGCCCGGCATGTTCCAGTCCACGATGACCAGCTGCGGCGGACGCAATTCGACCGCGACGACAGCGGCAGCCCCATCGGAGATGGCCAGCACCACAAAACCGACGTGCTTCAGGTGCTGGCGCAGCGGCTCGACCGTTGCAACGTCCCGATCAACAATCAAGATTTGCTTTTGATTTTCGGCAGCAAGCATGCTTGCTAACATTAGAGCCTGCGAGGATTACACTACTGTGACGATTCCTTGACGGCAGCTACCGATTGACCTCTGTCATACGGTTTGAGGTCATACGGTTTGAGGTCATGCGGTTTGCGGCCCGAACGGAGACATAGGAATAGCCGCGCAAGGCCTCCGGCCTGCGCCGCGCGTCTACACCTGCCGCAGCATCATTGTCGGACGCATTCCAAGCCGCCAGCAGCAATCCGAGCGCCAGCCAATTGAGCGACGCTTCGCGCCGCAAAGTCCAGAAGGCGCCTGGGGAGCGGTTGTGCTGCAGAGTCGTATGGGACATCGGTCTCTCCTCGTCTTTGTACGAGACCAGTGTCTGCGGACAAGCCTCATTTTTGGGGCCGCAAAAAGGGCAATCCGCAGGCCAATTCTGGCGAATCATGGCAACGCTCATCGGTGCGCCGCTTATCGCGGCTGCATGCCCGTATTCAGCTATGATTCACGAATGAAAAAGCAGATCGCCATCGTCGAGGACGAGCCGGCTTTGCGGGAGAATTACGCGGCGGCGCTGGCTCGCCACGGCTATTCGATCAAGGCCTACGGCAATCGCCGAACCGCCATGCAGGCGTTCAATGTTCGCTTGCCTGATCTCGCCATCATCGACATATCGCTGGAGGATGAGGCCGAAGGTGGATTCGATCTGTGCCGCGATTTGCGGGCGCTGTCGGCGGAGCTGCCCATCATCTTTCTGACCGCCCGGGACAGCGAACTCGACGCGGTCTCGGGATTGCGGCTCGGCGCCGATGACTTTCTCACCAAGGATGTCAGCTTGCCGCATCTGGCGGCGCGCGTCGCGGCACTATTCAGGCGCATCGACGCCCTGCGGCGGCCCGATAATGCCGCGGAGATAGTACGGCGCGGCGCGCTGTCGATCGATGGCGAGAAGATGCAAACCACCTGGAACGGCGCTGCGGTCACGCTGTCGTTGACGGAATTTTGGATCGTGCATGCCCTGGCGCGCAATCCGGGGCACGTCAAGAATCGTCAGCAACTGATGGATGCCGCGAATGTCGTCTTGGACGACAACACCATCACCTCGCATATCAAGCGCGTGCGGCGCAAGTTCCAGCAGGTCGACGCCGCCTTTGATGCCATTCAAACCGTCTATGGAATGGGTTATCGCTGGGTCGAGTGAGCATTCGACTTCAATTGTTGATCGTCGCGCTCACCACCCTGGTGTTGCCCTGGGCCGGTTGCCAGTACGCCCGCGAACTCGAGACGGCGTTGCGCAGTTCACAGGAGCAATCGCTGTTGGCCGGCGCCGCCACCATTGCCGATGCACTAACGGCGCAGCCGCAGCGCGTGTTTCACGATTCTGACGACGCCCGAGCCTTTTCGGCGGCTGCGGGCGATCTGTACGTATACCCGCTGGTGACGCAGCCGCTGCTCGATGGCTACCTCGAAGATTGGGATATTTCCGCTGAACCCACCCTACTGCCTACTGCCACCCGATATCGCGCCCGCCTTCAGGCTGGATCGACGGAGCACTATCTTTATTTATATCTCGATGTGGACGACCCGCATTTCGATGCGGAGCCCAACCATGTCCAGCCTGACAAAGACCGATTCGATCGAGTCAACCTGACGCTTGATGGACCCGGCGGCCGCGCCGCGTATTTCTTCGGCACGAATGCACCGGGTTTGATTGCCGCGCAAGGCGTGGTCAAGGGAGATGACGGGGATCGGGTCGTGACCGAGCCGCGCATCCAAGCTTTTTGGCTGCAGACGGCCGCGGGTTACCACCTGGAAATACGCATACCTTTGAGCTTCGTCGGCCGGCGTCTGTGGATCGAGGCCATCGATGGACGAGGCAGCGGACAGGCCGGCATTGCGGCAGACAGTCCGGACGGTGGCCGCCTGTTTTTTGCAACGGCAGGGTTGGACACGCTGCTGGAGACTTACATCCGCGACGGCACACGCGCCACCGTCGTCGATGCCAATGCCCTGAAGCTGGGAGCGGCCGGCAATATTGCTTCCAGACAACGCGGTTCGGAAGAGTCCGAGCCCATTTGGTATCGCTACTTCATGGGCGTAGACACCTCCGACATGCCCACGTTGTCGTCGTCGCCGGATCGCCTCAGCGGCGACAGCGTCAGCGAAGCCCTCAAGGGGCATCCGCACGCGCAATGGGTGCTGGGCGGGAGCAAGCGCGAGTTGCTGCTGACGGCGGCGGCGCCGATTCTGATCGACGGACAGCTTCACGGAGCGGTTGTTCTGGAGCAGGCGGCAGACCAGCTGCTGGCGCTGCGCGACCGCGCACTGACGCGGCTGTTCAACCTCACGCTGATCGCCACCGCGTCTGCGGTCATCATCATGTTCGCCTTTGCCACGTGGATCAGCTTGCGCATCGGACGCCTGCAGGCGGCGGCGGATTCCGCCGTGGGCAGCGATGGCACAATCCAGCTGCGTATGCCGGAATCGTCCAGCGCGGATGAGATCGGCGCGCTGTCGCGCGGCTTCGAGCGGCTGTTGGCGCGGCTCAATGAACATGCACAGTATCTGCGCACGTTGGGCGGAAAGCTGTCGCATGAATTGCGCACGCCGCTGACCATCGTACGCTCGTCATTGGACAATCTGGAGTCCGAGGGCCTGCGCGACGATCAGCTGCGCTATATCACGAGGGCGCGAGAAGGAACTCAGCGCCTGCAATCCATCTTGAGCGCGCTGGGCGCGGCAGCACGGGTCGAGGAGAGCATCAAACAATCCGAACGCGTGAATTTCGATTTGCGTGATTTGCTGGTCTCGGCGGTCGCGGCGTATCGCGACGGCTTCCCCGCCGCTCGATTCTCCATCGAGTTGCCGGAAAATCCATGCTTCGTTCTCGGCGCACCCGATCTTCTGGTCCAGCTGCTCGACAAGCTCATCGAGAATGCCGTCGACTTCTGCCCGCCGGACGGTACGATCGTCGTGCAGCTGGAACGGGTTCAGAGCTACTACGCGCTGCAGGTCACCAACGATGGGCCGCTCATCCCGCAGGCCCTGGTGGGGCGCCTGTTCGAATCATTGTTCGAACAACGGCAAGGCCGGGACGACAAGCCGCATTTCGGTTTGGGCTTGTACATCGTGCGGCTCATCGCCGAGTTTCACGGCGGCACCGCCGTGGCTGCGAACCGCGAGGATGGCAGCGGCGTCGTGTTCACCATCACGCTGCCGCTGATCTAGGCACTGCACAACCAACAACGGCCATAGCAAGCAGGGACAGCACGCTAGTCTTCAATCCTCGACTTCCGCCTCCGGACGATCATCTCCCGGGGATTTTTCCTTGTGCCAGTGGCCCTTTTTGTCCTCATAGGAGATGACGGTCGCTTCGCCCGGCTCGGCCTGTTCCCTAGCCGCCCGCTCCGCGGCTTTGTGCGCCTCGTCATGGGTCCTGAAGGCTTCCGAGAATGTCTCATCGACTTTGTAGGCCCAACCGCCATCGTGTCGAACGATTTCATAGGTAATCTTGCTCATGCTAACTCCTACTATGTGGACCGCCGATTGCTACTATAGCCTCAGCATGCGGACCGCAACAGAACGTTGATGTGGGACAAAAGGACATCTAGCATCGACTCATGAAGAAGGTGATTGTCGCACTGCTCGGTGGAACGGTGCTGCTGGTCGGCATGGCTTTGCTGGTATTGCCTGGGCCCGGTTTGCCAATCATTGCGGTTGGCATTGCCATATTAGCGACCGAGTTTCTCTGGGCACGACGTGCGCTCAAGAATGCGAAAGGGGCTGTTGCCAAGGCTCGGGGCTTTGGAGCGTGGCTACGCCGTCGACGCCATCCCAAGTGAGCGCGCCTATGCTGCATACAGGCAACGGCTTCGCCTCATCATCAAAGGACCCACTCAAGGGACCAGGTACGGCGGCCTGATTGTTCAAGCTGACCCACAATCCCGCAATGTG
>DATHFB010000004.1:0-3695 GCA_035318305.1 Steroidobacteraceae bacterium | reverse complement strand
CCGGGCCTGATGAATCAAGGTCTTGCTGTAAGCGACGGCGCTGGGACTCAAGGCCGACACGCGCTTGGCGAGTTCCAGTGCCGCGGGTTTTGCTTGGCCGCGCGCCACGACTTGTTCCACCAAGCCGATGCGCAGAGCGGTCTCGGCATTGACCCGTTCGTTGGTCAATATCATTCGCTTTGCCCAGCCCTCACCCACCAGCCAGGGCAAGGTCTGGGTGCCGCAGCCGCAGGGGAGCAAGCCCACCGAGGGTTCGGGCAGCGCCATCTGAGCATGCTCCTCGCAAATGCGCATGTCGCAGGCCAGAGCGCATTCCAAGCCGCCGCCCATCGCGTAGCCGTTCATTGCGGCAATGAATACCGGACGCGATTCCTGCAGCGCCTCGAAGGTCGAGCCGAATCTTTGTGCCATCAAGCGGGCGTGTACCTTGTCGCCGCTCGCAAACTCCTTCAGGTCGGCGCCCGCGCTGAAGAACTTCTCGCCGTGACCCGTGATCACGGCCGCGCGTACCTGCAAATTGCGATTCAAATCGCCGATGAGCGCGTGAAATTGCTCCAACCCCGCCGCGGTGAAGGTGTTGGCCGAAGGATTGTTCAAGGTCACCAGGGCGACGGACCCGTCGATCGCGCATTCAATCATGCAGTTCCCGCCTCAAGACTTCTGGTTATACAAGTTGATGATGGCGGAGAAGTCCTGGCCGCCCGCGCCCTGCGCGCTGAACATCTGGTACAGCTGCTGTGCCAGCGCACCCAACACGACGGGTTGCTTGGAGAGCTTCGCCGCATCGACGGCGAGTCCCAGATCTTTGAGCATCAGGTCCGCGCCGAAGCCGCCGGTGTAGCCGCGCGCCGCCGGCACATTTTTCATGACGCCGGGATAGGGGTTGTAGGTGTCGGAGCTCCAGCAGCGGCCGCTCGAGGTATTGATGATCCCCGCCAGCACCTTCGCATCGATGCCGAGCGCTACTCCCAAGTTCATCGCCTCGGACACGCCGATCATGCTGATGCCGAGCAGCAGGTTGTTGCAGATCTTGGCGACTTGGCCGGTGCCGCTCTCGCCGCAGTGGACGATGTTCTTGCCCATGTGGCGCAAAACCGGCGCAATCCTCTCGAACACGCCGGCATCGCCGCCGACCATGAATGTCAATGTGCCGGCTTCGGCGCCGCCCGTGCCGCCCGACACCGGCGCATCCGCCATCGGATTGCCGTGCTGTGCGGCGAGCACGGCCACTTCACGCGCGGTATGCGGATCAATGGTGCTCGAATCGATGAGCGCCACGCCCGGCGCAACGCCTGCCAAAACCCCGTCATTCCCGAGGTAAACCGTTTTGACGTGGGGCGAGGAAGGCAGCATGGTGATGACCAATTCGGCCCCGTCGGCGGCGCGAGCCGCGGACTGGGCGGCGCCTGCCCCCGCGGCCTTCAACGCATCGACGTTGCGTTGCACGACGTCATAGACCACCAGCGAATGCCCGGCCTTGAGCAGATTGCGCGCCATGGGCGCACCCATATGGCCAAGCCCAACGAAACCGATCTTCATTTCAGGCTGATCGTCGTGTTGACACCGCCCGACGTGGTGCTGTCATCGAACCAACGCGAGGTAATCGTCTTGGTCTGCGTGTAAAACTGAATCACTTGTTTGCCGTAGGGGCCAAGATCGCCGAGCTTCGAGCCGCGCGATCCGGTGAAACTGAAAAACGGCACGGGCACGGGTATCGGCACGTTGATGCCGACCTGTCCCACGTCGATTTCATTTTGGAATTTGCGCGCGGCCGCGCCGCTCTGCGTGAAGAGCCCGGTGCCGTTGCCGAAGGGATTTTTGTTGATCAGATCGATGGCTTCGTTCAAGGTCTGCACACCGACGATGACCATCACAGGTCCGAAGATCTCGGTGGTATAAATCTTCATGTTCGGCGTAACGCCGGAAAATATCGTCGGTCCGATGAAATTGCCGTTCTCGAATCCGTTGACCTTGACGCCGCGGCCATCCAATTCGAGCTTCGCACCTTCCTTGATGCCGTCTTCCACCAATCCCAGGATGCGCTGCTTGGCGGTGCGCGAAATGACGGGCCCGATGTCCGTGCCTTTTTCGCTGCCCGAATTCACCTTGAGCGTCTTCGCCTTGGCGACGATGTCGGGGATCCAGCGCTGCGCCTCGCCCACCAGCACCGTCACGGAGGTAGCCATGCAGCGCTGACCGGCGGCGCCGAACGTCGCGCCGACCAAGGCATTGAGCGATTGTTCCTTGTTGGCATCCGGCATGATCACCGCGTGATTCTTGGCGCCCATCATGGCCTGTACACGCTTGCCGTGCTGCGTGCCCAAGTTGTACACATGCGTGCCCACCGGCGTCGAGCCGACAAAGGAAATGGCAACGATATCCGGATGCGTGCAAATCGCGTCTACCGCGCGCTTGCCGCCATGGATGATGTTGAGCACGCCGGGAGGCACGCCGGCCTCGATCGCGAGCTCTGCCAGCAGCATCGGCGTCAGCGGGTCCTGTTCCGAGGGCTTGAGGACGAAGGTGTTGCCGCAGACAATGGCCATGGGGAACATCCACAAGGGGATCATCGCCGGAAAATTAAAGGGCGTGATCCCTGCGCATACGCCGATGGGTTGGCGAATGCTGTAGGTGTCGACGCCGCCGGCCACATTTTCGGCGAACTCTCCCATCTGCAAGCTGCCGATGGAACACGCGTGTTCGACGACTTCCAGGCCGCGAAAAACATCGCCCTCGGCATCGGCGACCGTCTTGCCTTGTTCGGCGCTCAAGGTTTGTGCGATGCGACCCATGTGCTCGCGTACCAAAGCCTGCAGTTTCAGCATGATCCGGGCACGCGCCGCCAGCGGCGTGTTTTTCCAAGTCTTATAGGCTTCCTTGGCTGCGGCCACGGCAGCGTCAATTTCCCCGTCCGTCGCGAACGGGACTTGCGCCAGCACTTTCTGTGTCGCGGGATTGATGACGTCGTGCCATTCGGTCGTCTTGGATTCGACGAAGTTGCCGTTGATCAGCAACTTGACCGTATCCGCGGTTTGACCCTGTAGTGCGGGTTTGGGCGTCATATCAATACCTCTCTTTTAAAGTTTCGAGTGCTCGAGCAATTCCCTGGCTATCACCAGCCTCTGGATCTCGCTCGTGCCTTCATAAATCTGCGTGATGCGCGCATCGCGGTAATAACGCTCGACATCGTAGTCCGCCAGGTAGCCGTAGCCACCGTGAATTTGAATGGCCTGGGAGCAAACCCGCTCGGCCATCTCCGAGGCGTACAGTTTAGCCTGGCAGGCCTCCGAAAGGCAGGGCTCACCCAAGCTGCGCAGGCGGGCGGCGTGATGCGTCAGCAGCCGCGCGGAATTGATGGAAGTGTGCATATCCGCCAGCATGTTGCTGATGCTGCCGAATTTGGAAATGGGCTGATCAAATTGCTTGCGTGTCTGCGCATAGGCCAGCGCCGCCTCGAATGCCGCACGGGCTATGCCGATGGCTTGCGCGGCAATACCGATGCGCCCGCCCTCCAGATTGGATAATGCGATCCCTAATCCCTTGCCGCGTGGCCCCAGCAGGCCATCCGCGCCGATCCGGCAATTGTCGAAGGTGATGGCACAGGTGTCGGAAGCGCGGATGCCGAGTTTGTGCTCGGGACGCCCCACGAGAAAACCCGGCGTATCCGTCGGCACGATGAAAGCAGACAGACCTTT
>DATHFB010000003.1:0-3425 GCA_035318305.1 Steroidobacteraceae bacterium | reverse complement strand
TTCTGATGGATCAGCGACTGGCGGTGGAAATTTCCCCATTGTCGCAACATGAAGGCGCCAAGCGCGAACAGGCCGCTGAGCGCGGCCAGCGCCTGCTCCACGTCGTTATCGCGCATCGTGCCGTTGAGGCCGAGATAGAAGCCGGCTACGACAAACAATACCGTCATGGTCGAGGCGAGCTTGAGCAGGATCGGTACGCCGCCGACAAGCGCCGGCACCCCCAGCGTAAAATGGTCGGACAGACTCATCACCACGCGGACATTGGGAAACAAGGCCTCGAGATCGCCGCGGGCGATATGGCGGAAATACTTGAACAGTACCGCGCCGCCGCGAATCTTCTGTTTACGCCGCCTGGCGCTCCCGAGCGCCTTGCGGGAACCAGCCGGCGTCGTGTCGTCGGACTTGGTCGCAACCATCATCACCACATCGTCGTAGACCTCGATTTCGAGCGGACGCTTGCGCAAACCAAACCAGGCCGGAATATCGATGGTCTCCTTGTGGTGCCCGCGGCGGAACATGCGGACATCGCGATAGTCCTCGACCGGCGCCTTGATCTTCACGCGCACCAGGGCGTGCTCGCCAAAGGCGCGCGCGATCTCGTCATGCGTGATTTCGACGAAGTTGGCCTCCGTCAATACACGGACGAACTCTTCGCTCAGGCGGCGATAGGCCGCCTCGCGATCGTTGGCGGCGCCGCAAGCTTTCGGATCGACCTCCGGGTCGAAGTAAAAGTAGGCCTCGCGCAGCCGGTCAAGTTCTTCGAAATACTGGTGGTGGAAAATGGCGCCCAGCATGCGGGCAAATTGTTTAAGTCCGTCCTGCTGGATGTCGTCAAGGCGGCCCTCGGCGACGAGCCCGCCGACAATATCCGACTTCCGCAGCGGAATGAAACGATCCCGCGGCTCTGGCGCGACCGCCTCGCCATGCGCTTCATTCACGAAGCTGTCGCCAACGCTATGAGAACCATGCCAGCGTCAATCCTTCAGACCTCATATGGAGCCGATTGGTAACCTTCGGGCGGCGCAATGACTTCTATGGCGAAAGCATAACTTCATTGCGACCGTTACGCCACCGACCGGGCCGCGAACTCGTTTCAACTCGGCGCCACGCTTCGCGGCGCAGAATTTTTAGACGGCAAACGTTCACGTAGTTGTGCCGTAACCTTCCCTCGCCCACTGCGTGATGATAATATTTTTGCGGATTGGCCCACGCAGCTGGAGAGTTCCGATGGTTTTAAACGTTCAGAGTGAAATCGCGGGCGACGTCCAGCGTAAGCCGATCGAGGTGATTTCGACCGGGGCTACACTTGGCGCCGAGGTGCGCGGCGTCGATCTCAGAAATATCGATGCATCGCAATTCACGGCGCTCGAGCGCGCCTGGCACGACCACCAGGTCATTCTGGCGCGCGGCCAGACGCTCGGCGACCAAGACCTCATTGCGTTCAGCCGACGCTTCGGCGATCTCGACTGGGCTCCGGTACAGGAGACTGGCCGGCGCTTTGTCGAGGGGCTGCCTGAAATCTACATCGTTTCAAACGTGACCGTGAACGGCCAGCCGATCGGCAGCCTCGGCGCCGGCGAAGCCGTCTGGCATACCGACATGTCGTATCTCGACGTTCCGCCGATGGCGAGCATGCTTTATGCGCTCGAGGTGCCGCCTGCCGGCGGCAACACCTCGTTTTGCAGCATGTACGCGGTCTACGAAGCATTGCCGGACAGGTTGAAGCGCCGGATCGCGGACTTGAAGATCAAGCACGACGGCACCTACAACAGCGGCGGCTATCTGCGCCAGGGCGTCACCGCAACCGACGATCCGAGGAAGTCGCCCGGCGCCGTACACCCGCTGGTCTGTGTCCACCCCGACACCGGGCGGCGCATGCTCTATCTCGGCCGCCGGCGCAATGCGTATCTCATGGGGCTCGAACTTGCGGACTCCGAGGCGCTGCTCGACGAGCTCTGGAATTTCGTCGCGCGCCCGGAATTCGCCTGGGAGCACGTCTGGAAGGTCGGCGACCTCGTGCTGTGGGATAATCGCTGCACCATGCATCGGCGCGACCCGTTCGACGACTCCGCACGCCGCATCATGCACCGGACGCAGATCAAGGGCAGTGCGGCGCCGGTCTGATGCGCCGATTAGGCGTTTCCAATACGGTCCTGCTGATCATCTGTCTCATGTACCTGATCCTCTACGTGGATCGGGTCAACATCTCGACAGCCGCGCCGCTGATCAAGGCTGACCTTGATTTAAGCAACACCCAACTTGGCCTGGTGTTTTCGGCATTCGCCTATCCGTATGCGCTGTTCCAGCTGATCGGAGGCTATTTCGGCGATAAATTCGGTGCGCGTCGGACGCTGTTCGTCAGCGGTCTTATCGTATGCGCGGCGACGGCGGCAACCGGCGCCGTCGGCGGAATTGCGAGCCTGTTCGCCGCGCGGCTTGCGCTCGGTATCGGCGAAGGCGCGACCTTTCCGACTGCGACGCGCGCCATGGCGGCGTGGGTGCCGGAGCGTAGTTGGGGTTTCGCCCAAGGCATCACGCATTCGTCGGCCCGGATCGGAAACGCGCTCACGCCGCCTCTGATTGCCTTGCTGGTCGGGCTGGTGTCGTGGCGCGGTGCGTTCGTTGTCCTTGCGCTCTTGAGCCTGGTCTGGGTGTTCGTGTGGTTATGGTACTTTCGTGATGTACCGGCAGCGCCGCCACTGACCGCCGAGGAACTCGCAGCGCTCCCTGTACGCAGCCGAGGCGCGACCAGGCCGGTGCCATGGTTCAAGTTATTTCGCCGCATGCTGCCGGTGACCGCGGTCGATTTCTGCTACGGCTGGACGCTGTGGCTGTTTCTAAGCTGGATACCATCGTTTTTTTACCAGAACTATCAGCAGAGCCTGACGCAATCGGCATTCTATTCGGCCGGCGTCTTCCTTGCCGGCGTGATCGGCGACACCTTGGGTGGCGTGGTGAGCGACCAGATCCTGCAGCGTACCGGAGACCGGAATGCGGCACGGCGTAACGTCATCGTGGCCGGTATGCTCGGCGGCTTTCTGTTCCTGATTCCGGTGATCCTGGTTCACGACGTCAACGTCGTGGCGATCTCACTCGCCGCGGCATTCTTTTCCGTCGAACTGGTGGTCGCCCCGATCTGGGCAGTACCGATGGACATCGCGCCAAAATATTCGGGATCGGCGAGCGGCATGATGAATTTCGGCTTCGGCGTTGCCGGCATCATTTCACCCTTCGTGTTCGGCTATCTGATCGACAAGACCGGAAGCTGGACCTTGCCATTTGCCGGCTCGATTGGCCTGTTGTTGCTCGGCGCCGGGCTTGCGTTTCGCATGCATCCGGAGCGGCCATTCGAGGTGGCGCCTGAAGGTGGCCCCTCCTGATCACCGTTCGACTAGGGTCATTCACGTCGGAGCAGCAACGACAAA
>DATHFB010000002.1:0-3874 GCA_035318305.1 Steroidobacteraceae bacterium | reverse complement strand
TATGCCGCCGTGAGCGCGAGCTGGTCGAGCGCCTGCTGATGCGTCCACAGGCCCGAGCGAGCCGTGAGCACCTCACCCCAATACTGGGTCTGTCCCTCATACACCCACAACAGACTGTCCTGCATCGGCACTTGATAGTTGGGAGTCCACAGATCCGCCGGACGCCGGAACTTGCCGTTCCAGGAGTGCGTGAACTCATGGGCCAGCAGATCCCGGCCGAACGCGGTTTTGTTCCATTCGGTCAAGGCTTCAGGATCGCTGCCATCCTCGCTCGACTGATGGTGTTTGAGGCCGTTCTGTTGAACCTGATCGCTCAACGAATACAAAAAATCGTAGTGAGAGTAGTGGTGCGAGCCGAAGAGCTTATAGGCCTGCTGCACGAGATTTCGGTGAGCCTCGAGTTGCTCAGGTTTGATCGCAAGCAGCTCCGGCCGATCGGCGAACAGGTTCAGATGAACCGGCGCCGGGCCGCTGGGATCAAGGTCGAGCCGCGACGTATACCGGCCCGCATATACCGGACTGTCGACAAAAGTATTGAGGCTAACCCGCTTGAATTTCGTCTCCGCGCCGCTCGCAGACGCGGTTTCCAGCGCAGAGCCGAATTTCCAATCGACCGGCAAGGTAAGGCTTGCCTCCACCGGAATCTGCCGCGTGAAGTAGCCGGCCGGGTAGAAGACGAGGGAATTCCATTCGAGCAGCAGAATATCGCGAGAGATCTCGATGGCGCCGACTTTCGGGCTGGTTGGGGACAGGTAGTCGAAATCAATATCGATCGATTTCACACCCGCGGCCGGATGCACGTGAAACGCGTAGACATCGACGGTATCGCGCGTCCAGGGCACCGGCGCACCGTTCGCGGTTATCCTGATACCCGCGAGCCTGTCGATGGGACCTTCGGGTGCATGCGTGCCCGGCAGCCACTTTGGATAAAGCAGGACGGTGTCCGTGCTTACGCCGCTCAAGGTCTCGTGAACTCGCACGATGCGCCGCTCAAGATCGGATGCATCGACTTTGAGACGAATTTCGCCGGGATATGCCCGATCCTTCGGCGCTGCGATTGACACTGTAGGCGCGATCGAGTTCGGGCCGGGGCTCGCGAGCGCCGCGCCGAATGAGGACGCCGCGCAATAGATCGCCATGGACATCAGAATTTTCTTCATCGAATTACCTTTTGAGTTTTGTAGTATTGATTGAGCGGCGTGAACTCGCAGCCTACGGTCGGCCCGCTCAGAAGAGATATCTTATTCTCAGAACCCCGTTGGTCTCTCGGCTGCCACCCCAAATTCGCGTTCGAGAGCCACGCCGACCCGCCCGATCGTCCCCTCGTCGAAAAGACGTCCAATCAGAGTAACGCCGTGTGGTACGCGGCGCGGCGGGTTGAACTTCGGCAGCGGGTTCGCGGCGTCCGGCGCCCAATCGCTGCGCGCCTCAGAGACTTCGACGAAACCCGCGCGAAGCGTCAGCGAAGGATGCCCTGTGGCGTTCGTGATGACCAATATCTCGTCCTGCAACGAAGGCACCAGCAGCAAATCCACCTGAGAGAAAACTCGCGCCATTTCGATCGCGACCTTGCGGCGCAATCGATCGGCTTGAACGAAATCGACCGCCGAGAGAAATCGCGATTGTCGAAAGATATTCGGCCAGGCATCGGGAACCTGCATCTTCAGCTGATTCAGGCCGCCGCTGAGCGTCAGCTCTTCGAAGGCCGCCGCCCCCTCCGCGAAAAGAATCACATTCAGCGAATCATAAGGCCAGTCCGGGATCGAGACCTCGGTCGCAGTTGCGCCAAGCTTCCGAACCGCCTCGAGCGCGGCACGATCCACAGCGGTGGCTTGCTTCATCCACTGAGGAAAATAGCCGACCCGCAATCCCTTGATGGGCGCGGCCGCGTCATAGTCCAGCGTGCTCGGCACGCAAGCCACGTCGCGCTTGTCAGGCCCGGAGATGGCGCGCAAAACCAGCAGCGTATCTTCGACGCTGCGCGCCATCGGGCCCAGTTTGTCGAGCGACCAGCAAAGCGTCATCGCCCCTGTGCGCGGCACGCGGCCATACGTGGGACGCAAACCCGTCACACCGCAGCGCATGCTCGGGGCCACGATGCTGCCGCCGGTCTCGCTTCCCACCGAAAACCCAACCAAACCCGCGGCTGTGGCAGCGCCCGGCCCGGCACTTGATCCGGAAGATCCTTCCTCCAGCAACCAGGGATTCATCGTCTGGCCTCCGAACCAGATATCGTTCAACGCCAACGCTCCCAGGCTCAGCTTGGCAACCAGTACGGCGCCGGCATCGTGCAGCCGCCGAACCACGGTGGCATCCGCCGCAGGTTTGCGATTCCTGAATGGCTCCGCACCATACGTTGTGGCGATGCCCGCCGTGTCCAGCAGATCCTTGGCGCCCCAGGGGATGCCATGCAGCGGTCCGCGATATTTTCCGGCTGCAATCTCCGCGTCTGCCCGTTTTGCCTGTTCAAGCGCCAGCTCGCGCGTCAGCGTGATGACGCACCGGAGCTTCGGATCGAAGCGTTCCAACCGCTTCAGGTAGATCTGCGTGAGCCTCTCCGACGAGAGTTGCCGCGTCTCGATCCAGCGCGAAAGTTGCGTCACGGACGCGAAGGCAATGTCCGAATCGCCGGCCGGCAGAGGCTGCTCCTCGATCTTGGCGCGAACAAACCGGCTGCGAGCGCCACTCGTCTTTTGTCCGAATTGGTTGGGTTCCCACCGCGAAGCGGGCGCAAGTGCCGATTCCAACTGTATCTTTTTCGGTCCGGTGCGCCGCTCATAGAGCGGAGCCATGGCGGCCCGCCAACTGCCGGCGGCGTCAAGTGATTCCTGCCGGCTCAAATCGACCTGCATCAATTTCTCGGCTTCCAAGAACGTGGCCGCGGAGACCTCAGGACCCACGGGCGGCGAGGTGGCAAACGCGGAGGGTGCGCCGGGAGGCGTATTGGGTGGATTGCCGCTTTGCGCTGAAGCCACTTCGTACGCACCAATGGTGGCTCCGACGACACCTAGGGATGCGCGGGTTAGGAAATGTCTGCGTGAGTTTTTCAATGAATCTCCCCATTTACTTGTTATTCTAAGTGATCCGGAATGCAAAGGCTCTAGTCCGCTGCCTGCATGTAGAATTCATCGGTTCATGTCGCCAGGGGCCAAACGATGTCCAAACTCCGTGTTGAAAGCTTCAGCCTTTCACTCGATGGGTATGGAGCCGGCCCCAACCAAAGCATTGACAATCCTCTGGGTGTGGGCGGAGCCGCGTTGCACGAATGGGCATTCGCAACCCAAACGTTCCAGAAGATGTTCGGGAACGCCGCGGGAGCAGCGGGTGTGGACGACGACTTTGCGGCGCACGGATTTTCCAACATCGGCGCGTGGATCATCGGTCGCAACATGTTCGGACCGATCCGCGGAGAGTGGCCGGATGATCAATGGAAAGGCTGGTGGGGCGACAACCCACCCTATCACGTGCCGGTCTTCGTACTCAGCCATCACCCGCGCGCGTCCATCACGATGGCCGGTGGCACAACATTCCATTTCGTCACTGATGGCATCGAAGCCGCGCTGAAAAGCGCCAAAGAAGCAGCCAACGGGCTCGATGTCCGGCTCGGGGGCGGCGTCGCGACAATCCAGCAATACCTGCGCGCGGGTCTCGTCGATGAGATGCACCTGGCCATCGCTCCAACAGTTCTCGGTTCGGGCGAACACTTGTTTTCAGGATTGGACGCTGCGGCGCTCGGCTATCGTTGCAGCAAGCATGTGCCGACGGCGAACACAACGCATATCGTTCTCACGCGCAACAGCGCGCGCTCAGAGCCATAGCGCCATGAGGTTCACGTCCTGATACCGCTCTTCCAGTTTTCGGCCGCGAACCTTCA
>DATHFB010000001.1:0-2401 GCA_035318305.1 Steroidobacteraceae bacterium | reverse complement strand
CACGGTTGCCGCGGGTGTGGCGACCGTCGCCATCGTTGCTTTGCAACAACGCGCGATTTCACCGAGCCCGCGCGCGACACCGGCGCTGACCGCACAGAGCAGCGGTGTGCCGCAGAGCATCCTTGCGGCCCAAAACGCCTCGGTTCAGGGTGGCGGCGGCGCACGCGAAGCGCTCTCTTACACGGTACCTGCGAGATCTGCGGATGTGCCGGCGGCCCTGTCCCCTGGCCGATTGACCAACTATGTTTTCGCGCACAGCAAGTATTCCTCCGGCTTGGGTCAACGGGGCGTGCTGGCTGACTTGCTCATCGAAGACGATGAGCTGCAACCGGTGCCCATTCAAGGTGTGGCGCAACCCACATTGACACCGGATGTGCGCGTCGCTCCATGACGCGACCCCGGCAAAGCCGCGCCCATTGGTTGGTTCCATGCGCTCTGGTCGGAGCGCTGCTGACGCTGCCGCAGGCGCGAGGCGCCGATGATCCGCGCGAATGGCTGGAGAAGATGAATAAGGCTCTGGCCACGCGCAACTACGACGGCACGTTTTTTCACTTGAGCGGCGGTCGAGTCGAGACCATGCGCATTGTCCACCGCGTGCGGTCGGGTCGCGTAACCGAACGGCTGCAGTCGCTGGATGGCTCCGGGCGGGAATTCGTGCGCGCCAACGACGAGTTGACCTGCTACTTGCCCGATCAGCATACGGTGCTGGTCGAGCAGCGCCGGAATAACGGACCTTTTTTGGGTTCGCTGCCGCAATTCGACGCGTCGGTGAGTGACTTCTACCGCATCGAAACGATGCCGGCGACCCATATTCTCGGTCGCCCGGCGAGAGTGATCGCCGTGAACCCCAAGGATCAGTTCCGGTTTGGCTACCGCCTGTGGCTCGATGAGAAGACGGCGATGCCGCTGAAAACGCAACTGTGCGATTCACGCGGTCAGGTCATCGAGCAGATATTCTTTGCGCGCCTGGATATGCCGGAAAACATTCCGGACGGCGACTTGGCGCCCACCGTGCGCACCGAGGGAATGCGCTGGGTGCGCCAAGGGCCGTCGCCCGACAGCACATCCGCGGCGCTCGGCGCCTACCGCGCCAGCCAATTGCCCCCGGGATTTCGTTTGACGGTACAGGGTGCGCAAACCCTGGGAGGCGCCTCGGTGCCGGCGAGTCATTTGGTTTATTCCGATGGACTGGCGACCGTGTCCGTATTCGTCGAAGAGCAATCGGCGGCTGCGCCCGGTACCGCCGTTTCCCCCGACGCCCCACCTGAGCCCCCCGTGCAAGGACTGGCCCGCGTCGGCTCGGGGTATGCGTTCTCCACCGTCGTGCAGGGCCACCAAGTAACCGCGGTGGGCGAGGTTCCCGCGCAAACGGTGGAGTTCATTGCGCACTCGGTAAAAATCTATAACAGCGGCGAGCCACCCCGCCACTAGCGGGTTGCCTGCTAGAGGACTGGCCCGTCTGACTAGGCCCCAACCCATGCGATTCTCGCTGTACTCACGCCCTGGATGCGGCCTGTGCGAGGAGATGTTGAGCGACCTGGCTGCCCTGCCGGCAGCGCGCGGCATACCGGTCGATGTCATCGACGTGGATCTTCAGCCCGCCGCCCGGGCGCGCTACGGCCACAAAATCCCCGTACTGCTCTTCGGGGGAGAATTGGTTTGTCACGGACGCCTAGACCCGGAAGAGGTAGATAAGACCCTCGCTCATCACCGCCGACCGGTATAATGCTTGGTTTGCCCCAGCCCAGGCCTCGATGAAGAATATCCGCAATTTTTCCATTATTGCTCATGTTGACCACGGCAAATCGACATTAGCCGATCGCTTCATTCAGGAATGCGGCGGACTCGATGCGCGCGAGATGCAGGCCCAGGTTCTCGACTCCATGGATCTGGAACGCGAGCGCGGTATTACCATCAAAGCGCAGAGCGTGACCCTGGGTTTCAAATCCGCAACCGGCGAGCTGTACCAGCTCAATTTCATCGACACCCCGGGGCACGTGGATTTTTCCTATGAGGTCTCGCGCTCGCTCGCGGCCTGCGAGGGTGCGCTGCTGGTGGTCGATGCTGCTCAAGGCGTAGAAGCCCAGAGCGTCGCCAACTGCTACACCGCATTGGAGCAGGGGTTGGAGGTGCTGCCGGTCATCAACAAGATCGATCTGCCGTCTGCCGATCCTGTCAAAGTCATTCATGAGATCGAAGAGATCATCGGCATCCCGGCGCAGGACGCCGCCCTGGTCAGCGCCAAGACCGGCGAGGGCGTGGCCGAATTGTTGGAACAACTGGTGAAACGCATACCGGCGCCCAAGGGCGATCCGAACGGCCCCTTGCAGGCATTGATCATCGATTCCTGGTTCGACAACTACGTGGGCGTGGTCTCCCTGGTGCGGGTCATGAATGGGGC